>JBDRJY010000025.1:0-34163 GCA_043814545.1 archaeon | reverse complement strand
GCGGCATACCGCATAATGTCTTAAACGCTAAATTATTATTATTTTATTTTTTTCTATAAGAAATGAAGGTAGAACATTAAGTAGTAACACTTTTTTTGAAAGGTTTTTGTTATTTACAAAAATTTCCATATGAAGCAGTGGTGTGAGAGTCTGTTTTTATATCATAATAATATTTAAATAGCTATTTGAATTGTGAAGAAAGATATGACAAAAAAGGGGTTAACATCATTTTTTGAAGAATATATGAAAAAGGATCCTTTATTCTTAAATAAAAGAGTTCTTCAATCTAATTATACTCCTGAAGAAATTCCTCACAGGGAAGATCAAATGGAAAAAATTGCAGGTATACTTGCACCTGCATTAAGAACTGATAAACCTTCTAATCTTTTTTTATATGGTAAAACTGGAACTGGTAAAACTTTAGTTGTTAAATATGTTACTGATCAAATTTTAGAATTAGCTAAAAAAAACAAACTTAGTATTAAAGTTGTTTATATTAATTGTAAATTAAGAGGAACAGCTGATACTGAGTATAGGTTAGTTGCAGAGGTGGCACGAAATTTTGGAGTTGAAGTTCCTGCAACAGGTTTGCCCACAGATGAAGTTTATAAAATATTTCTTGCAGAACTTGAAAAAAGAAAAGTTCTTTTAATTTTAATTTTAGATGAGATTGATCAGTTAATACATAAAGCTGGAGATGAAATATTATATAATTTAACAAGACTTAGTTCTGAAATTAAAAATAGTGAAATTTCTATAATAGGGATTTCAAATGATTTAATGTTTACAAATTATCTTGATCCAAGAGTTAAAAGTTCTTTATCAGAGGAAGAAATTGTTTTTCCTCCATATAATGCTGTACAGTTACAAAGTATTCTTAAAAATAGGGCTAGAGTAGGAATTAAAAAAGATGCTATATCTGAGGGGGTATTAGAAAAGTGTGCTGCTTATGCAGCAAGAGAGCATGGTGATGCAAGAAGGGCTTTAGAACTTCTAAGAGTTGCCGGTGAGTTGACTGAAAGAAACAATGAAGAGAAAATTTCAATTAGTATTTTGGATTTAGCTGAAGAAAAAATAGAAAGAGATAGAGTTTTCGATATTGTTTCAACTCAGCCTAAACAATCGCAAGTTGCTTTGCTCTCAATATTTGAGACATGTGATAAAAACCAAAACAATCCTGTTTTTACAGGAGATATATATGAATTATACAAAGACCTTTGTTTTAGTGTAAAAATTAGACCTTTAACACAAAGAAGAGTTTCTGATATTATAGCAGAACTTGATATGTTAGGGTTGATTAACGCAAAAGTAATTAGTAAAGGTCGTTATGGTAGAACACGTCAAATATGTTTAGCGATACCTCCTTCAACAGCACCCAAAGTAAGGGAAACATTGAAGGAGGAATTACATTTATGACCATTGAAAATAAAAAACGGGTCATGCAATCTTTTATTGATAAAAATTTCATGGTTAGTCCTGACATTCTTTCTGTGTTAAATGATAACTTTGATTTTAATAATTTCTTTCAAAATATTGAAGAGCATATACCTATACAGGAAAAATCCAAGGTTTTAGACAAAGCTTTGTTTATGAATTATATTCTTCCTAAAAAAGAAGATAATTATCAAGTTAAAATAATTGAAAGTTATGATAAACCTCCAATAAAACGTGAAGTTGGACATTTTGTATCTTTTTTTAGAACAAGGTATAATCAGTTAAGTTCTATTTTACAAAATCGGTTAGAGTTACAGTCTACAATTTCAATTAATAAAATTAAAAATAAAAAACCAAAAGAAAAAGTTGCTATAATTGGTTTAGTAAATGAGATTAGATTAACAAAAAATGGTAATTTGTATATTACTATTGAAGATCCAACAGGTTCTATTAATGTGTTAATTAACAAAAATAGACCTGAGTTGTTTGAGAAAGGCCAGGATATTCTTAGGGATGAAGTTGTAGGGTTTGAAGGGACTACTGCTGAACGGATAGTATTTGTTAATAATATATTTTTTCCTGAAGTGCCATTGTCAAAAGAGTTGAAGAAGGCGCCTGATGATACTTATGCAGTTTTTATAGCAGATATGCATGTTGGATCTAACATGTTTATGGAAAAAGAATTTCTTGATTTTATAAAATGGATCAATTGTGAGTTTGGAACTGTAGAAGAAAAAGAAATTGCTAATAAAGTTAAATATTTGTTTATTGCAGGAGATGTTGTTGAAGGTGCCGGAATTTATCCTGGTCAAGAAGAAGAGTTAATTATAACTGAAATTGAAAAACAGTATGAAAAAGTTGCTGAATATTTAGCATTGATTAGGAAAGATGTGAAAATTATTGTGTCTACAGGTAACCACGATGCTTCGCGTATAGCTGAACCTCAACCGCCGTTATCGGAAAAGTTTGCTTCATCAATCTATAAACTATCTAATGTTTATAATGTGTCTAACCCTGCGACAGTTAATATTCATTCGTCAAAAACTTTTCCTGGGTTTGATATTTTAATTTATCATGGATACAGTTTTGATTATTATGTTTCGAATGTAGAAAGTATACGTAACCAAGGGGGTTATTACCGTTCTGATTTAATCATGAAGCTATTGTTGCAGAAAAGGCATTTGTGTCCGACGCACACTTCGTCTTTATATATACCGGACGCGGAAAAAGACCCTTTAGTAATTTCAAAAATACCTGACTTTTTTATTACAGGTCATATTCATTATGCTAACATCAGCAATTACAAAAATGTTACAATGATATGTTGTTCGTGTTGGCAAGGTAAAACTTCGTTCCAGGAAAAGACAGGGCATGATCCTCAACCGTGTAAAGTGCCAGTAGTAAACCTGAAAACGAGAAAAGTTGTTTTATTGGAGTTTGATAAAGATGGCAGAAGCAAGTCCGAGAATTGAAAAGTATATGCAAAATATTACTGATAAGGTTTTGAAAGTTTATGATATTGTTAACAAGGCCAAGTCAAGAGGGTTTGATCCGGATAAAGAGATTCAGGTGCCTTTAGCAAAAAATATGGCTGAGCGTGTAGAAGGTTTAATTTCTACTGTAGCGCCCGAAATTAAAGGTAAAGGTGTTGTTGAACGTTTGGCTGAACTTGAGAAAGAGTTTGGGTCGCAAGATTGGCGAGTTGCATTAAAAATTGCTGAGGAAGTTGCAACTGAAAAGTTTTGTAAGTTTGTAGATAAGAAAAAAGCTCTTGAGACAGGAATTCGTGTAGGGTTTTCTTATGTAACAGTCGGTGTTGTTTCTTCTCCTTTAGAAGGTTTTATTGGTTTAACATTTAATAAACGGAAAGATAATGGTAAAGAATATTTTTGTTTAATGTATGGTGGTCCTGTGCGTAGTGCTGGTGGGACAGCTGCATCAGTTTCAGTTTTGATTGCTGATTATGTACGAAAGAAGTTAGGGTATGCAACTTATGATGCGACCGAAGAGGAAGTTAAGCGTGCTTACACAGAACTTTGCGATTATAATGATCGTGTTACTAACTTACAGTATTTTCCTTCACAAGAAGAAGTAGAATTTTTAATGCGACACATTCCTGTACAAGTGAGTGGTGATCCTTCAGAAAAATTTGAGGTGAGCAATTATAAAGATCTTGATCGTATTGAAACAAATCGTATACGGAATGGGTTTTGTTTAGTTATAGCCGAATGTTTATGTTTGAAAGCACCTAAGCTTTGGAAAAAATTGGATAAGTGGGGTGCGGATTTTTATTTGGATCAATGGAATTTTATGAAAGATTTTGTCCATTTGCAAAAAGAAATTAAAGCGAAGGGGGAAGGAGCTGGACAAACTTTAAATGATGAAGAAAAAGTTAAGCCTGATTTTACTTTTATCAAAGACCTTGTTGCAGGTAGACCGGTCATAGGTTATCCTTTGCGTAGTGGTACGTTTAGGTTACGTTATGGACGTGGGCGTATTAGTGGTTTCTCGTCTAATGCTATTCATCCTGCTTCAATGGTTGTGTTAAATGATTTTATTGCTGTAGGGTCGCAGTTGCGTACTGAACGTCCTGGTAAATCTACTACTATTGCAGTTTGTGATACTATTGATGGTCCAATTGTTAAACTTAAAGATGGTTCTGTTAAATATTTGGAAACTGAAGAAGAAGCCAGGAAGGTGAATCATTTAGTTGAAGAAGTTATATATTTAGGCGACATTTTGATTAATTATGGTGATTTTTTAGATAGAGCGCATAAACTCATACCTTGTGGTTTTGTTGAAGAATGGTGGGTGCATTATTTGCGTAATACTTTAGAAACTAAGACGATTGATATTGATATAAAAGTTTTAGAATCTTTAACAAAAGAACCTATTAAAACTAAAATAGATTTTTTAACTGCTGCTAAATTTTGTTCTCTTGGTATTCCTTTGCACCCCAAGTTTATTTATTATTGGAACAGTTTAACCAAAGAAGAGTTTGTTAAGTTATATAATGTTTTGAAAAATTCTGTTATTCAAGAAGAAAAAATAATTGTAGCTAACTTTGATGTTAAACGTTCTTTGGAATTGATTGGTCTACCTCATAATGTTGTTGCAAATGAGTATGTTGTGATTGAACATGATAATGCTAAAGCTTTGTTAGCTAATTTGGGTGGATTAAAAAAAGATCTTGTTGAAGATGATAAAGTTTTGGTTATGGTTAATTCTGTTTCTGACTTTGAAATTCGAGATAAGTGTGGTTATTTTATTGGTACGCGGATGGGTCGCCCTGAAAAAGCGAAAATGCGTAAAATGATAGGTAGTCCGCACATGCTTTTTCCTATTGGTGAAGAAGGTGGAAGGTTGCGTTCAATGCAAAGTGCTTTAGAAAAAGGTAAAGTTACATCTTATTTTCCCACTTATTTGTGTGACGGTTGTGGCAATAAAACTATTTGGGCAGTTTGTGAAAAATGTCAAAAACCGACTAAAAGAATGTATTACTGTCGTCATTGTGGTACAGAAAGTTTAGATAATTTTTGTGACGAAACTTTGCCTACTGGCGAAAAACATGGTGAGTGTATGTATGCCCGTAACAGAGAAATTGATGTTAATTATCATTTTGATAATGCTTTGAAAACATTAGGTACACGTAATTATTCTGATTTAATTAAAGGTGTTCGCAGTTTGTCAAGTAAGAAAAAAATACCTGAAAATATTGTTAAAGGTATTTTGCGTGCGCAATATAATTTATATGTCAATAAAGAGGGCACTATCAGGTATGACATGACAGAAATGGTATGTACACATTTTAAACCTGTTGAAATTGGTACATCGATTGAAGTTCTAAGAAAGTTAGGATATGAAAAAGATATTCGCGGTGCTGAATTGGAAAATGAAAATCAGATTTTAGAAATTTTACCGCAAGATGTAATCTTGCCTGCTTGTAGTACTGCATTAGAAGAAGGTGCTGATTTGGTTTTGTTTCGTACAGCGCAGTTTTTAGATGATTTGTTAAAGAAACTTTATGGTTTGTCCCGATATTATAATCTTAAATCTAAGGAAGATTTAGTTGGGCATTTAATTGTTGCAATGTCGCCGCATACATCGGCAGGTATTATCTCGCGTATAATTGGTTTTTCAAAAACTCAAGGTTTTTTAGCGCATCCTTTATTACATAGTATTATGCGTCGTGACTGTGTTCATCCTACTACTGATTTAGTTATTAAAAAAGAAAATGAAATTAGTGTTGTCAAGATTGGAGATTATGTTGATAGTTTAATTAAACGACGAGCGAAGACAAAAAGAATTGATGTTACTGGTACTTTGTCTGTAGAAAATATAGATAATGTTACAGTATTTGGTGTTGATGCTAAAACTTTTAAATTCAAAGAAAAAAAAGTTACAACCTTTATTAAAGGTCCAATTAATAAAAAATGGATTAAAATTAAATCTGAAACAAATAAGGAATTTATTTGTACTTTAGATCATAATTATCTTTCTTTTTCTAATGAAAGATTTAATATTAAAAAAGCTTCTGAAATCTCCCAAAAAGATAAATTTGTTGTTTTGTCTGATTATATAATTAAGAATGATGAAATATCTTTTTTACCTAAGAAAAAAATCTATTTTGATAGAAAAGGAGATATATTGATTCAAAACATAAAAAATGTTTCTTCTTTTAGAGATGAAGTAAATAGTTATTGTTTAGATGTGGATGAAAATAGTTTAGAAGATAAAAATGTATTATGGGGTGATAATATACTTAATTTGAGATGTGATGGTGATGAAGCAGGTTGTATGTTGTTAATGGATTGTTTGTTAAATTTTTCTAGAGCTTACTTACCTAACACTCGTGGTATTACACAAGACGCACCTTTAGTTTTAACTTCTAACCTTATCCCTGCTGAAGTAGACGATATGGTATTTAACATGGACATTGCTTGGGAATATCCTCTAGAGTTTTATGAAGCTGCTGAACAGTATAAGTTACCATGGGACGTTAAGGTAGATATCTTAGATAATCATATTGGTAAAGAAAAGCAGTATGAAGGGTATGGGTTTACTCATGATGTTGAAAATTTTAACAAAGCAGTGACTTGTAGTCAGTATAAATTGTTACCTACAATGAAAGAAAAAGTTCTTGGGCAAATGGCAATTGCTAAACGGTTACGCGCAGTTAACGAAGATGATGTTGCACGCTTAATTATTGAAAGACATTTTATGCGTGACATTAAAGGTAACTTGCGTAAGTTTTCCATGCAAAAGTTTAGGTGCGTTAAATGTAACGAAAGTTTTCGAAGACCGCCTCTCATCGGAAAATGTACTAATTGTGGAGGAAAAATAATTTTTACAATACATGAAGGGTCAGTTGTTAAATATGTAGCACCTGCAATGGATTTGGCAGAAAAATATAATTTGCCACCTTACTTAAAACAAACTTTAGTTTTAACACAACATCGAATTGAAAGTGTTTTTGGTAAAGATCCTGAACGTCAAGAAGGCTTAGGTAAATGGTTTAATTAATTTCTTGATAAAATTTTTCTAATAATCCAGTTGAATAGGATACAGCCAACTTTACTACTTTTTTAGATTGACTTTTTAATTCCTCTTTACTTAGTTTTTCTTTTTTTCCTAATATTCTGAATTTTAAAGAAATCCAGAAATTATTACTTTTAGTTTTTAGTTTTCTGCTTTTTTTTGCTATACTTATAAAATAATCTTCTACATTTTTTTTTCTAATTGGAGAAATATTTTTAATTTTTATTTTTTCATTAAGATTTTCTTTTAAATAATTTTCTAAATCATCTGTACAAAAGAGATGGATAAGCGGTAAGCTATGTGCAGGGATTGCAAGGTCTGTTAAGTAATGTAAAGATTTTCCTAAATTAAAATAAGCTTTCCTTTTTTTCCCTTTTTTATAAAGTTTTACTGCATCTTTGAAATGTTTTGTTCCTTGAATTTTGGCATTACTAAAATACCAATGTCCTTTATTACTTGTAGGATCATAAAAATGGTTGAATGTTTTGCCATATTTGTCTGGTTGTATAATTCCTCGACGTAAATAATTCTCATATTGGTTAAATTCTTTTTTTCTTATAATTCTTAAAGCTTTTTTTAATATGGCTATATGGTCTTTGGAGAACATAAGTTTTAGAATGTCAGTTTTATTTAATTATTTTACTCTTTTATTCTACTGTACAACTTTTTGCTAAATTACGAGGTTGATCTATTGCTTTTCCGTTTTGATCTGCAATGTAATAAGCTAGTAATTGTAAAGGTATAACATTGATGATTGGTGTTAACTCCCAACAAACTTTTGGAACTATTATAATATCATCAGCAACTCTTTGTACTTTTTCGTTTATTTCGTTGCAAATACAAATAATCTTTCCTTTTCGACTTTTTACTTCTTCCATATTACTGATAACTTTTTCATAAGTTTCATCTTGAGTTAAAATGAAAACGCAAGGAGTATTTTCATCAATTAAAGCAATAGGCCCATGTTTCATCTCTCCTGCAGGGTATCCTTCTGAAGGAATATAACTAATCTCTTTAAGCTTTAATGACCCTTCTAATGCTACAGGGTAATTAATATCTCTTCCCATGAATAAGAAGTATTTTGATAAATGATATTTTTGTGCAATTAATTTTATTTGTTCATTTTTTAAGAATTGTTCTACTAATTCTGGAAGGACTTTTAATTCATCAATCATTTCTGTTTTATAATATGGGCTTTTATTGAAAAAGATGTTTAAAAGGTTTAAGGCAATGACTTGAGAAGTGAAAGCCTTTGTTGATGCAACACCTATTTCTGGACCTGCGTGAAGATAAATACCTTGCCCACAATCTTTTGCAATCATGCTACCTGTGACATTTACAATACCTGCAATATTACAACCAACTTTTTTGGCTAATCTTATGGCTTCTAATGTATCAGCAGTTTCACCTGATTGAGAAATAGCTATAACTAAATCTGTAGGAAATAGCATAGGTTTTCTGTATCTGAATTCAGAAGCATGTTCAGCAATAGTCGGAATATGAGATGTTTTTTCTAAAATGTATTTCCCTATCAAAGCGGCATGATAACTTGTCCCACATGCAACAAAAATGACTCTTTTTATTTTTTCATTAAATTTTATTGAAATTCCGTTAATATTCCTTATTTTTCCTCGCAAACAATTTTTGATAGTATTAGGTTGTTCATAAATTTCTTTTAACATAAAATGTTTGTAACCTTGTTTCTGAATTGATTCTAATCCAAAAGGAACTTCTTCGATTTCTTTATCAAGGTTAAATCCGTTAAAGTCTTTAATGATATAACCTGTATCAGAGAAAATAGCCATTTGTTTTTCATCTAAGTAAATAACATTTTTGGTGTGATCTAAAAAAGGTGAAGGGTCACTACCAATAAAATATTCTTGTTTTCCTATACCTAAAACTAAAGGTGAACCTTTCCTTGCACAAATTAGTTCTTTGTGATTATTGTGTATAGCTGCAATTCCGAATGCTCCTTCTATTTTTGAAAGCATTTTTCTAAAAGCTTCTTCAAAATTTCCATTGTAAAAAAACTGAATAAGTTGTGCAATAACTTCAGAGTCTGTATCAGAATTAAAATGATAATTATGTTTTTCTTCTAATTCTTTTCTAAGTTCACAATGATTTTCTATAATCCCGTTATGAACAATTGCAACAGTTTGGTCCATACTGAAATGAGGGTGTGCATTTATATGATTAGGAACACCATGTGTAGCCCATCGTGTATGCCCGATTACAATTTGAGAAGATTCTCCGTTAATTAAATTTTTTAAATCTTGAATTTTCCCTTTAGTTTTGATGATTTTTATTTTATCTTCTTTGAAAGCTAAACCTGCTGAATCGTATCCTCTATATTCTAACCTCTTTAGCCCTTTCAAAACAATAGGAACTCCATTTTGTTGTCCATAATATCCTACAATACCGCACATCTGTTTATTTCAAGAAAAATAGGATTTAAAAGACTTATGTAAGATTACATAATTTGAAATTTGAACTGTGAAATTGGTCTATTTGATTATATGGTATTCTTTCAATTTCTTTTTCTAAAAAATCAGGTTTATCTTCTAATGTGTTGAATCTTCCTAAAAAAAGTATATTATAATTTTTATAATCAACACGTTCTAATCCAAGAACACAACCCCAGCGATAGTTGAATCTTTTTTCATGGTTTGTTATAATAGACGCAACACAAATATATGGGTTAATTTTAGAAAAATCTTCATCGGGAACAGGCCCACTATAGATTTTTAAGTTATGGAAATGAATGAATTCTTCCAATGTTGATAAGTCCATTTTGATGGACCATCTTTTGTGAATATTTAAGCCTTGTGACTGTGTGATTCTTGAATCGTAAGCTTTATATAATTTTTATAAATAATTGTTTTAATATGATTCGTGAATTGTTATCAAAATCTTTGTATACGACAGGGTCTGCCGGATTATTAGCTGGAGCATTAATGTTTTCTTGTCCATTATGGAACACGACATTTAGAGAGATGCCTTATGAGGTTCAGCATAGTTTTGAGTTGCAAAGGGTGATAAGTCAGCATGAAAATTATTTGGATACTATTACAATATCTGATTCCGATATTGATGATGATATTTCTGATCAGTTAGATTCTTATTATCATTTAAAGGCAGAGTATGATATTTTGTTATTAAATCAAGATGTTATTGATTATAGAAAAAAAATGTTGACTGAAGCAGTGATATCAGTTTTAGGTATGCCTACAATGGTTTGTGCTTCTATACCTTTTTTTTTAGGATTAGTTATAACCCAACCTTATACTAAACGGAGGAAAAATGAATCGATTTGAAAACTGGCAAGATAAATATTATGAAAAGAGTGTTGCATTTTCTTCAGCTTTAACACTTTGCGGATTAGTGGCTCAAGGGATAGCAGCATTTAATGTAGATATTGACGGAGTTAATGGGATAAGTTATATGACTGTGCCTTGTGCAATGTATACGATTAGTGCTTATGTTTTAGATAGGACTATGCGTGAAAAACAAAGTCGAAAGAGGTTAGAAGAAATTAAATTATCTGGTTTTCCGCCTAAAAGATATTAAAAGTTTTCCAAATTTGAATACTTAAATTTATCATAACTATACAATTGTTCGCTCATTGAATGACCAGCAACTATACAGTATATCGCGTCTGCAATAACTTTTGCCAATGAATAAACTTTAATGTTAGGATATCTTTCTAAATTTTTTATTTTAATATCATCAGTTGTAATAAGTTTAATATTGGCTTGAAGCAGTTTGTCAGTAGCATTATTACTTAAGACAGGATGTGAACAGCATACAATAATATCTTTAACACCTTCTTTTCTTAAAATTTCAGAACATTTTATGATAGAACCACCGGAATCTACCATATCATCGTATATAATAGCAATTTTTCCAAATAAGTCGGTGTTTTTTAGCAGCATCATTTTTTCAACAGTGCCCGATTGAAGTAAATCTTTGGCTCGATTTTTGTAACTGATAGCGCCAAATGTTACACCAATTTCTTTTGCTAATTGTTTTGCACGGTTAGCTGCACCAAAGTCAGGAGCAACAACTATAATATTATTTTTGTTTGGAAACATTTTGTCTAAAATTTCAGCAAAGAAAGGTGTGGTAGGTAAGTTATCAAAATTGATTTCAAAGAAACCTTCGATTTGTTTAAAGTGTGCATCCCATGTTATAACTCTGTCAGTGCCTGAACATTCTAATAAATTGGAAATAACTTTAGCTGTAACAGGTTCACGAGGAGTGCATTTTTTATCTTGTCTTAAGTAAGGCATGAAAGGTAAAACATTTGTTATTTCATGTGCAGAAGCACGTTTCAAAGCATCGTTAATGATAAATAGTTCAAAATAACTTTGTGTAGGAGTATTATCGAATTCTTTCAATTCTCCTTCTTTCCATTTTTTTATTATCGAATTAAAAGATTTTATTACAAACACGTGTCGGCCACGAACATTGAGGTTAATCTTAACTTGCAATTCTTGATTCTTAAACATATTAATGTAAATTGCATTTTCGTTAAAAGGTTCTAACCCACCAGGGATTTCTTGAGTTGATAAATAATTATGAACCTTTTTTGCTAAACTTAAATTAGCTTCGTCTGCAATAAGGAGAACACGATTAAATTTTTGCAAAGATAATACCTCCGATTATAACAATAAAAAAAAGAGTTTTATAATAACTCTTTTATTTTTTCAATATATTCAGCAACCTTTTCCCCACTTGAGGTTAAATTAATGGTTTTGATTCGTCCTTGTTTTTCAAAACATACAAGCTTAGATTTTTCCATTGCTTGTAGAATTTTTACTGCATGTGAATATGTGCAATCAACTTCTTTTGCTAGAACACTACCATATTTGTTTCTTGAATTTTGTCTTAATGCTACTAGAATATTAGCAGGTTTTTTCCGAAAAAAAACGTCAAAAATTTCTTTTTCTTTTTTTGTTAACATTTACATCCCCCCTGTTTTTCTCTTTTAATATGTATAATCTATTATTTATATTTAAACCTTTGCTTTGGTTTTGCTACTTTCTAAAATTTATTTTATGGAAACTTTAACTTCCTTTTATACTTTTCTTTTTTTTAGTAAATTATTTTTAAAATAAGTGGTGTCATTAGCTAGTAACAGTCAGTTTCCGTCGGTGAAAAGGTTTATATAATATGTCCTTATTTAGTGATACTATGTTAGATATAAAATTGTTTAGGGAAAACCCAGATGTAATAAGGGAGAACCTACGACGGCGAAAAGATGACGAAAAGTTAAAATGGATAGACGAAGTAATAAAAAATGATCAGAAAGCTAAAAAGATTAAATCTGAACTTGATTCTTTAAGATCATCGCGAAATTCTTTGTCTCAACAAATTAATAAGCTTAAGAAAGAAGGTAAATCAGTTAAAAAAGTTTTAATCGAAGTGAAAACTGTTCCAGCTAGGATAAGAACACTGGAGGTAGGTTATGCTAAGTTGCAAGAGAAAATTATTAAGCGTCTTCTTTCTTTTCCTAATATTATGCATGAATCTGTTCCTTACGGTAGAGATGATTCTGAAAATGTAGAAGTTAAAGCCTATGGTAAGAAACCTAATTTTACCTTCAAATTAAAATCGCATGTTGAAGTTGGTGAAAATCTTGGTGTATTAGATTTTGACGAGTCTGCCAAGATTGCTGGCGCTGGGTTTTATTATCTTAAAAGTGATTTAGCTTTATTGAATCAGGCTTTGATTAACTTTGCTAGGGACAAAATGGTTAAAAAAGGTTTTGTTTACATGGAACCCCCATTGATGATGCGGCGCAAATCTTATGAAGGTGTGACTGATGTTGAAGATTTTGAAAATGTTATGTACAAAATTGAAGATGAAGATTTGTACATGATTGCTACGTCTGAACATCCATTAGTGGCTTATTACATGAATAGTTTTGTTAAGCCTGAAGATCTTCCAATAAAATTAGTTGGATATTCGATATGTTTCCGTAAAGAAATTGGTAGTCGCGGTATTGACACAAAAGGTATTTGGCGTACGCACCAGTTTAACAAGGTAGAAATGGTTATTATTTGTAATCCTGAAGAATCATGGAACTTGCATGAAGAAATGAAAAAAATTAGTGAAGAGGTTCTTAAAGATTTGAAACTTCCTTTTCGTGTAGTTAACATTTGTACCGGTGATTTAGGTATTGTTGCTGCTAAGAAATATGATATGGAAGTTTGGCGGCCTAGATTAGAGAAGTATGGTGAAGTTATGTCTTGTTCTAATTGTACGGATTATCAGGCTCGGCGCTTAGGTATAAAAATTGTTGATAAACAAGGTAATAAAGTTATTGCGCATACTTTAAACAATACTGTTTTGGCAACTTCTAGAATTTTGGTTGCTATAATGGAGAATTATCAGCAGAAAGATGGTACTATAAAAGTGCCGGCAGTATTAGTGCCTTATATGAATGGTAAAAATTTTATTGGTAAATAATCTTTTATTCTTTTTATTACATAAATTCTTTTAAATTGATATTTATTGTTAAATTGAACTGAATATGAAAAACATTTTATTGGTTAGTAGAAATGAAGGTAAATTCTGGAACGCTTGTATGGATTTAGGTGATGATTATCATGTGAAAAGAGTTTCTAATTTGTATCTTCCTGAAAGAGAAAGTACTGCCCCTTTAATTTCTGAAAGTAAAGCTAAAATGGCTTATAAAAAATTAGACAAACCAGTAATTACGGTAGATGGTGCATTTTATGTTCCTATGCTTGAAAATTATCCTGGCGTTCATTGTAACATTGCATTAAAATCGCAAGGTGTCGAAGGTATTTTAGAAATGTTAGAAGACAAGAAATTTCCTACTCATCATGGCACTGTTAATCTAAATCTGCCGCAGCAAGACAATTTTTTAGAATTGGCACAACATAATTCAAGGTTTTGTTATTTTGTTGATGCTTTATCTTACATGGATGAAAGATTACAAAAACCAATTACTTTTGTTGCGATACATGATGGTTATGTTTCTTACGAACCAAGAGGTATTAAACCACAGTGGGCATGGTCTGATTTATGGAAAATTTTTCAACCAACATATTCTAAAAAAACTCTGGCTGAAATGGATAAAACTGAATTTCAAGAATATCAAAAAGTTTCGCCTTCTTGTTTTCAGTTGTTTAAGGAATGGCAAGATTGGGCTGACACTTATCCATATCCTATCCTTTTTGATATGTTAACAGTTGGATTTTTTGATTATAATAAATTTCTTTTAAAGCAACAAAGAGGGCAAGGTTTATATTAATTGTAATTGTTTTAAGAATTCTTTTAATTTTTCTTTGTATTCATCTTGCATGATTTCTTTTGTTTTTAATGCCAAAGTTGCTCTTGGATTTTTGTAACAAATTTCTGTCATTGCTTCAAACGTGCTTTTATCGCCTGAGCCACCCATCGTGCAAAGGAAAGCTACACTTTTGAAATCGTCTTTATTTTGTTCAATGTAAGTTCTTATTGCTGGGCACATTGTGTAAGCCCATACAGGTGTTGATAAAATAATTAAATCGTATTGAGAAGCGTTTTTAGTGACTGGTTCAAGGATGGTAAGTTGTTTGGTTAAAGCATCCTTACCTGCAATGATATAACCCTTGGCACCTGTCCTGTCTTTAGTATCAATCAATTCTTCAATATCACATTTGGCAAGTTCAGCTATCTTTTCTGAAACTTTTTTTGTTGTGTTTGTTCTTGAATAATATACAACTAATGTTTTCATGTAATAATATAAGATTAGTTAAGATTTAAGTTTTTGGTTTTTGCCTTTGGCTGAAGTGTATGTAAATTTGTTGATTTAGAGATAAAAGTTTATTTCTTAGTTATTTCCCAAAGAGTATCAAATAATTCTTGGAATTGTTGTGAATATATAAGTTAATCTAAAAATCATAAAACAAAACCTTTATATATCCTCAATAAGCCTAAACGCCTAAAATGAAGATATTAGCAATAGGGGATTTGCATGGGGATACGAGTCTTGCTAAAGAGTTGGCTAAGAAAGCTGATGATGAAAATGTTGACCTTGTTTTAATCTGTGGTGATGTTACACATAATGATGGGTCAGCTGAACATTTGCTTGGCGCTTTTAACAAGAAAATAGCTTTTGTTCCTGGTAATCATGATAGTTTGGCTACTGCTGATTTCCTTGCTGAAAGATATGATGCTAAAAACTTGCACGGTTATTCTATTAAAGTAGGTGAAGTTGGTTTTTTCGGTTGTAGTGCGGTTAATTGTGGTTTGTTCCAGTTAAACGATACTGAAATTAAAGATATGTTGCGTCAAGGGTTTAATTATCTTAAAGATTCTAAGAAAAAAATCATGTTAACTCACACTCATCCTTCAGAATCTCTTGCTGAGAAATTTTCAAATCTTGTTCCTGGTAGCGATGCTGTTAAAGATGCTATTAACGAATTTAAACCTGACATTTTACTTTGTTCACATGTTCATGAAGCTGAAGGTGTGGAACAAAAGATTGGTAATACTACTGTGATTAACGTAGGTAAGAAAGGGAAGATTATTGAGCTTTGATTTATTGAATAATATAACAAATTATATAAACAAGTTTGTCTTGTCTATTTTTGCTGTAAAGAGGGATAAAGCTATATGTTCGGTGAAATAATAATTTTATTGGTTTTGTTGGTATTTTCTGCGTTCTTTTCTGGTATAGAGATAGCTTTCTTTTCGTTAAGTCATGCTAAAATTAAGACTATGGTTAATAAAAAATTACCTTATGCTGATTTAGTTGATCATTTGAAATCTGAGCCTAGAAAACTTCTTACAACTATATTAGTTTATAATAATATGGTTAACATTGGTGCAGCAGCGTTGGCAACATCAATATCCTTAAGATTATTTGGTTCTTATGGTGTAGGTATTGCTACGGGTATCATGACTGTTTTAATTTTAATTTTTGGAGAAATTACGCCCAAAGCTTTTGCTACGCGTAATGCTGCGCTTGTTGCAAGATATTCTGCTAAACCTTTAAGAGTTTTACAATGGATTTTAGCTCCTGTAATTTATATTTTTACTAAAATGACAAGTTTTATGTTAAGTATGCAAAAAACTAAAGGTCAACCTCTTGTTACTGAAGAAGAGCTTAAGACAATGGTTGATATTGGTGTACAGGAAGGTGAAGTTCATGAGCAAGAGAAAAGAATTATTGAAAAAGTATTTTTGTTTAATGATATTCTTGCAGAAGATATAATGACTCCCCGAACAGAAATTATTTGTTATGATGCTAATGCTATTTTGAAAGACGTTATTGAAGAAATTATTAGAGGTCCGTCACGTGTTCCTGTATTTAATAAAAATCGTGATAATATAATTGGTATTCTTTATGTTAGAGATGTTTTGAAAGCGTTGCATAAAAGAAAAACTAATGTTACGTTAAAATCTTTAGCGTGTGAGCCCATTTTTGTTCCTGAGTCAAAAGTTATTAATGAATTAATGAAAGAGTTTCAAGAAAAACATGTTCATATGGCAATAGTTGTTGATGAGTTTGGTGGCACTGCAGGTTTAGCAACAATGGAAGATATTATTGAAGAGTTAGTTGGGGAAATTGCTGATGAAACCGATATAAGTAAAGAATTAATTAAACGTCTTGATAAAAATGAAATTTTGGTACATGGTACTACGGAAATTTCTGACGTGAATGATTTCTTTAATGTTCGTTTGCCCGGTAAGGGTACAGATACTATAAATTCTTTTATTTTACAAAAGTTGCATAAAATACCGCGGAAAGGTGTTAAATTAGAAATTAATAATATGATTTTAACAGTTGAAGAAGCTAGTAAAAGGAAAGTTGTTAAAGTTCTTATTGAAAAAAAAGAAAAATAGAAAGCTTTATAACATTCTATTTTGGACTAATATTACAATGGTCCAATTAATCATATGCGAGAAGCCCTCTGCAGCCTTGAAAGTCGCTGAAGCTCTTGCCGACGGTGAAATTGATAAAAAGAAGTATAATAAAAAAATTCTTTACTTTGAATTTAAGAGGGGTAAGAAAAAGATTATTGTTGTTTGTGCTGTAGGTCATTTGTTTACTGTTGCTGAAAAAGAAAAGAAAGGTTGGACTTATCCTGTTTTTGATGTTGATTGGAAACCTACTTTTGAAGTTTCTAAAGATTCTGATTATACAAAACCTTATTATGATTTAATTACAAAAATGTGTAAAGGTATTGACGAAATAATTGTTGCAACAGATTATGATATTGAAGGTGAAGTTATTGGATTTAATATTGTTAAGTATATTTGTGGTAAAAATAATGCGATGCGTATGAAATTTTCTACAACCACTAAAGAAGATTTATGCGAAGCTTATGAACATGTTTACAAATCTATGGATAAAAAACTTACGGAAGCTGGTTTAACACGGCATGTTTTAGATTTTTATTATGGTATAAATTTGTCTCGGGCCTTAAGTTTAGCAATTCGTAATGCTACAAAAATGTTTAAAGTTTTATCTTCCGGACGTGTTCAAGGTCCTGCGTTGAAGATTTTAGTGGATAAGCAACGTGAAATTGATAAGTTTAAGTCTGAACCGTTTTGGGAGTTAGAATTAATTACTAAAGAATTGAATGCCTTCCATAAAGAAGGAAAGTTTTGGGACAAGAAAAAAGTTCAAGCCGTTAAGAAAAACGCTAAAGGTAAAGTCACTAAAGTTAAAAAAATTACAGCAAAACAAACTAAACATGCAGCTCCACATCCATTTGACTTAACAGCTTTACAAATTGAAGCTTTTAGACAATTACATTTAACACCAAAACAAACTTTAGCCTCAGCCCAAGAACTTTATACGCATTCTTACATATCTTATCCAAGAACGAGTTCTAATCAATTGCCTCTTTCAATAGGATACCAAAAAATATTGAAAAAATTGTCTCAACAAATAAAATATGAGAAAGATTGTGAAGATTTATTGAAAAATAAAGTTTTGAAACCAAATAATGGTATAAAAACTGATGCTGCGCACCCAGCGATTTTCCCAACAGGGGAAGTACCTAAAAAACTTAAAGCGCATGAAATTAAATTGTATGATCTTATTGTGCGTAGAACCTTGGCTACGTTTGGTGAACCTGCTACTCGAGAAACTGTTACTGCTGAAATTGAAGCGGGTAAAGAACTGTTTCATGCTTCTGGTACAAGAACCATTGAAAAAGGATGGCATACGTTGTATGGTTCTTATGCTAAATTTGAAGAACAAACTTTGCCTAAATTAGAAGTAGGCCAAGAACTTAAACAGAAAGATGTTAAGTTACATGAGAAAGAAACACAACCACCTCAACGTTATACTCAGGCATCAATAATTAAAGAACTTGAAAAACGTAACCTTGGTACAAAGGCTACGCGAGCTCATATTATAGATAATTTGTATACTCGTAATTATGTTCATGAAAAATCTTTAATTGTTACAGATTTAGGTATGAGGACTGTTCAAACTTTAGAAAAATATTGTCCGGATATTCTTTCTGAGGAATTAACAAATGAGATTGAAAAGCAAATGGAAGAAATTCGTGAAAAAAATACTTCTGGTAAAAAAGTATTAGCTCATGCAGAAAAAGTTTTAGGAAAAGCATTGGAAACATTTAAGAAAAATGAGATGGAAATTGGTAAGGCTCTTGGTGTTGCAACGAAAGAAACGATGGAACAAGAGTCAACAGTTGGTCCTTGTAATAAATGTAAAGAAGGTCATTTAAGAATAATGTATTCAAGGAAGTTCAAATCATATTTTATTGCTTGTTCAGCTTATCCTGATTGTAAAAATACGTTTAGTTTAACATGGGGTAAACCTAAATCAGCTAACAAGAAATGTCCACATTGTGAGTTTCCTTTAGTTTTTATTTTTCGCACAGGTAAACGTCCGTTTAATTATTGTTTTAATAAAGAATGTCCTAAACGAATCGAATGGATAAAGGAACAGGAAACTTTAAGGCAAGAAGAAGCTAAGAAGAATGAACAGGAAATGTTAAGCAAAGAAGAAGTTAAGAAGAAGAAAAAATAATCTCTTCGGTTCTTATTACAAAATTTTTCATATCTGATTTTTTTGTAGGATGTTTTTCTAAATATAGAGTTCTTATACCTTTTTCTTCTAATAGAATTAAAGTCGAACACCAGTTTCGTATTAAATCTCTACCGATAAGTTCTATTGTTCCATCAAGTTTTGAATATACTTGACAAGTTATTATAATAGGGATACCTTCTTTTGCAATTTCGTTAAGAATACTTAATTGCCTTGCAACTAAAATATTAACTTTTGTTTTTTCTTGCAACATACGTCGGTAAAACATGCTAAACGAGTCTATAATGATAAAAGATATTTTATTTTTAATTTTTAATAAATTTTCAACGGTTTTATGTTGGTCTGTAAAAGATTTTACAGGCATGACAAAAAAGTTATCTAATTTTATTTCTGGGTTAAATTGTTTTAATCTTTCTAATGAAAAAGAATTTTCTGTGTCAATAAAAACTATTTTTTTCCCGGCTTGAACTTTTGCCATAGCCAATAAACATAAAGTAGTTTTTCCTGTTGCAGGTTTTCCATAGATTCCAGTGATATGATTGTCATAAGTAAATAATTCATCTAGTTCTTTGCAACCGGTACTTATCATGTTTTTTCGTTTTGTTTCTCTTGTTTAAAACCTTTTCTCGTTTATATTGAAAAAATTTATATACTTTTCAAATTATTTTGATTTATATGTTAAATGATCTTAAGAAAGCTTTTTTGGATCAGGAAGAGGTGTTACATATTTCTTTACCGGATTCATTGGAAAGTGTGGTAGATTCTTTATCAGAAATAGAAAATGTTTTATTTTTATTTTTTGAGTTGAGAGATAAGGACATTAATACCTTTAATCATTCATTGCGGACAGCGATTTATACTTTAGCCTTATGGGAACAAGCCAAGATACCTTATAATCACTATAATTTTGCAGGTGTTTTAATGCATGATATTGGTAAAATGCAAGAAGATATCCTCGATATAATAAAAAAACGATATCCAAATTTAACTTTAATTGAATATGAAATGATTAAATTGCATCCTTTATATGGTGTAAGAATGGTTAAGTCTCTGATAGAAGATTTACCTTTTGAGTTTTACAAACCTATATATTTTCATCATGAACGCATGGATGGTTATGGTTATCCTTTTGGAAGGTTTGACAAAAGTCTTTACCCAGTTGTTAAGGCATTAAGTATTTGTGATACGTTTGATGCCATGGTTCATAGAGGAGTTTACCAAGATACTAAACCGTTAGATTATGTGTTATCTTATTTAGCACATCTTTCTCTTCCTAGAAAAGAGAAATTTACTTTTGAACAAGTTTTTGAATTAGCTAATATTAATATTCGTAAATTGGATATTAATTATGGAAAAAGAGAGTGTGGTGGTTATTTAGATAAACAGTTGGTTAGAGATTTTGTTTCACTTTTTTCAGAAAGAGAAAAAATAAAACAATATTTAGGAGTATCTTTGCCATCGGATTAAACGGTTTATTATCATTCCTAATCCTATTGCAAGTAAAATCCATGGCCAAATCATTGTATCTTTAGGGATAAATCCATATTCTTTTGCTATAAAATATAAACCAATTATAATTAAACCGATTGGAAATCCAAAACCTGGTCGCCAACCTCGCATATGATGCCAGTGCATACTTTGCATTTCATCTTCTTTGATTTTTTGTGCTTTTACCATTGTTAAGAATATAATTTTTGATACATTTAAATCTTTTTACCGGCTTTGCATATAAATTAGTTGTGTTTTTGTGCATCAAAATCTAATCAACAATCCATTTACCGTTTTTATGTTTAACATTGCCTATATTCAAGTCTTTTTTACTAATTACCTTCTTCTCAAGAAGCGCTTTTTTCAATAAAACGATTTCATTGCATAAGGAAAGCATGATAATAGCTGCATCATTATCTACAAAATTTCTCAAATAAGCAAGATCATCCTTTGAAGATCCTTTAAGGAGTATTTTTCGTATTCTTTGCTCTAATTCTTCAGATAGCGTTTTCATAGTTAGGTTAATACAATAATTGTTCTAATAAGTTTATTGTAATTTAAATATCTATATAAAATTTTAATAATTTTTGTGCAACTCACCTAATTATTGTGCAATTCTTAATTATTGTGCAAAGCCGTTTTTACCCAAATATTTATATATGTCTTGTATATACTTCTCGTGTATACGAAAATGGAAGAAATCTATGATACTGTTTTGTTATGTGATAAGTGTACAGATCCGACGCAGAAAAGTTATGTCGTGAAAGATGGTATTAAGATTCGTACTTGGCATTGTATCAAATGTAACAAAAAGTGGCATCATCCAACTGATTTAGAAGATTATCATAGGTTTAAAGAAATCAAAATGAAAGATTTTGAAGTTAAATTAAGGCCAGTAGGTAACAGTTGGACTGTAAGTATTCCTAAAGAAATTATCAATTTTCAAGAAGTTACAAGGACTAAAATTGTTCACTTATCTTTAAATGAACCAGGAAAGATAGTTTTGAGGTTCAAAAAAGTTAAAAAGGTGTACTAACTGACGGCAAGACAATGGAAGAGAAAAAATCAGAAATTCGGCTAAAAGTTATGGAAGCTTTGCAAGAAGAAGCTTACAAAGGTGTTATACGTATTGATGCTGAAAGTATGCGTGAGTTAGGAGTTAGCAAGGGTGATATCATTGAAATTGAAGGCGCACGTGCTACTGTAGGTATTGTAGATAGGGCTTATCCGACTGATGTTGGTCAGAATGTTATTCGTATGGATGGAATTTTGCGTCGTAATGCTAAAACTGGTATTGGGGAGATTATTATCGTGCGTAAGGCTGATGTTAAAGAAGCTAAATCTATTACTGTTGCACCTGCTAGGGAAGGTGTTATGATTCAAGCTAGTCCGCACTTTTTTCATAAAGGTCTTTTAGGTCGTGCTGTTTTGAAAGGTGATATCATTGTTCTTGGTGGAGCTAAAAGGCGTCGTAGTGCGATGACTGCGTCCCCATTTTTTGAAGATATTTTTAATGTTGAAGATGAGTTTTTAGGGAATTTTGCTTTAGGAACTTTAAAATTTATTGTTGCTGATGTTATACCAAAAGGGGCAGTGGTTATAACTGAGAATACAAAGATTACTGTTAATCCTAAGGCTATGGCAGTTATTGAGGAAAAAATTCCGGATATAACTTATGAAGATATTGGCGGTCTTGATGAAGAGATTAAAAAAGTTCGTGAAATGGTTGAACTTCCTTTGAAACATCCTGAATTGTTTGATAGGTTAGGTATTCAACCTCCTAAGGGTGTATTGTTGCATGGTCCACCTGGTTGTGGTAAAACTCTTTTAGCACGTGCTGTTGCTAATGAGACTGATGCGAATTTCCTGATTTTAAATGGTCCGGAATGTATGAGTAAATTTGTGGGTGAAGCTGAGAAAAAAGTACGTGAAATTTTTGATGAAGCTGAAAAGAAATCTCCTTCAATTATTTTTATTGACGAAATTGATGCTATCGCTTCAAAACGTGATGAGTCTTATGGTGAAGTTGAAAAACGTGTCGTTGCACAGTTGTTAACAATGATGGATGGGCTGAAGTCCCGAGGGAAAGTTGTTGTAATTGGTGCGACTAACAGGCCTAATGCAATTGACCCTGCTTTACGGCGTCCAGGGAGATTTGACCGTGAGATTATTATAGGTGTACCATCGAAAGAAGCAAGATTACAAATTTTGAAAGTTCATACTCGTAATATGCCAATGGCAGAAGAAATTCAAAAATCTTTTGATAAGTTTATTAACAAACTTGCATCGATATCGCATGGGTTTGTTGGTGCTGATTTAGAAGCTCTTTGTAAAGAAGCTGCAATGAATGTTATACGTCGTATTTTTCCTGAGATTAATTTGAAAGAAAATCATGAAATACCTAAAGATATGTTAGAGAAGCTAGAGATTACTAAAATAGATTTTGCTGCTGCTTTGAAAATTGTTACACCGTCAGCATTGCGTGAAGTCTTAGTTGAAATTCCTACTGTTACATGGAAAGATATTGGTGGTTTGTATGATTTGAAACAGGAGTTGCAGGAAGCTGTTGAATGGCCCTTGAAATATGCTAAGGAGTTTAAGCGTTTAGGTATTAGGCCTCCTAAGGGAGTTATGATGTATGGTCCGCCAGGTTGTGGTAAAACTCTTTTAGCTAAAGCTGCTGCATATGAAAGTGAAGCTAACTTTATTTTGGTGAAAGGTCCTGAACTAATATCTAAATGGGTGGGAGAAAGTGAAAAAGGTATTAGAGAAATATTTAAAAAAGCTAGGCAAAGTGCACCGACTATTATATTCTTTGATGAGATAGATGCTATTGCTGCCCGTCGTGGTTCGGGTATGGGTGGTTCAAATGTTACTGAACGTGTTGTTAACCAGTTATTGACTGAGATGGATGGTCTTGAAGAATTGAACGATGTTGTTGTTATTGCCGCAACTAATCGCCCAGATATAATTGATTCGGGTTTGTTGCGTCCAGGCAGGTTTGATCGTATTATTATGACGCCTGTTCCTGATGCAGAAGCGCGTAAAGAGATTTTTAGGATACATACTCGGGAAATGCCGTTGACTAAGGATGTTAAGTTTGATTTTTTAGTTGATAAAACTAATAATTATGTTGGAGCTGACATCGAAGCTGTTTGTCGTGAAGCTGGAATGATTGCTTTACGTGAGGATATGAAAGCTAAAGAAATTAGAATGCAACATTTTGAAGAAGCTTTAGGTAAAGTTAAAAGTTCAATCTTGTTTGAAGATCTTAAACGCTACAAAGAGATTGAAGAAACTTATATTCGTACTGCCCGTGGTGCTGCTATAAGAGATAAAGAAAGTTATTTCGGTTAATAATTTAACATAGCTTTTGGAAATAAAGTAAATTGTAGATCTTCGGTTATTAACATAAACTTTTGATTTTGTATTATGTTATAGAATTTATTTTTTATTTCTTTTAACATTAAATCAAAATTTTTTGTATCTTTAACAGTGATAAATAAAATAACTTCAAATCTTGTTGCACCTCGGAAAGCGTATGTGATATTTTTGTTATTGATTATGTATTGTTTTAATTTTGTAATCTCTTCTTTTTTTGGGTTTCTTAGATCGAGGATAAGTAAATAATCTGAGTACCCTAAGGTTTTCATATCTATACTTGGAACATGGGTAATTATTATTCCTTGTTTTTCTAATCTTTTCATTCGGTAAGCAACTGAATCAGGTGATGTATTTATTTTTTCTGCAATTTTATATTGTTGAATTAATCCATCTTGACTAAGTTCGTATAAAATCTTTTTATCTTTTTCATCTAATTTTAAATATCCTTCTTGACGTTTTGTTTTTTGTTTAGGTAATTCTAGTTCTTCAAAGAAATCTTCTATTAATGGAATGACTTTGTATGTTTCCATGTCAATGTGTGTTTCATATTTATCAATTTTATTACCTAACTTTTCAAATATTTGTGATAATGTTTGAGAAAAATCGTCTAAATCTTTAACTACTACTTCTAGTAATATGTCCCATTCTCCTGAAAGTTTAACCATCCAAACTGTGTTGTCGTGGTTTTTTAGATAGTTTAGGATTTTTTGTTCTTCTTCTGGTTTACTTTTAAGTTTTATTAGTAAGTCATATGTTGTGACACCTAAAACACCCATATTAATATTAGGTAGGAATTTTTTAATTATTCCTTGTTTTTGTAAACGTTCTACTCTATAATTAACTGCATTTTTGCTTAGATTAACTTTTTTAGCTATCTTGGAAAAGCCTTGTCTGCTATTATTTGATAAGTGATACAGTATCTTTTTATCGCGTTTATCTAGTTTTTCCATATTGTTACAATGGCGTATTTTATATTTAATATTTGCGTTTTTTCCCTAAATTTTGTCACAAAGTTCTAAATATATCTTAGATTTATATCTTATTTATCACTTGCGAGTGGTAGAAGGAGGAAAACAAAAATGGCAATCGAAGACATATTTAACAAAGACACAGACTTAATTTTTAAGGCAAACGAAAAATTTTCAGTACCTGAAATGGTTGATGAACTTAAAAATTTAGCACAACAAATTGATATTCATGGAACAAGCTGCGATAGAAAAAGTTATGAAATTTCTAAATATATTAATGGAATTTCAATTATGCCTTGTGAAGGCACAACTGTTCATTTAGTAAGACAGGCATATACAGAACCTACTGCAGAAGGTTATCAACTTTATGTTTGGGAAATTAATAATAAAAGTCTTGTTCTTTCAGATAAAAAACCTGAAGAAGGTCCAAAAAGATATCATGAAGTAAAATTACAATAAACAAATTTTTTCTTTTTTTATATTGTTGTAACAATTGTTTTTTCTTTTATTAAATAAGAATGTTCAGCTTGTGAAACTAAACCTTTGCTAGTTTCTGGTAACTGTGCGTATTCTTTTACTATTCCTGATCTTGCTAAAGATAATAGTGCAAATTTTCCTTTGGGAAATTTTTTTGTTATCCAACGTTCTGCAAATGGTAAAGTGTTGTATTCTTCTTGTATGAATTTTAAAACTTTTCTTGCTGTCATATCCCTGATAGGTTTTATTTCGTTTAACTTATAGATACTGGAAGGTCCACCTTCTCCAACTTTTCCTTTTCCGTCAGTAGCGAAAGGTTCAATTGCTATTGTGTCACCGTCTTTTAATTGTGTAGTATCACCGTTGTCATAGTTTGGCACCGAAGGTGAAGTGTGTATAACGAATTTGTCTAAACCGTGACCTGAAAGGTTTACTATTGGTTGAAAACCGTGCGAAGTTATTGCATCGTTGATTTCTTTACCAATTTCTCTTAACTCTGTACCTATGTTTACTATTTTGGTTGCAGCTTTCAATGCATCTTGAGATGCGTTAATTAATTCTTTGTTATTTCCTACTGTTACTGCTGTGTCTCCAATATAACCGTTAACGTGTACGCCTACATCTATCTTTAGGATGTCATCTTTTTCAAAAACAGTTTCGTCGTTTTCTTTAGGAGTGTAATGTGCAGCTACAGAATTTAATGATAAGTTTACTGGGAAAGCAGACTTTGCCCCCAGTTCTGAGATTTTCTTTTCTATTTTATCTGCTAGATCAATTAGTTTAATACCAGGCTTAACAATTGTTTTAGAATATTCTCTAACTTCTTTTGCTATTTTCCCAGCTTTAATGAAATCTTCCATGGTCTAATGTTTACTTTTCTTAATTATATAAAGTTTATTGATTTTAGGAATAATTTATTTTTTCATAAATATTCCGAAATTTTTTGGTTAAATTTTATAAAGAACGATAAGAATAGAATGCTTATTCGAAAAGAATAAATCTGTTTAACCAATTAAACAGTAAGGCTTAAATAGTATTCCTGTTTAATTTATTAACAATGAATGAAAAAATACATGAGAAAGCAGCAAAGGCGCATTTTGATATTGGTAATAATTATGATAGTAAATTCAATAAGGAGAAAGATGTTAATCTTAAAAAAGCTTTAATGACTGTAGCAGCACAGAATTATTTCTACTCTGCGATAAATACAATTGAAGCTATTTTAGCAAGAGTAAAGTCTGAACATTCTTATAACCATGAAAATAGGTTTAGAAAGCTTTTAGAACATAGAATCTTGTTTTCAGATGAAATTATTACGTTATTTGAAAAAGTTGACAGGGATTATAGAAATAAAGTTGCATATAGAGGAAAGAATGGAAAATTATATGCTGATATTAAAAAATTGGCTAAACTTTTGATTGAAAATGATAAAAGAAATGATTGATGAATTAAATTTAGAATTCAGTAATTTTAAAGAGATTGCTGTTGTTTTTTTATATGGATCATATGCTAGAGGAGATTATAGCAAGAAACATTCAGATTTTGATTTGTTTATTGTACTAAATAAAAAAAATATTCCCGACTCATTTAAAGATAAAATAACTAACGCAATTATGCCTGTAGGAATTAAGTATGGGATTAAAATTCATCCAGAATATCAAATTTTAACCATACATAAAGAAGACGAAACTTTAATTGCAAAAATGATAGAAGAAGGAAAAGTAATTTATTCTTCAGGTTTATTTATTTTTTCTGCTCATAAGATTGGATTAACAAGGTATGTTATTTATATATTTAATGTTGAAAATAAAAATATAAGAACTAAATTAAGTCAGATTTTACATGGTAGAAAATCCTGGTATTATAAAGACAAAAAAAAGATTGTTAAAGAATATGAGGGGATAATTGATGATAAAAATATTATCGCGTTAGGTAAAGGTTCAATAATGGTCAAACAAGAATACATAAAAGATATTGAAGGAATGTTTGAAAAATTGAATATTAATTATAAAGTTAAGAAAGTTGTTTATAGTTAAATTATAAGTTTTGTTCGAAGACATCGGCTTTTTTTGATGGAATTGATTATATTAGACGAAATATTGTTTTAGTGTTTGCACAGTCTGTGAGCTTTAATTTACCATCTGGTGCTTTTAATTTCAACTGTCGACAAAATGTCACCACTTCATTTCCTTCCTTTCTTAGCCTTTGGCTTAATTTATTCCAATATTTTCTTGCATCTACACTCTCTGTTAATATAGCAATAACATCTACTACAGAAAAATACCATTCATTATTATGCTAAATCCTTCTAATTTCTTGGCCTTGAAATACTGAAAGTTTATTTTCTTTTTCCATAATTTTCCCTCTATGATAAATGAAATTTAGATAGTTTATAAATCTCACGCGTATTTGTCATGTTAAGTGGTTTAGCTTTATCGTGAGTTATATAAAGAAGTGATTATTCTATTATGCGTATGAAAGGGTTTATTGTTTACAAGACTTATAGAGTAAGGGAAGGCAGGGCTTATGTTCAGTTATTCGGAAGGTTAGAGAATGGTGAAAGTTTTGTAACTATTAATTATTTTAGGCCTTATTTATATATCAAAGAAACAGATCTTAAGAAAGCTCAAAAGATTGAAAATTTTGAGTTTGAGAAAACTTCGTTTAAGAATTTTAGTGACGAAAAAGTTGTCAAAATTGTTTTGGATCTTCCTGCAGATGTTCCTACTGTTCGTAAAAATTTTGAAGAGTTTGGCGTGCCTTGTTTTGAAGCTGATATACACTTTTCTCAACGGTTTTTAATTGATTATGGCATTAAATCTACTTTAGATATTGATGGTGATTATGAAGTTGGTGATTTTATTGACCGAATATATAATGAACCTGACCTAACACCTTCTGATTTCATACCTAAGTTAAAAGTTTTATCAATTGATATTGAAACTGATCCTCATGCTTCAAAAATATTTTGTTTATCTTTTGTTCAAGATGATTACAAAAAAGTTTTTATTGTATCTAAGAAAAAATTGAAAAATGCTATAAGTTTTAAGACTGAGAAAGATCTTTTAGAAGCTTTTCAAGAAAAAGTTATGGAGTTGGATCCAGATATTATTACTGGTTGGAACGTTATAGATTTTGATTTGAATGTTTTACGTGAAAGGTTTAGGAAAAAGAAAATTCCGTTTGCTTTGGGACGAGAAAATGTTCCAACAAAATTAAAAATTGAAAAAGATTTTTTTAGAGATTCAAAAGCTAATGTCCCTGGACGACAAGTCCTTGACGGTTTATTTTTGTTACGTGCTTCGCATATTTCTTTACCTGATTATAAACTTAATACTGCTGCTCAAGTTTTGTTAAAAGATAAAAAACTTATTGATTTTAAGTCAGGCAAGGAAGATATTAATGAGATTTATGAGAATGATCCTCAACGTTTAGTTGATTATAATTTGAAAGATTCTCAGTTAGTGTTAGACATTTTTGAAAAGACTAATGTTTTAGAGTTAGCTATACGTAAAAGTTTTATTACCGGAATAGATCTTAACAGAGTTAATGCTACTATTGCTTCTTTAGATTCAGTTTATATTAGAGAATCGTTGAAACGTGGGATTGTTGTGCCTACTACTAGGTTTGCTGAAAAAAAAGAGCAAATTAAAGGTGCTTATGTTATGGAATCCAAGCCAGGAATTTATGATTATATTTTAGTTTTAGATTTTAAAAGTTTGTACCCGACGTTAATGATTACGTTTAATATTGACCCTTACGATTTTGTTGGTAAGAAAAAAGGTAAAAATTTAGTTTGTGCTCCTAACGGTGCATGTTTTAGGAATGCTCAAGGAATATTGCCTTCAATAATCAAAGACATTATGAAACATCGTGAAGAAGTTAAGAAGAAAAAAGATTTGGTTTCTAGTTTTGCATTGAAAACTCTTTTAGCTTCGTTTTATGGTGCATTGGGTTCGCCTGTTTGCAGATTTTTTAGCATGGACATGGCTAATGCAATAACTGCCTTTGCACGGTTTACTATTAAAGAAACTGCTGAATTAATTCGTAAAGAAGGGTATGAAGTAATTTATTCTGATACTGATTCGATCTTTGTTGTTTCTCGAGCTAAAAATGTTAAAGAAGCCGATAAAGTTGGAGAAAAGTTACAAAAAACTATTAACTCATATTATGATAAAATTATTCCTAAGAAATATGGTAGAAAATCTTATTTAGAATTAGAATATGAAAAATGTTTTGTTAAGTTTTTAATGCCTAAACTTAGAGGTTCTGAAAAAGGTGCTAAGAAACGGTATGCAGGTTTGTTAATTAAGAATGGTAAAGAAGAAATTAAATTTACTGGCTTGGAGTTTGTTAGACGTGATTGGACAGAACTTTCTAAAACGTTTCAGTTGACTCTTTTGGATTTAATTTTTCATGAAAAAGATGTTCAATCGTTCGTGAAAAAGTTTGTTGAAGATTTAAAGAAAGGTAAGTATGATAAACAGTTGGTTTATAGAAAATCTTTAAGGAAACCGATTGAAGAGTATGTTGTTACACCTCCTCATGTGAAGGCTGCTAAGAAAATGGAAGTAATAGATTCTAGTCTTATACAATACGTAATAACTACTGACGGTCCAGAACCTCTTTCAAACATTAAACATGAAATTGATTATGATCATTATATTAACAAACAAATCAAACCTATAGCAGATTCTGTCTTATGTTTTTATGATTTAACATTCGATGATTTGATAAAAGGTAATTCTCAGAAAACTTTATTTAATTATTGAATATTATAAGAAAATTATATAATTTAATCGACTGTTTTATGTTGCTCGGGTGTCCATTTTGGTGCATTAACCAATGCTAAAAATAATTGGTTTCCTTCAACCCAATAAATTTCTCCCTTTTCAAAGAAGTATACATCTCCTTTACTAATCTCAAAATCTCCTTTTTCGGAATGTACAATTCCAGACCCTGATATTACAAAATAAATTTCTTCACATTCTAAATTTGTTACTCTTTTTTGTTCTGGATAACGTTTATTGATTAACGCTGTTGCGTAACTAAAATGTTTACTAGGAAATTTATATTCTCTGACTGTACAGTCTTTAGAATTTTCAATATTTTTCGTTTCTGACTTTTTAATAAGCATAATATTAAAATTTTAAAATTAGTATATAAATTTTATTGCTATTTAGTTTTTACATAAGATTAAACTTTATTTAATTATTAATGGTTCTTGAACATCTTTTAACAATAATTCTTCCTTCGGTTCAAAAATGTATGCAAAGAATTGGTCAAAGTAACCGCATCTAAATTTTTCCAATGGTATGCCTGTTCTTCGACTTAACATTAAAGCGTAAAAAAACGTTTGCGTGCAAGCGTATTTCTCTTTACTAGCCTTAGGCTTATAATCCCAGACCCAAACTTTACCATCTTCAATACGTAAAACGTCAATATGTCCTGTTAAAGGTTCAGTAGAATCAAATGTTTTTTCGTAAACTTCTAACTCTTCAGGATGTAACCAAATTGGAACTTCGACAGCTATTGTATTATTATCTTTCTCTAACATGAAAACTTGTACCTTAGAATGAGCGCTTTTGTATCGTTCTTCGTTAACTTCCAAACCTATTTTAGTTAATGACGAAACTTCGTGCCCTACTATTTGTTTCTTATCTAACATAGGAATATTAAATTTTAAGGCCGAACCTCGAGGCCCACCTTCAAAATGTTCGTGCGGACAGTTTTCAAACATATCGTAGAGGTATTTGTGTAATCCTGAAAAATCTTGTAACAATTCTTCAGATTTAGGATTATGTACCCTATAATGATAGAACCAGCCGTGCTTGAATGAAATTTGTTTAATCACCATCTTATCTATAGACATTCTATTGGTTCTTTTTAAAGTTTTATATTAAATTGTTATAACAAAACAGAAAATTTTATAAACTATAGCAACTATAGATACTATAGAATGGTAACTACAATCCAATTAAGTGAAGAAACAAAAGATCTTATTAGTACTTTTGGAACAAAAAAAGATAGTTATGAAGATATTCTTAAACGAATGTATTCTCTCGCAGTTAAGGAACAATTAAGAGAGTTTTTACTGTCATCAGAAAATACAATGCCAATTGATACAGCAATTAAGAGGGCAAAACGGCAATGGTCAATGTAGAGATTACAGAAACTTTGTTTTCTGAAATAACTAAAAAATTTAAAAAAGAAAGTGTAAAGATCTTAGAACATCTTAAGTCTCTTGAATCCAATCCAAAAAAAGGAAAAGAACTTGGAACTGTGGGGGGAATTCTTATTAAAGAATTAAAGTATAAGAAGTTTAGATTTTATTTTATAACGGATGGTTTTAAGCTTAAATGTATTGGTAAAAATGCTCTTATTGATCTTCTTTTTCGTTTTGTAAGGATGTCAAATAAAAAAACTCAACAAGAAACAATAAATGAAATTAAACATATTCTTAAAATACTTGGTCCTGATGGATTGAGTTAGAAAATATAACACCATAAATAATATATACTAATTTTCATGAATAATTTTAAGAATGGGCGTAAAATTAACAGATATTGTTCCAATAAAGAAAATTACTTTTGAAGATCTTAGTAATAAAGTTGTTGCAGTAGATTCGTCTAACATGCTGTACCAGTTTTTGTCTTCTATCAGACAACGTGACGGTACGCCTTTAATGGATTCTCATGGTTCTGTTACCAGCCATTTAGTAGGTTTGTTTTCCCGTATACCTAACATTATGGAAAAAAATATTAAACCTGCTTTTGTGTTTGACGGTAAGCCGCCTGCATTGAAGTTTAAAGAAAGAGAACGTCGTGCTGAACGTAAGACTATGGCTGAACAAAAATATGCTGAGGCTGAACGTGATTTAGATTCTGATGAAATGTTAAAATATTCTAAACAGTTTACTAAGTTAGATAAAGACATGGTGACTGAAGCTAAAAAGTTGTTAAGCGCGATGGGGTTGCCAGTTATCCAAGCGCCGTCCGAGGCTGAAGCGCAATGTGCTTACATTTGTAAACAAAAAGGTGCATGGGCAGCTGTTTCACAAGATTTCGATACTTTGCTTTATGGTACGCCTAGGTTGTTAAGGAGTTTGACTTTGTCTACTAAAAAAAGAATGCCTTCCGGCGGTTATGTTAAAGTTACTCCTGAGTTAATTGAGCTTAAAGAAGTTTTGAAAGAATTAGAACTTGATCAGAAACAGTTGATTGTGTTATCGATTTTAGTTGGTACTGATTATAACATTGGCGGTGTTAAAGGTATTGGTCCAAAGAAAGCTTTGAAGTTAGTGCAGTCTGGTCAAAAGTTTGAAAAAATCTTTGAAGAGTTAGATCCTTCGTTTGACTGGAAAGAGATTTATGATGTTTTTGATAAAATGCCTATTGAAAAGGAATATGATTTGAAGTTTACTGAACCTGATGATGAAGAAATTAAAAAAATTCTCGTCGACAAACACGAGTTTTCTGAAGAGCGTGTTAATTCTACTTTAGAACGGTTAAGGCCTAAGCCGAAAGACCAGCAAGACCTTAAGAAATGGTTTTAGAAAGTTATTTAAACGGTTTTAAAGTTCTTTTACTTTATGAAAGCTGTTAAGGTCGTTAAGAAAGAAGCTGAGAAAATTAAGAAAAAATTAATCCAGTTAGGTTTATTAGATTCTGGTTACTTCGTTGGTAAAGATAAAGGTTATTTGTATTTTCCTTTGAAAAAAGTGTCTGATAAAATTAAAAATCTTAACATAGTAAACAAAGTTTTTAAACCTACCAAAGATAAATATTTTGAAGATTTTCTGAAAAAGAATTTTACTAAGAAAGAACTGGAATTGATTCCTAAATCTTTAGATATTATTGGAGATATTATAATTTTAGATATTCCTGACGAGTTAAAGAAAAAAGAAAAGAAAGTTGCTGAATATTTTTTGAAGTCTATGAAAAGTATTAATGTTGTAACTAAAAAAGTGGGGATACATCATGGTGAATTTCGTACCCAAGATTTGAAAGTTCTTGCAGGTGAAAAACGTAAAGAAACAATGTGTAAAGAAAATAATGTTCGTTTAAAACTAAACGTTGAGACTTCGTATTTTTCTCCTAGGTTAAGCACTGAACGGCAAAGAATATATGAATTAGTCCAGCCAAACGAAAAAGTTTTAGTAATGTTTTCAGGCGTAGCCCCTTACCCAGTTGTTATTTCAAAAAATACTGAAGTTTCTAAAATTATTGGTATTGAACTTAATCTTGAAGCGCACAAGTACGGTTTGGAAAATGTTAAACTGAATAAAGTTGATAATGTTGAATTGATTAACGGTGATGTTAACAAAGTTGTGCCTAAATTAAAAGAAAAGTTTGACAGGATTATAATGCCGTTACCGAAATCTGCTGAAGATTTTCTTAAATCTGCTTTGAAAGTTAGTAAAAAAGGTACAGTTATACATTTTTATGCTTTCGCAGATGAAAAAGATATTCCTAATGCCGTTATTAAGAAAATAAAAAAGTATGCACCTAAAGCTAAGATATTAAGAACTGTTAAATGCGGGCAGTATTCTCCTAGGAAATATAGAATATGTGTAGATTTTAAGGTTTGAACCCTTTAGCAACAATATAAACTTCTTTACTGCCTTGACGTGTGGCTGGTGGAATAAAAGTTTTGGCAAACTCAAACTGGCTTTTAACTTTTTTTAACAATTCTTCGTATCCTTTACCTTGGAATACTTTACAAAGAAAATTTCCTTTAGGTTTCAAATATTTTTTTGCAGTGTTAAAAGCTTTTTCAGAAAGTTCTATCGATAATTCTACATCAATATCTTTTTTACCTGAAGTTTTAGG
>JBDRJY010000024.1:0-3547 GCA_043814545.1 archaeon | reverse complement strand
TAAACAATAATATCCAGCCAATTCTTATTGGATCAAAAAAACCATACAAAGAATGGAGAATAAGTGAACTTCTCACGTTTCGTTACCCATTTAGCATAGGAAAAACAGAATATAGAATTATGTTTGTTAAAGTCAAGAATTCCATTTACATTGAATTCCATCTCGGAGACCATAAATATTATGATAAAGTAAGAAAAGAACTAAATCTTAAGAAAAGTAATAAATAATTAAAACTTAACGAATCTTAAACCCTTTCTCAATAGGAAGATAATCAATAGTTTTACCTTCAAGCAAAGCTAAACTTTCAGAATCAATAAACAAAGTTACACCTTTAACTTCAACAACAGTATCATCTTTTTCAGCAACATTTTCAAAAATAAACTCGTAAAGAGAATCACAACAACCTTCAAAAACTTTCACCCGTAGGGAAAAACCATCTAACTTCTTTTCTTTCAAAATTTCTTTAATTTTTTTAGCAGCTTTATCAGTTAACTTAACACCTTTTATTTCGTTAACAAGATTATCAATTTCTTTAACCATAGATTCAACATCTTTGTCACTTAAACCATGAGCTTTCATACCTTCTTCAAGAGTTTCATAAGTAGCAACAGAACATCCTACACAATGCAAACCATGCTTTGCCATAATTTCTATCGACTGCGGACAAAGTTCTATAACTTCCGCTATTGTCATGTCTTTCTCAACTTTCAAGGTTATCCCCCACATAAATCTTAAACTATCTTTACACCTTTTTCATCAACAATATGTATGATTTGTACCGGACACGATTCAGCTGCAATTTTATTATCTTCCAACTCGCTTTCGTCAAACTCAGTTTTGTTAGGTTTAGCAATAAACGCTTCGGAAGTTTCCTCTAATTTCCAATTTTGAGGACACTGTTGTTCACAAGCACCGCAACCAATACAACCTTTCGAATCAAATTCAATCTTAAATTTTGCCATTATATCACCTAGCAATTTTGTTTAACTTCTTATATATAAACTTTGCTCAGTTTAATCAGGGAACCAACGCCCTTTCTCACGCGCCCAAAATTCAATCATCCTTTCCCTTCCATCAGAAAAAGTAATATTGGCAGGTTCAAAATCCGGATCACATAACCTGCGATATATTCCAACTTGGATTTCAGCTTTATCATCGAGAATTATTTCAGGGTAACAACTATCCAAATCAAAACCATCAAAACCAACTTCACCATCATAAACTTGTTTTATTTTAATCCCTAACTCGTTTTCACTCCAAGCTTCAAGAATAGGAGAATCATCAAACGGACAATCATAACCATCTAACCCTGGAGGACAAGGATCATTTATACGATGTTGTCCCATTGCAAAATAAATAGCAGTATACTTAGGTGAAAGATTTTTATAATCTTCTAAAAAAGAAAACTCAAGTTGTTCAGTCATTGCTTACTCTTGGCGCAAGAACGAAACCAAGCTTCATTTTATCCATAAGAACAAATTCGATTTTCAAAGGATAATCGTTACCAAAATAAATGTTAACATTATCAGTTAACTTTGAACCTTTGATCATTTTCTTCAAATACTCAAGAGAATATTTTGAGGAAACTTCACCTTCTTCAGCCAACTCAATAGACATTTCTTCAGTTTTAGGAAACACCACGTTAGCGTCAGAAAAATTACTTTCAGAACGTACTGTAAACTTTTCAACGTCAGCAATAAAAGCAACTGACTCAGCAACAACACTCATATCTTCAACAGCTTCGTCTAACATTGAAGCATTAGCTTGTATGGTAGCACCAAAAGTTAATGAAGGAACATTATGCGCATTGTCGTCAATGTTTAATAAAGATAAGTTAAACGTTTTCTTGTTGGCACCATTCAAATTAATTTTCAACCTGTTCTTGTCAGAATCTAAAGACAAGGTAATTGTGTCAGAAGGTTTAGACCTGCGTAAGATAGCTTTAAACTGTTCCAGATTAACTGAAAGCGTCAACTCTTCGTCAACTTCATATTCAACAAATGCAGTTGACAATAAAACAAAATCAACCATTGCAACATTTGCAGGGTCCATTGCCAACATTTCAATTTTGTCTTTACCAACCTTAAACGTAACTTCGTTCACAAGATCAGATATTATAGAAATACTTTCTTTCAATAAACGCGGTTCAGCTAAAGTTAAATTCATCATCTTGAACCTGAGTGAATGTTAAACTCTTTTTATAGTTTATTGTTATATAACTAAATGATTTATAAATCAATAATAACCGTACATGACCCAAACTGTATATATTGCTCTTAACCGCATTAACAGAAAAATCCCAAACATGAATAACAAAGCACTAAACACCATCCCACTACCATTTATTGTTAAGTTGAAAGGTAAAAACGACATTAACCTAAATTCAACTGCTAAGGGGATTAAACCTACAAGGAAAAGTATTAAGCCTAGAACAATCGCCCCTAAATCATAACTCCAAGATCTTGTCCGCATTTGAAACGCTGTAATAAACAAATACATTCCTGTAATTGCGAGCATAATTTCTACAACAAGAATATTAAACAAATAACTTGGCAACATTTCCACACCTGGTCCGCCAACTTGCGCCAAAAAATAAACAATTGCTAACAACATTGAACCTAAACCAAGAATTAAACATAAAAACATGGTAAGCATATAATTCGGACCACCACTCTCTCTTGTATTTGACGAAAACCAGGCCATATTTTACTATAGTGGTTTGTAATATAAAAAAGTATCGGGTTTTTCCCTTACGGGTTAAAAGAATAAATCAATTAAGTTTAGTTATATAAATTTTTTTTTCTATTCTTTGAACATTATATTGTCCATCATCTCTGTCAAGAGTTACAGGTTCTTCAAGAAAATCTTCTAACAAAGATTGACGAATTGTTTGTATAAGAGTTACAGATTCTTTTACATTTAACCCTGATTGTAAAGAGTTTACAGTCTTCCAAGAAATCCGTCTTAAATCACTTTCACTTATTTCAGAAGATTGTGAAGAATAATCTAACATCACTTGCAATAAACCAACAACATAATCTTGAATCACAGGACTTAAAGAAGCATTAACAGCTGCATCATAAATCTCAGTTAAAGGATAATTAAAATTTAATTTTAAAAATTCATTAATGTCTAAACAATACATTACTTTATCACAAAGGGCATCAATAAATTCTTCAGACATTTTTAATCATAAACTCTCCATCTATGATCACATTTAATACATTGGAAAAACCTGGTCTCAGCTTCATCACCTGCACGAGTCTGTACAGTCCAAAAATAAGCCATAGGATGTTTACACTTAGGACATTCTTCCTTAGTCTTAGGCAAAGTTGTCATATCTTTATCATCTAAAACTTCAATCTTTTTTCTTTTCTCCATCTGTTCAGATATTAAAATATCTTCACACTCTTTCGAAACAAAACCGCACGAACAAAACAATGAAGCTTTACCTTCATTCTCTTTAGGTAACATAATATTTTTACATTTTGGACAAAACAACATTTTTCTTTTCCTCCTATACAAACAGCGCTATAAACTCACTGAA
>JBDRJY010000023.1:0-3250 GCA_043814545.1 archaeon | reverse complement strand
TACACCGATTTGTTTGGTAACATTAAGAGGTGCTTGGGGCTGGACTTTGTTTGGACTTGTTTGGGGTATAGCAATTATTGGAATATTATTAAGTGCATTAAAAATAAATCTTTCTCGCCCTTTTTATGTTGCCCTTTACATTTTAATGGGTATGTTAGCGGTTATTGCAATAAAGCCTTTATTTGAAAATTTATCTTTCCAAGGTTTACTATGGTTAGTAATTGGGGGAGTATGCTATGTTATTGGGGTTATTTTTTATGCTTTAGATACTAAAGTGAAAAGAACCAGATGGTTTGGCATGCATGAAATTTTTCACATATTTGTTATTGCAGGCAGTTTTTCACATTTTTGGTTAATGTTAAGATATGTTTTATGAAATATTTTATATCTTTGCCTTTATTGGAATTGGTTTAATAGCAGAAGCTGCTGCATTAGGTGCATTATTAGCAGGTATGGCCTTAAGAAATTTTATCCATATGAAAAGGTGGGCAGTAATTGATTCTGAGATTAGAACCATGGCTTACGTTTTTTTTGCTCCTATGTTTTTTTTATGGGTTGGCGTAGATACTGATGTATTTTACATTTTAAGATATCCTTTGTTGGTATTAGCCGTAATTTTAATAGCAAATGCTACTAAAATAATCACTAGCTATATAATGGGTAAGGATGAATTGGGTAAACATAATTCTATTATTTTAGGTATCTCATTAACTGTAAAATTTAGTACTAGTATTGTTATCATCAAATTATTATATGAAAATGCTATGATTCCATTGAACTTATATTCTGTACTGATTGGTTCAACAATAGTGTTTAAGTTCTTCGTACCTTTCTTATTATCTCACTTGATAACTAAATGGAAGATTAGTTCTAAAAGAGTTACTTGATGAATTTTAAAGAGAATATATTACTCTTAGAAAAAATTGTGGATAAAAGAAGTTGTGCGAAATTGAGAAAAAACTTTAATTTATAGAAAGACTTGGCTTTTTAATCTATCTCTAAATAATCTAAATCATTTAAATCATCTACATCTAATTGAAATTTTCCCGTGGAAGTATGAAGATATAATCCACAACTATGGTTATCTGGCATCCATCTGATCCTAACTTGAGATTTTTGAAAATATTTTTTTAAAACTTCTTCAACAAATGGACGATTGGCTCTTTCATATTCCCTTTGTTTTTTATTATCATCAGAAGCTAAAGAATTACCAGCTACAAAAACTCTTAACCTAGATAAACTTCCATAATCTTCTTGAATCTTTTGGATTTTTCCATCCAAATCAGTATGTTGAAAATGAGGTTCATGCATCATGTACCCACTTCTTGTTTCAGGATGATAAATTCCAATTGCAACACATGGGCCTAAATCTGCTAGCAAAGTATCTGGATATTCTGCTTTCTTCATATCCATTAAATTAACTTCAATCTCTTTAGATTCCATATTTATGGATGAATTGTGTTGATTTATAAATTTTTCTGAAAAATAGTCATTGTGTATAATTCGTTAATTAGTTGTCACTTCTGTAGTATATAGGTCATTTATAAGATTTTTAAATGAAACACCACTCATATACAATTTCTATTTGTCAACTAATTTCCAAATTGATGCGCTTATCTACGACTAAAAACGTATAATTCGGAAATCTGTTTACAATTCGATAATTAGTTTACAGATTTTCTATTACAAAGAAAAGGAAAATTACGCTTAGAACGCTACTCAATGTTTCAGTTTCTCTCTTATTTGATGCTTTTTCTTTTAATTCCTCAACTTTATCATTAAAGATATTATTTCATTAGCTTATGAATAAAAGTGTAAACTAATAATCAAATTGAACAGAAAAATAGTCATTGAAAAGTGAGAACAACTAAAGTTAGAAATTTTCGAACTGACCTAGCTTAACGTTGATAACCTAATCCTAAAAAATGATTCCCAAGTCCATTTTTTATCAGTTAATCCTTCTATCATTGCTGGAGTTTGCTTTTTCTTTGTTTCCATAAAGTTATGTTGAACACTGAATATTTCTAATTTTTGTTTTAAACAAAGACGTTTCTTTGCAAATGCTCTTCCTTTTCTTGTGAAGCAAGAAATACGCTCTCTGAGTTTTGAACAGAAGCCATCAATGTGATTTATGGAAGCCGTTCCAAGTTTTGGATTTCCAAAGATTACTTCAGTTACAACTCCAATAATCTGATCTCCTTTCTTAATTTTCTTACGCATCGCATAATGAACAGTTCCTTGCGGAAAGTTATTTCCTATTCCAATAGGATTTTGTTTATTACCATCTGAAAAGATAGTAATTTTCCTCTTTGTAGTTGGATGGCGAACTCGTTTAGCCAAACCATGATAAAATTTCGTACAACTTTCTTCATTCCATTTACCGAAGTGAAAATTGATGAAGAAATTACTAAATCTTTTGTAAGAGATATAAGTATAGTTGCTTCCAACCTCTGCACTGCTCAACCCAGGGGTTAAACAATTTTTTTCTTTTTTTTTACAAAACTCCACATCTCATCTACTTCAATAGGGGTGAGCTTTAGCTCTTTAATGAAGTATTCATTAAACTTCTTGCAGTGTTTTGCAACTGCATATGCAATTGCTCGTACTGTATCAAGATGATGACCTGTTTGTCTGGCAACTCCGCGAAACGGAGTTTTCTCTGCTAACATTTTGCAGATATCAATAATCTCTTTTTTCTTCAAATGTTTATGGAAAAATGGAGTTCCATGAGTTCTTGCAAATGTAACATTACAAGTTGTGCATTTGTATCGTTGTGTTTTGTTACGCTGTCTTCCGTAACGAACAATATTTTGGAGACCATGTTTGTTGTGATGAGAACAAGATGGATTTGGGCATACAACATCTAATTTTCTTCTTTTCTTTGGAATTTTAATCACCTCTTTATAGAGATAGAAACTGTAGAACTAGATAAATGTTGTGTATATGTTATCAATACTAATTTAGGTCAGTTCGGAAATTTTAAAAAAAGAATATTTATTTACTTTTCTAGAGACAACCCAACAGGGCAATGATCACTACCCATAACTTTTTGTAAAATAAAAGAATCTTTAACTTTACTTTTCAAAACTTCTGAAACTAAAAAGTAATCTATCCGCCAACCTACATTACGAGACCGGGCAGATTGACGATAACTCCAATAAGAATATTGATGGGGTTCTTTGTTAAACTCTCTAAATGTATCAACAAACCCATTGTCAATATAAGCTTGGATTCCGTCTATCTCAACTTG
>JBDRJY010000022.1:0-3556 GCA_043814545.1 archaeon | reverse complement strand
TGTTCAAAGATATGCTAACAGGAAACATGATTCTGATGCGGGGCATAGCATAGATATGGGATTTCATAGTGTACACGAAGCGTTGATTGAAAATACTTCTTCGCCGATAGTAATCCAAATACATGGATATGCATCGAGTGGCCTTGCAGATTCTTCATGGCAAGTAGTAATAAGTGATGCTGTTGGTATAAACAAATCTCGGGTATTGTTAGATATTGAACAAGCATTCCTTAACCAAAGTTATAAAACTTGTGTTTGGCCATATAATTGTTCATATTATAGTGCAACTAATGAAGTTTCGGCGCATGATGTTGTTCGTCAAGATGGAGAATTTATACATATTGAATTGAATACTTCTTTAAGGACAGATGGTGCACCGTTGCCTTATGTTTTGCGGGGCTTAACTAATGTGATGGATTGGAGACCGCCTACAGTTACTTTGTTAACAAATTTTGATAATACAACAGTTTCAAATGGTACGGTTAATTTTACTTGTTCAGTTTCTGACAGAAATAATGTAATAAATGTGAGTTTATACATTAATTCTACTGGTACATGGCACTTGAACCAGACTAAAAACATTAACCAAAACATTTCTAATGCTACTTTCAATTTAAACTTAAGTGGAGGGGCTTATTCTTGGAACTGTAAGGCTACTGATGAGTTTAATAACACAAAATCTGGTATAACTAATTTTACGTTACATGTTTCCGGTGATTATGATTCTACAGTTCCGACGGTAACTTTAGTTGGTCCTGTGAATGCTTCAACAGCGACAACTTCTCTAGTAATATTTGAATATAATGTTTCAGATGTTTCAGGCATACAAAATTGTTCGTTATTAATTGATGGTGTTGTAAATTTAACTAATGTCAGTATTGCAAATGCTTCAACTAATAATTTTTCTTTAACATTAGGAGATGGAATGTATAACTGGAGCGTAAGATGTTTTGATGCTAGTATTAACTACAACCAAAATACGGCTGTGGCAAATATTTTAACAATTGAAATTGCAACGCCTTCTGTGGTATCTCCTGTAGTTTCGGAATCTGTTTCAGGTGGTGGTGCAGCCATTGAAAAATTAAACTTTTCTATTACTCCTAGCTTAATCCAAAAAGATCTTTTTCATAGTGAAACAATTCAAGATAGTTTTTTAATTGAAAATGAAGGCAATAAAGAGATTGAAATAGAAATTTATGTTGAAGGTTTGGATAATTTATTAATCCTTGAAAATCAAACTTTGATTCTTCATTCTAAGGAGAAAATAGAAATATCCTTGGTATTTTATGCACCTTCATTTAAAGAAATTGGTGTTTATATTGGTAAAATTAAGGTGAATGATAAAGAATTAACAGTGATTTTAGAAATAAAAGAACGTCGTGCGTTATTTGATATTAAATTAATAATTGATGAAGATTATAAAATTGCAGGGTTAGGTGAGGAAGTACCAGTAAAAATTTCTTTATCAAATTTAGGAACATTAATGCCTGTTGATGTTGAATTAGTTTATCAGATAAGAGATTTAAATAATACTATTTTAGTCAGTCAAACAGAAACTTTTGCTATTGAAAAAGAAAAAAAGTTAAAGCGTAAATTGAAAATTGGAGAAAATTTTGATTTAGGAAAATATTTATTTTATGCTCAGCTTAATTATGATAACCAAACTGCAGCAAGTTCTGAAATATTTGACATTATCGAATTTGTTGAACGTCCAGGAGTTGCTGAAAAAATAATTTATAAGGTGCTGGTGATTATTTTGTTAATTATTATAGGTTATATCTTACTTTCAATAATCTTTTTAATATTTTTAGGAAAGGGTATAAGAAAATCTTTCTCCATATTTAAAAAATATAAGAAAAAAGGGGAGATAAATACAGAAGACGATTTTTATTTTTAATATCTAAAATCTCGGTAGATGAAACCACTTGAAACTAATCTATCTGTTTTTAATGAGTTTCACTCTTTTCTCGTCGTAAAACACTCGTAACTTACAATAATCTTTATATAACCTTATACCTTGTTTATACATTGTTGTTTAAGTTATAATTGAGGGTATGTTATGCATAAAAAGAGGATAGAGGGACGTACCTATTTTTATACGTCTTTTAGAGGTAAAGATAGTAAAGTTAATAGTAAATATTTAGGTAGAAATAAATTTCTTGCTTGGCTTAAAGAATTCAAATTTAAGAAACTGGGTAACTCTACAATTAAATTATGGTTTTTCCCAGCAATTTTTTTATTATTTTTTTTCCTTCCATTATTAGACTGGCCAATGTTAGGTTTTGTATCTTACGGCGAAGGTAGTGTTGTACAGTTTGATGTTGATATGAACTGGAACTTGACTGAATCTTATGTAAGAGTTAGTATGGATGATTATTTTGAAGATGTGCCATTAGTTCAAGTTCTTGTTAACAATTCTGCGATTTTTGATGTGGATTCTTTTGATCTCGGTTTTGGTGATCTTTATTTTGACCTGATTGTAGATCAAGCTTTGGTACAATCGCAAAAAGTTACTGTTTTAGATTCTAAAGATAATAAAACGCAACCGTCTGATTATAACTTATCTGATCCTGTTAATATTTCTGAACCTCTTAATGAAACCTTTATCATTAACAAAACAACCAAGAATAAGTTTAATGTAACTAAACCTGTTTATGGCTTGCCTGTTATTATAGATGGGTCAGTGGAATTGCCTATTCTTAACAATTCTTATAATGAAACTATAGAGTTGCCTATTCTTAATCAAACTTTGAATGAAACTAATATTTCTTTTGATAATGTTACATTAGGGAATCAGAGTTTTAATAATGTTTCTTACAATGAAACTGATGTTGCATTTATCATTATTCAAGGGACAGCGGAGATTGGTAAACCAGTAAAATGGAAAGTTAAGTTTAACCTAGATAAAGAAAAAAATGTTGAAGTGCCTAAACCTACAAATGCTGAAAATTTTCGTGTGATTAGAAACTGGCGAAGCGGTTTAGGAATTATGGCGATGGAAGAGCCTATCATAATTAATGATACAATTGTTTTGATACAAAATGCTTCTAATTTTACTGAGATGGAATATGAAACCGAATCGCCAATGGTTGATGAGTTTAATATTAGTAGTAAAGCAAAACGAGTGGTAGTATATTCAGACATACATTATACTAACATTTCAACTTATACCACTGTCCCTGACTCATCAAATGTACAATTGTATCTAGTTGAAAATGGTTCTAGAACTAAGTTTGCAGCTAATTATTCGGATACAAACAATAATACTTTGGTTGATTATGTTTGGTGGATAACTCCTCATTTAAGTAATAAAACATTTGATGTTGAATACGGAATTTTTGCTGCGCCTACTCAAGGTAATCCTATACTGAACGCTTCATCATGGGCAAACTTGACTGCAGATAATTTGACAGCATTTAACATTTCAACTGCTGATGTTGATTTAGATGGCGTGAAAAATTGGTACGTGTGGTATCTTAATGGTACGCCGTTTACAGTTTCAAGTTGGAACTTTGATGTTAACGAATCTGGCGGCGCAGGTAAAACTAAAGATTAT
>JBDRJY010000021.1:0-39669 GCA_043814545.1 archaeon | reverse complement strand
ATCAGTGCGATTTTGCACCTTTGCCCAAATTTTGTTTAAATTGTTCATTTTAACTTAAATATTCTGGATTTTGATCATTTTTAAAGGTTTTGTTTAACCACCAGCAGAACTATATTTCTTGATTGCAAAGTGCCAGAATGTAACTGATAACATAAAAAATGCTAACACTGGCAAAGTCACTTTTAGTATGGTTAAGAACGATAAACCAGTAAGCAAAGCTTCAACTGGAAAGTTTGCAACAATTGCTATTGGAAATAAAAATGTTAAAGCAAAAGTAAAACCTGTGCCATATATTGATAATGGATATCTTCCAAATGCTAAGACATTAAAGAAAATGTCAAACAATGCCCAAGACTTAATAAAAATTATTGCAAACGATGCTACTAAAACTATCAAAGAATACAAAAACATAATTCCAAATATCATTAAAAATAAGTATAACAAAAAGTTCCATGAAAATATTACAATGTTTAGTTTAACTAAAGCATACACAATAACTACTAAACCGACAAACATGTCAGCAAATCCTAACGGATCAACTGCAATCGCTGTCAGATACGCTAACGGGTTATATGGTTTAACCAAAAACTTATCTAACAAACCTTCTTTTAAATTATACAAAACTATTCCTGGTAACCGTATGAAAAATACTCTACTTATCCCAAACACAAAATTAAACGTACCTACGAACAACAATATTTGTTCAAAACTCCAGCCAGGTATACCTACAGTAGTTTGATAAATAAATAACATTAACAACGGTCCAATTAAGTCCCATAAACCAACAGCTATAAGCTTAATTACAAAATTTAACTTGTAAGCCATATCAGTAGCTATATCTAACACTAATGATCTTCCAAAAACTTTTAACAAACTCATGTTCCAACTCCACTAAATTTTTTAAACGCTTGTCGCCAAATCAGTTCACAGATTAAATAAATCACAATGATCCATGCTAACTGCATTCCTAAGTAAAACCAAATTTTATTAACTTCAAACATCCCTAAATAAATTCCAATCGGAACGAAACGTACATACTGGAACGGTAAATAATCAAACACTGCCTGCATTCCTAACGGGAAAAATGTTAAAGGTATCATCGAACCGCTAAGGAAACCTATCAAAGGCCTTTTAGTACGAATTAAACCGTCGATCTTGTTCAGCCAGAACGCACTTAACCCGATCATAAAACTTATCAAAAAGTATAGTACTGAAGCTAAGGCTACTGAAACTAAAAATAATATAAAATTCAACGGCGAAACAAATTCTAAGCCTAAGAATATGAACGCTGCAATCATTACCGGTATAGCTTGGAAGATTATTGTTAACAGATTAACACCTAATTCAAAATAAAACGATCTAGCCATGTACTTGATCGGTTGTATTAAAGCTCTAATCAAATAGCCATGCCTAACGTCCCATTCAATCCATTCATCAACTTCGCTCCACGTAAAATATCCTACAACTAAACTAATAACATAATAACTTATCATAGTTGTAAATGTAAAACCATTAATTACATCTTCACCTGAATAACCAAAAATAGATTTCCAAAGAAAATAATATACTATTAAGGAAATAGGAGCAAGCAAAAGATGTACAAAAAAATCAAACCTGTACGCTAAACCATTCTTAACTCCTTGTTTTACAACGGCCTTCAGATTATTCATTTTTCATAAAGAATCTTGATAATATCTTCAATTGGCGGGTCAGAAATAAACAAATCAACAAAATCAAACTCGGCAATAAGATAATCTATCACAGTCTTCAGTTTTTGTTTTTTAAGATCAACTTCAATTTTAAGTTCGAAAGGGTTTGGTTTCTCGACGTCACAACCTTTCAACTTAAACTTTTTTCTAACTTTCTCGTCAAACTTCACACTAATAAACTTCTTAGCCATAATTTTCTTTTTAATATCAGCTAAAGGACCATCATATATTACTTTACCGTGATTAACTATGATTACTCGTTTACAAAGAGATTCAATATCTTGCATGTCATGAGTTGTTACAATAAACGTTGTACCATATTTCTTGTTAGCAAACTTAACATATTCTCTCAACCTATCTTTAGCAATTAAATCTAAACCAATTGAAGGTTCGTCTAAGAAAACTAACTTAGGATTATGTATTAAAGCTACAACTAACTCACACTTCATTCTTTCACCTAACGACATATCACGTACAGGAGTTTTAGATACATCTTCAATGTCTAAAATTTTTAACATATACTTCAAACGTTTTTCATACGCTCTTTTCTTAACACGAAAAACATCTTTAGTAAAAAGGAAAGAATCTTTCGCCGGCAAGTCCCACCATAACTGAGATTTTTGTCCAAAAACAACTCCAATATTCTTAACATATTTGATACGTTCTTTCCACGGGTCAAAACCTAAAACATTAACTTCACCAGATGTAGGATACAAAATCCCACACATAGCTTTGATAGTAGTAGATTTACCTGCACCGTTAGGTCCAATCAAACCTACAACTTCGCCATCTTCAATTTCAAAAGAAACATTATCTAACGCAACCTTGGTTTCATATTTACGTATAAACAAACTTTTAATCGCATTAAGTAAACCTGGTTCCCGCGAATGAGTTTTATACACTTTCCGAAGATTTTTTACGCTTATTGACATTTTAGAGTCCACCCACTGTGGTTAAAATTCCGACTAGAGAAAAAAATAACACCAACCTGAGGTTATTGGACGATTTTCATATTATATGTTAAAACTCCATTATATTTATGCTTTTCTATTAAGAAGAAAAATTTATATAGCACTGATTAAATCATTTCATCATATGGTACAAAAATGCACATTATGTAAAGCAAAGATTCAAGAGACTTTTTTAGGAAAAATCCTAGGAACGTTTGTAAACAAAAAACCTGTTTGCTCAGCTTGTCAACAGAAACATAAGGATAAGTTGAAAGAACAATTATAATCTCGCCTCAGTAGCTTAATGGTAGAGCACTTGCCTCGTAAGCAAGAGGTTGGGAGTTCAAATCTCCTCTGAGGCTCTTTCTAACCAACAGATTTATAAATAACCATTTTCTCAGGTTCACTACAAAATGATGATAAATACTAAAGAATTCACTCAAATTAGGAAAGAGTTAAAAGATTTAGAACAGAAACGTGAAGCAACCATCCAAAAAGCTAGAGAAATCATCAGAATTTCTAAACTAATAATTTATGCTTTACACAGAAACGATGTTAAGGCAGCTAAAAAACATATTACCAAAATCAAGCAAAAAATTAAAATCTTACCAATAAACAATTATGATACCGGAATAAGGAAAGTTGCTATACAAGAATATGTTGAAGCTATGACTTTATACTATTTTATTACAGAAAAAAGATTAATTAGTAAAAAAGAGTTAAAAGTAAATACTGAAGATTATTTGTTAGGCTTATGCGATTTAACGGGCGAAGTTGTTAGATTAGGCGTAAACAGTGTTATTAAAAGAAACTCGCAAATTGCTTTAGAATGTAAAGAGTTAGTTGAAGATATTTACGGTGAATTTTTACTTTTAGATTTAAGGAACGGCGAGTTAAGAAAGAAATCTGATTCTATCAAATGGAACTTGAGAAAGTTAGAAGATTTGGCTGTTGATATTTCTAGAAAAAGAAATAAATAATAGAGAAATAAAAATGAAAAATACAATTTATGCAGGAATTACATCTTTGACTTTAGGCTTTGGTTTGTTAAGTTGTACAGGAACTCCTAATAAATCATGTTTTGACAAAATAATTGGCGAAGAAAGAGTTGTTTATTATAATGCAAACGGCGAAGGTAAGTACTCTGACACATTAATTATTTACGACCTTGAAGACAATCTTAAATTTAAAATCCAAGATCATAACGAAAATCTTACAATTGGAGACAGCAGATATGACAGATATATTGTTTACGATAAAACCGGCAATTATACCATGTATGCTAAAAACTTTGTCTTAAAAAACGGTGTAAGGTTTGATTCCAAAGACGATCCCGTCGAAGCTAAAGCTATAGAAATCAGCCAAAAACGTTTAAAAGAAGCTACTGGAATATATGCAGAATATTTAGAAAAAATCAATCTAAAACTTGAAGAACAATTATAATTTTTTATTTTCTAATTAAACCTTTCACCCAAAGGAAAAACCCAATCAGTAATCTTTATATATACGCCTTCATTTATTCTTTAAGTTATGCTAAGAACACATCATTGTAACGAGTTACGTAATAAAGATTTGAAAAAAAACGTTGTTCTATGCGGCTGGGTACAAACTCGTAGAGACCACGGCGGCGTTATTTTCATAGATTTAAGGGACCGTTACGGTTTAACCCAAGTAGTGTTCGACCCTTCTCACAATAAAAAAATACATGCTATGGCTGAAAAAATTCGTAGAGAATTTGTTCTTATGGCTAAAGGTAAAGTCAGAGCAAGAGGCAAAGATCTTGTAAACAAAAAATTAGATACAGGAGAAATAGAAGTTTTTTGCGACGATTTAGAAATCTTAAACATGGCAGATGTACCACCTTTAGAAATTGACGACAGGAAAATAGCTAGCGACGATACGCGATTAAAATATCGATACTTAGACTTACGCAGACCAGAAATGCAACGTAACTTCCTTTTACGTCATAAAGCAGCACAGGCAACTCGCAAGTTCTTAGACAAACAAGGTTTCTTAGAAATCGAAACACCAATGTTATTAAAATCTACACCCGAAGGTGCAAGAGATTACATTGTTCCTAGTAGGGTGAATCCAGGCACAGTATATTCGTTACCACAATCACCACAGTTATACAAACAAATTTTAATGATCTCAGGGTTTGACAGATATTTCCAAATTGCTAAATGTTTACGCGACGAAGATTTACGTATTGACAGACAACCTGAGTTTACACAAATAGATTTTGAAATGAGTTTTGTTTCAGAAGAAGATATTTTTAATATTACTGAAGGTATCGTATCCGAAATTTTAACTTCTACAGTAAAAAAGAAAATTAAAACGCCTTTTAAAATCTTAACCTACAAAGAATCCATAGAACGGTTCGGTACAGACAAACCTGATTTACGATTCGGTTTAGAACTAATCGACGTTACAGACATTGTCAAACATTCAGACTTTTCAGTATTCAAAACTGTTGCAGATAAAAAAGGTAAAGTAAAGTGTATCAAGGTTAAAGCTGATTTGTCTAGAAATAAATTAGACGAGTTAATTGAATTTGTAAAAGTTTACAAAGCTAAAGGTATGGCTTGGATGAAATATACAGATAAACTTGAAAGTTCTATTGTAAAATATTTTAACAATAAAGTACAAAACGAGTTAGTTAAAAAAACTAAAATAAAAAATGGTGAATATTTATTGTTCATTGCCGATAAAGAAAATATTGTACACACAGCTTTGGCAAACTTAAGAAACAAGTTAGGTCAAGAACTAAAATTATTTGACCCAACTGAACTTAATTTTGTCTGGATAAAAGATTTTCCACTTTTCGACTGGGACGACGAAATTGAAGAATATACACCGGCACACCATATGTTTACAATGCCAACAAAAGAAACAATTCAATATATAGAAAAAAATCCTGAAAAAGTTATATCATACTGTTTTGATTTAGTTTTAAACGGAGTAGAGTTAGGTTCTGGTTCTATTAGAGTACACAAACCAGATATACAAGAAAAAATTATGAAAACTATTAACATTTCTGATAAGGAAGCTAAACAAAAATTTGGTTTCTTGTTAGAAGCTATGAAATACGGTGCACCGCCGCACGGCGGATTTGCCATCGGTTTTGACAGACTTTTAGCAGTTTTATTATCTAACGACGATATAAGAGAAGTTATTGCATTCCCTAAAAACAAAAACGCACAGTGTCCAATGGATGATTGTCCGTCTACTATTTCTGATAAAGAGCTTAAAGAAGTTCACTTAAAGTGGAATATAATAAAGAAAAAATAATTATTTTAAACTTAAATTTTCATCAGCATATTTACCTTTTATCAAATGGGGTGAAAAAGAACATTTTTCTGTTTCTATAATCGGTGATTCACTATCGCCCCAGTCATACTCATAGATCATAAACTCTCTTATAGATTCACCATATTCTTCCCTAAGTTTTTTAGCAGATTCATAAGCTTCATCAACATCAACTCGACCATCATTATTTCTATCATTTTCTTCATTATTCAACTGTTCAAAAAATATTTGTCCAGAGTTACCATTACGATCACTCCAACAACTTTTATATTTTTCACAACCTGCAAACCTTACAGAATTCGGCAAATACATCCAATCAATAAAATCAGCTGAATGACACGCATCAGAAACAAACAACAAATCGCCATTAATTTGTTTTAACCACTTTCCTAAATCCAATCTATGCAAAGTTTGATCAGGAAGTATAAGATTATGACTTTTATCACCATGTGCCAAAATATAAAACACAGTTAAATCATTATCATTAGTTTTTGCAGCAACAGTTTTAATTGCTTGCTTAATATTTTTCTTAGTAGTTTTGTTATCATAACTGGAATAGAATTCATATAACACTAAATCAGTTGCTTCAAAATCTTTTTGTTCTGTCAGATCAGGATAACTTGGATAAAACAAATAAATGTTTTCTTTTTCAAATCCTGCTTCAATTAATTCTTCATAGATATTAAATACTTAACAAAGTTGCTAAACTTAATGCACTTAACAAACTTCTAAATTTCATAAAAGAAAAGTTAAAACAAATCAGTTATAAATGTATTGAAAAAATTAAGAAAAAAATAAAAAAATTAGACAGTTATGCCTACTCGATCATTTAATGTTTGTAAGTTAACAGCCATATTCGCTAAAATATAGTTTTGCATAAGTACCAAATCCTTAAGGTTGTTGATACTCATCTGGTCTATGTTAACCGTTACAAATTCGTTAAAATCCATTAAACCTTCGTAATCATAGCTCTCAACAATATCACCTACAATGTCATCATCGCCGCCAGTTGAGCAACAATAACAGCCTTTTGGTCCACAAGGTTCATAACCGTCAGGACAATCGTTGCCATCACAGCCGTCGCCAGGGTTAGGCATAGTACTACCATCTAATGATCCAAGTAACCAGTCCCAAAAACCAGCATTTTGCAAAATCATATTTTTCATTTGTTCCATATCCACACCTGACGTGCCTTGAGTCGGATCTCCACCTAGATCAAAAACAAAACCTTGTACAGCAGACATATCACTCATATCTCTTTGACCAAATTGACTCTCTTCAGGTCCCATACCTGTTTCTGGAGCTACTCTTTGCCTTCCTAAAAGTCTAGAGAAGAAACCTGGCCTTGCATCATCACCAGCAGTTAATTGCCTATCATACAATTCTGTTGCTTCACCAAGCTCAACGTCATCTTGAATTGATTCTCTATCAGTCTGAGCAGCCCTTCTTGCTAAAGCAGGTCTTGCGTCATCTGTTAATTCTCCATCAATTTGGGCAACCCTTCTAACTTGTTCACCTGATAAAAAGTCAAAGAATCCAGCACTTGCCGCACTTGTACACAATACTGTTAGAATAAGCAAAGCAAATAATAATTTATATCTTGTTTTCATGAAAACATTCCTCCTTTTTGTATATTTTGTATTAATACTTTTATATTAATACTATACTTAAAATTAATAATGGGTTTTTATTATATATAAATTTTACTGAATTAAAGAAAAAGCTTTTAAAACATTGAAATTTTACAGAATTAAGGAAAAATGTACAAATCAATCCAGGAAACTATAAACAAAGGTGAAGGACCAGCCAAAGTAAGAGGTTGGGTTTACAGAGAGCGTAAAAGTAAAAAAATCATATTCCTAGTATTAAGAGATGTTACAAATATTATACAATGTATAATTAAAAAAGATTCTGTGCCTGAAAAGTTATGGAATGAAGCTGAAAAACTTTTAATAGAATCTTCAGTTGAAATCGAAGGTGACATTGTAAAAAGCAATAAAGCGCCTACTGGATACGAAATCGTTGTGAAAGACCTTAACATTGTACATTTGGCAGAGCCTTTTCCAATTACTAAAGACCAAAGTACCGAGTTCTTATTAGATAAAAGACACTTATGGTTACGGTCAAGAAAACTTACTGCAATTTTAAAAATAAAAAGTACAATCACTGCAGCTATCCACGAATTTTTTAGAATAAAAGGTTACTACGAATTTTTACCGCCAATCTTCCAACCATCACAATGTGAAGGTGGTTCAACTTTGTTTGAAGTAAATTATTATCAAGACAAAATTTATTTAACGCAATCCTGGCAGTTGTATGCTGAAGCTGCAATTTTCGCTTTAGAAAAAATTTATTGTGTCAGTCCTGCTTTTCGGGCAGAAAAATCTAGAACTTCAAGACACTTATCTGAATTTTGGATGGCTGAAATGGAAGCTGCTTGGTTAAAGCTAGACGACGTTACGGAAATTGCTAAAGAAGAAATTAAATTTATTATAAAACAAGTTTTGGAAAAAAACTTGGACGATTTGCAAGTGTTAAATCAAGACATTGAAAAGTTAAAATATTATGTTGAGAAAGATTATCCTACAATTACTTACACTGAAGCAATAAAAGTTTTGAAAGAAAAATGTAAAATGGAAGTTGAATGGGGAAAAGATTTACGAACAATAGAAGAAGAAAAATTAATGGAACATTTTGACACACCTATAGTAGTTATTGATTATCCTAAAGAGGTTATGGCTTTCTATAAACCTGAAAGGAAAAGTACTGATACGCCTGGACCAGTTGCGTTATGTTTTGATATGTTAGCGCCTGACGGTTATGGCGAAATCATTGGCGGAAGTGAACGTGAAACTGATATTAATGAACTAATTAAAGCTTTAAAAAAACAAGGCGAAGATCCTGCGAACTATGATTGGTACTTAGATTTAAGGAAATACGGTTCAGTACCACACTCTGGCTATGGTGTAGGTGTAGAACGAGTCGTATCATGGATTTGCGGTTTAGAAAACATTAAGGACGCTATTGGCTTCCCTCGTACAATGTTACGTAAAAAACCTTAATTAGACTACAACAATCTTAATATATAATAATTAAGAGAATTCTTTTTAATGATTTTAGGAAAAATAATCGGTAAACTCTCTACAACCGATTTTAAGTTTGAAGTTAAAGATCGTGCTAGAAAGTTTGATTATATCCAAGTAATACATAATAAAGGTTTTTACGTTCTTGCACAAATTATTGAAATTGAAAAAGATAACGAATGTACGATTGCTAAATGTAAAGTTATTGGCTATAGAAACAAGGAAAATAGATTATGCGGTTTAAAATTCCCATTAGAACCTAATAGTGAAGTTTTAAAAGCAGATGACGAATTTGTAAAAGTAATTTTAGGTTTAGAAGAAAAAAACAATTATGCTTACTTTGGTTCTTTGGAAGGAAGAGACGATTTGAAAGTTTACTTGGACTTGAATAAACTGTTAACCAAACACGTTGCCGTGTTAGCCAAATCAGGTTCAGGCAAATCTTACAATGTCGGTGTTATCTTAGAAGAATTGTTAGAACGTAAAGTACCAATGGTAATAATAGACCCACACGGTGAGTATTCAACATTACAATTTCCTAATCCTAAAGACAAAGAAAAGTTAATTTTGTTAGATATAGAACCTAAAGGTTTCAAAGAACAAATTGTAGAATATTCGCCAGACTTGAAAAACAATTCGCAAGCTAAACCGTTAAAATTATCAAACAAAAACCTTACTACAAACGAACTTATAAATTTATTACCTGCAAAATTATCTAACGCACAATTAGGCACGTTATATTCCGCTTTCAAAAATTTAGGGAGTAACATTGATTTTAACGATTTGATTTTTGAATTGGAAGGAATGGAAGATAACCCATCCAAATGGACTTTAATTAATATTTTAGAATATTTAAAAAAACTAAACTTATTTTCGCAAAACCCTACTTTAATGTGTGAATTAGTAAAACCGGGTAAAGCCTCTATAATAAACTTGAAAGGTGTGGCACCCGAAGTACAACAGGTCGTTGTTTACAAAATTGTTAACGACTTATTCATGGAACGTAAAAAAGGTAACATAGCACCATTTTTCTTAGTAATAGAAGAAGCACAAAACTTTTGCCCAGAACGTTCGTTCGGCGAAGCTAAATCTTCAGCTATTTTACGCCAAGTTCTTTCCGAAGGTAGAAAGTTTGGTTTAGGTGTAGGAATTATATCACAACGTCCTGCAAGAGTCGACAAAAACATTTTATCTCAGTGTAGCACACAAATAATTCTTAAAGTAACTAACCCTAATGATATTAAAGCTATTTCTAACTCTGTCGAAGGCATTACATCCGAAGCTGAAAAAGAAATACAAAACATTCCAATAGGAACAGCTATGGTTACCGGCGTGGTCGACTTACCTTTGTTTGTAAACGTTAGGCCAAGGAAAAGTAAACACGGTGGCGAAGCTGTCCAAATCTTCGTACAAAATGAAGAAACAAACAGTTTCGTAGACAATGTTGAAGATTTCGCCGCAAACACCGAACTACTTCCAGTGATAAAACAAAAAACAACTTTACAAGATATAAAACTAATGAACGAAAATTGTAAAATTAAAACAAAATTAATACCATGCGCTTTAATGTTCTGTTCACAAAAAAATGAAGAGTTTAACATTTTAATAAACTTAGAAAACGCAGATATAATTACAAACATTGAAAATTGTTCTGGAACATCATTAAAAGATAAAAACATGCCCGAGCTATCACCACAACAAACACGAATCTTAAACATTGCAATTAAACTTGGAGAGTTCAAAGCGTCGGATTTGTTCGGAAGGTCAGGCGTACAATTTTCAGAGTTATACGACTTAATTAAAATCTTAACAACTAAAGGTTATTTTGTCAAGGATGGTGAAACTTATAAGGTAAGCGACAACTTACATTTCTTTTCTAATTTAAACGAATATGCAACTTACGAAAACTCTGATTATATGCAAACAAGTTACGACGAAAAAAATAATAAAAAGATTGATACTGATAAAGTCAAAGAATTTTTATCCAACTTTTGCGATATAAAAAATATGAAAGAATGTTACTTAGAATATTTCGAAGTTAATGCAATACCTGAAAATCAGGAAAATCAATATCACCAAGAAGATTCTTTATCACAAGACGAACAACCTTCGAACCATCCGGACCTTTCCAACAACGAATAATCAATTCTTCAACTTTCTCTTCTTCACCAATTAAAACAGCTTCAACAGAACCATCATCAAGATTTTTAACATAACCTTTTACACCTAAGTTGACAGCATTATCTTTGACAAACTTTCGAAAAAACACACCTTGCACAGTCCCATAAATTAAAATCTTAGCTTGTTTCATTTTTTATAAATTTAGGATAAGTATCACGTTCCATAAAAATTTTCAGGTTACCTGCTGCAACACCTTTTTCCTGTTTCAAAATGTTTTGCGCGTTCATTTTAGCAACACTTAAAGCAACAAGTTCATCTTTCAAAGTCATAATAGCTATCGGATCATTAACATTAATGTCAGAATCTAATTTAGATATTCCTGGTACAGATAATAAAGCACCGTGACACAAAGAATCAACAGTTGTATCCAAGACCCAAACTTTTTTCAAATGTTCAACAGCTTTTTCTAAAGGTAAAAGAATTTTCTTTAAATCTTTTTCATTACCATCTTTATAATTTTCATAAGCATCTTTAAGATCATGCAACGTCACCATATCTTTGTCAGTGAATGGTCCAGCTTTAGTTCTAATTAATTCAGCCATATGTGCTCCTACTTCTAACTTCTCTCCCCAGTCATGTGCGATTTTACGAATATAAGTTCCAGCCTGACACCCTATACGAAACAAAACTTCTTGACCGTCAATTTCTAAAATATCTAAGTAATAAACTTCACGCATACGTTTCTGACGTTTAACTGCACTCCTAATAGGAGGCATTTGTTCAATCTCACCAATAAACTCTTTAGCTGTTTCTTTAATTTTTTTCTCCGAAACTTCTTTATGTAAATGCATTAAACAGACGTACTCTTTACCTGCAGTCAACAAAGCTTGAACTACACGTGTACCATCGCCGATAGCAACAGCAAGTATGCCAGTCACGTTAGGATTTCTCTGATTTTAATTCTCTAGAGTCCCAGAATGACCTGCTTTATCTACTTGCAATATTTTTTTAACATAATCACTTACTTGATGCGATGTTGGGCCAGCCGGCTTGTTCAAGTTAATAACAGACGATTTCAACAATTCATCGATTCCTCTAGCCTTAGGCAATTTACCCTGCTCCTTATTAGTTTCAACTTCTCTACGAACTAAAACTTCATATTTACGTTTCTCAAAAGGTAATTTCATAAACAAATTTAGAACATAAGTTGTTTAATAACATTTCTATTTCATATTAATAATATTTTCCATACCATCCTTAACTTGTATATGGATATACGGCTGGTTATGTTGGTTATCTAAGTCACGACCTTCGTCAGCTTCATAAACTTTCAACCAAAACAAATCATTAAACTGGTATTGTCCTTCAAAAACTTCATCAAAAAGTATAGGAAAATCTTTTTCAACCATTTCACTCAAATTTTTTGCATTATAAGGTGTTATAACAAAATCAACAGCACAACATTTTTCAAGTTCACCAACAGTAATATGCTTACTATCAAGATTAATAACTTTCGGGTCTTTGCCTTCAGCTGCAAGCTCCATGTAACTGAACAAGTTATGCTGATAACATCTGTGACCTGAAGTCACGTACAAATCACTGTTATAATGTTCATGCAACTTATCTAAAAATAATATTAAACGAGAATCAACCCCATTCTTTGGCAAACAACCGCCTTGACAATCATAGAAATCCATTCCAATATGTCTTACATGACCACCAGTACCTTTGCACTTTAAATCAAATCTAGCAATCATTTCTTCCTAGGAAGAGAAACAATTTTATCTTGTCGAGATTGTTCTTGAACCTCGGGTGTCGGATCTTTTTTAGCTTCCTTCTGCTTAGCTTCTTTAGGAGCTTCAGGAGCTTTCTTTTCAAGAACTTCTTTCTTTTCTTTTTCTAATTCTTTTTTCTTAGACTCTTTCTCCGAAGCATCTTTTACAGGTTCCTCTTTCTTCTCCTCCATTTTTTCTTCTTTAGGAGCTTCAGTAATTTTTTCTTTTAATTGAGAAACAAAAGATTTTTTCTTTTTAATATTTTTCTTTTCTTCTTTTGGCGCGTTAACAAGTTCAACTTTCGCATACGGCTCCTTATCTTTTTCTTCAATTTTTATAATATCAACCTCAACTTTATGTGGAGGATTTCTTGGACCATTTTTCCAAATGTATAAGTTCAAGTATTTACCAATCTTAACAGTTTCAACTTTCATATGTTTTTGAACGAACTCTCTCAAAGCGTTTGTAGCTCTCCGAGTCCTACGATAAATAGGAGCTTTACGATATGCTTTCCTTAACGGTATAATATATTTTCTTTGAATTTCTGCCATTTTTACCTCTTCAACTTGGTCTTTCTCCAATTACGTTTAACAACTGTATGCCGTCCAGGATGTACACGTCTAGATTTACCATATATCTTAGGCACTGTCCAGAACGGAGCCCATCTACTTTGACGTAATCGTTTTGCTAACCTTAACTTCTTCGCCAAGTTCAAGTATCTAGACATTTTTTTATACCTTTCTTATATTAAATTCTTTTTTCGGTTGAGTCATTTGACCCAAGATTGATTTCAACTGGTCATCAGTAATTTTTTGTTTCACTTGACCTTGATCAATCATTTGTGCAAGGTTCACAAGAACCATTGCAGCTTTTTGCGGGTGTACCGCTTTCACATTTCCGTAACGTTGGATAGCTTCCCCCGTTAAATAATTCTTCGCAACACGCTCAAGAGCGTCTAACTGTTGCTGAAGTTCTTGATCATCATTCATTTGCGTTTTACCGCTTGATCTAAAAACGCTTGACCCTTAGGTGTAATAACATTACCTTTGTGAACACCTTTCTCAACTTCTTTGATAAGACCTTCCTTACGAAGCTGTTGCAAAACTGTTCTTAAAATTTTACCACCTGCAAGAGCAAACCTATCAGGTTTAGTACCTCGGTTCTGTCTGCCACCATACTTTTTTCTAAGCTTAGCAACACCAATAGGACCTAATAAAGCTACACGTCTTAAAACAGAAGCAGCACGCTGATGCCACCAATCTAAGTTAGCTGGCGACCGTTCTTTATGAACACCTGTCTTGACAAATCTTGCCCAATCAGGCATTTGCACTTCTTTTGCTTTTTTAAGCTGTTCTGCGGCTTTGTTAACTAATTCCTGCGGTTTTACGTCTCGAAATGATACCATATTCTCAAATTTCCTTTTTTTAATGAATTTAAGCCCAATTTAAAGGCCTTAAACGTTGTATTGTTAGGATAATTGGGTTCTTTAAAAGCTTTTCGTTAAGCTCTTTTTATTCATAATTCCTAATTTCTATTGGTCCATCAAATTCTATAACAAATTTCTCATCTTGAAACTTCAAACCAATGCAATCATGAAGCTGAGCTCCGCACATACCCCTATTATCAAAAATAAATTGACGTATTTCACTTAATGTCATAAGGTCAGTATATGTTGTTTGTCTTCGATACACTCTAGAATTATCTCCATCTATATTTGTTGAAGCTGTCAAAGCAGACACGTAAAAATCGCCAGTAACATAATTTTCTCTTTCAAATGCCCATATAATTGCTAAACTTTTTTCCCTTTTGATTAACCGATATTTTTCTTCTTGATCCATTAAAAATCACTATTTAATTAAAATTAATTACTTATATTTAAATTTACTTATATTTAAATTGAATGAAAAAAGATAGTTTTATATAAAAAAGGTTTTAGATTTTTGATTTATGACAATAATCACATTTGAGACTTATGCCGGAGCTAATTCTTTGATTAAAATATGCCACGAAGAAAACTGGCAAGTTTTAAGCGAGATAGACGCCCGTATCAAAGCTATGGAAGATTATGGTCCAATTACTAACCCTCGAGAAAGACGGAAAGATCCATTGTCTGATTTTGGCAAAAAATTAAGATTTAGATGCCCGGTCGAACTATTCGCTTACCAAAGATTGTTTAGTAAAGAATACGGTTTTATTTCAAACGACCACAATTTTTATCCTAGTATCAACGACGATATTCACAACCTAAAAAATTTAGTTAGAGAAATTATGCGTGCCACAGACTTAGCATATGATAGATTATTCCAAAATTATTTTAATGCGAATATTAAAAACTTAGGCGGACCTTGTCGACCGTTCCAAGGTTATGTTCAAGTTAAACCTTACACTATTTTAAATCATACCATAGAACCAAACGAACCAGTAGAACCTTTAGTTAACTTCTGTGAAGTAAGAGAATGGTACCGCAAACCTCAACTAAAAGTTTGGCCTTCTTCAAATTCTAAACCACTTAAAGGAAAAAAACGTGGTTTAAGAAAACGAGAAATAAGATCTTTCGAAGAAATTAAAGATAATAGAGAAACAGCAATGATGATTTCAAGCTTGTTTGGTAAATAAAATTATTTCTTTTCATAAGTTTCTAAAACTTCTCGCATACAATCTTTAGTAAAATCTAAATCGCTAGGGTTAATCCTAAATTGTTCGTCACCATCTATTAAAAATATTACCCTAGGAATAAAGTCAACATTATAAATTATCGAAACTGCTTGAGCTTGAATATACAAATCATAATCTTTTTCGTATGTCAAAGATTCTTCATCTGGACGACTCAAATCCATACGCAGGTTAACAAAATCTTCAGACAAAGAAACCAGTTCAGGGTCAGAAAAAACATTTTGTTCAACATTTCGGCAAGGACCACACCAGTCAGCCGAAAAATCCATCATAACTGACCTGTCTAATTCTTCAGCTAATTGTATAGCAGTATCATAATCACTCTGCCAATAAATGTGCGAAAGTTGAATCTCTTCTTCCGGTTCTTGCTCAAGAATGGTTTCAATATTTTTCTCTGGATCTGGTTCAGATAAAGTAACTGACGGTTTTTGTTTAGGACAACCTAAAAGAAAAAAAGGTATAGCGAATGCTAAACCTAAATACTGTTTCATAACGGTTTCTCCAATGGACAAGAAAGTAATTCCAGTTGTTCAATAGTTTCACCAATTTCATCTAAGAAATCTTCAGTACACAACCTATCATAATATAAATCTGCTGAAGGTTGCGAAGGTGAAACCATATAACCATTAATTCTGTAAACTTCATTTCCTTCAGTGTCAACAACAATCATTTTTGGTATACTTGAAATGTCATACTCCATCAACAAATCATAATTGTCTAATTGACCATCATTATCTTCATCTGCATAAATTTCAATTGTTTTAAAATTATAGTTTGTTTCAAAACAGTCTTGAATATCTGGGTCTGAAAGAACATTATCTTCTAAATACTGACAAAAAATACAGTGTTCAGGTGAAGTAAAAAGGTATAATATTGGTAAACTTTCGTCAATTATTTCTTCGTCTTCTACAGGAGGGCAAGCCAAAGATGAAATAGCCAATGCAGCCAAACCGGCACCCACAGATAATATTTTTCTTTTGATAGAACTCATTGCATTTTATTTATAGTGTTCAATCATTATATAAAATTTGTGATGCTTATTTAAAAACCTTGATCTTTACAAAGAATTTTATAGTATAATCCAGCAGGGTCTTCTTTTCCCAATGGATAACCTTCAATATAATGTGTACTTTTGTCAGGATACTGTACTACAATCGTCGGCGCACCAACAATCATAAAATAATTTGTTAAAATTTCAACAGCAGGATGATTTTCATCAATTTTTTTAAATTCATAATGTTCGTTAAAACATTCTTGTATTCTTAAGTCCGTCAAAACCTCTTCTTCAAAAAGATAACAAAGCGGACAATTGTCAGAACTAAAATATAACAAAAAAGCTTTTTCTTCTTTTTTAGGCATATCACCTTGAATAAAACCTAATCCTAAAAGTAGTGTACCCAAAGTTACACCTTTTGTAACTTGTTTTATCCAATAATCCATGGTGTTAAACATACGTTAAGAAACTATTTAAATTTTGTTATAATTCGTCAACTTCAATTTCAAACTGATCTTGCGTGGCCATTTCTTCAACAATTGCCGGAACTAAATTATTATCTTTCAATTCTTTTTTCATTTTTTTAATTATTTTAATACTTGTCAACAACCTTAATTTATTTTCATCAACAACAATCATTTTTTCAGGAATCTTTTTGATTAAAGTATTTCGAATTTTATTTAATATTGCCAAATATTTTTTCTTGTTAGCTTTTTGCAAGATTTTTTGGTAAGAAAACGAAGGTACAAGTTCAGGCAAATAAATCGCTCCTCGTATTAACGTACCTATCTTATTTAATTTGTCAAATGGTTGTTTAACATTTTTCGCTCTGCGTTTAACACGTTCAGGCAACTGTATTTTATTTTTTAAACTAGACGAACAATAATGAACATTAAGTTTAGTATTTTTTGCACAAAACTTTAACAATTCTTTAGCTAACTTTTCAGAGCCTTCAATCGCATAAGAATATTGGTTCTTAGTTAGTAAACCGTGTTCATAGATTTTGTTAACAGGAGAATCAGACATTTCTAACTCATTCAAATTCAAAAACTCTACTTTCCCGTCGATGAATTTGATTAATTCTAAGGTTTGTTTCTTTTTTCCGGGGATGACAGGTATTTCTACACCTTTTGACATTTTTGTTTTAACCAACAATTTTTTCCATTCAGAAGGTTTATCTAAATCTGGGTGAAACCTAATTTCATCTAACCCTTCTTTTTCTAGCTTAGATATTACTTTATCATTAACCAAATTTAAAGAAGTGTATAAATGTATATGGAATTGTTTACCAAAAGATTTTTTTAATAATTTTATCACTTTAATTGTTCTGTCTAACCTTGTTAACGGATCGCCCCCAGTAACACCTGCACCTTTAGACGAACAAAGTTTAGCTTCAGTAACAAGATCTTTAAGATTATCAATCTTCCATTCGTTAGCATAAACATTATCTTTTTGAGATTTGTTTTCAGCAATAGGACAATAAAAACATTTTCTCGGACACACACCAGTTAAAAAGATTACTTCTTTCTGTCCTTTGACACACTGTTTACAGCCGTCAGGCATTTTCCCAATCAGCCAAGAATAATAATTAGTTTTCTTTATTTTTCTCATATTTTTTCCCAAACAACACCATTAGGCATATCTTTCAGAACAAAACCATTTTTCTTAATTTGATCTCTAATCTTATCAGCTAAGGCAAAATCTTTTTCTTTCCTGGCTTTTTCTCTTTTTTCAATTAAATCTTTCAACTCTTGATCAATCTTTACAACAGTTTTCTTAACTTTATCAAGACCTAAACCAAACACTTGATCAAAGTCTAAAACTAATTCGTACTTTTCTTTACCACCAAGATTTTTATCTCGCAAAACTTCCCAAAGCACAGCCATTGCACGCGGCGTATTCAAGTCATTATCAATCTCTTGCAAAAAATTTTCTTTATACTTTTTAACATTACCATTCGACGTTTTATCACTTATAATTTCTAACACAATATTCCTTAAACGTTCTAAAGAATGTTGAGCATCTTTCATTGCCTGTTCACTAAACATAAGTTGTTTACGATAAACTGCACTTAACAAAAAATATCTATAAGCTAAAGGATCATAACCTTTATCAACCAAAGATTGTAAAGTCAAAAAGTTTCCACTAGACTTAGCCATTTTTTCTCCAGCTAATACTAAAAAATCGTTATGCAACCAATATTTTACCCAAGGTTTTTTTCCAAACGCTGCTTCAGACTGTGCAATTTCATTAGTATGATGCACAGGAACATGATCTATTCCACCTGTATGAATATCAAACTGTTTCCCTAAATACTTAGATGACATAGCTGAACATTCAATGTGCCAACCAGGAAAACCTTTACCCCAAGGTGATTCCCATTGCATAAGATGTTTTTCATGTTTACCAACAGTCTTAAACCATAACGCAAAATCTAAAGGATTTTTCTTTTCAGGATCTGGTTCAACTCTTGCACCAACCTCAAGCTGTTCCAAAGATAACTTGGCTAATTTACCATAATCTTTATACTTAGAAATATTAAAATAAATCGCAGTCGAAGTTTCGTAAGCGTAACCTTTCTTAACCAAAATTTTAACTAAGTCAACCATTTCTTTAATATGTTCAGTTGCTTTAACCCATTTATCAGGTTCTTGTATATTCAACTGTTTCAAATCATTTTTGAAAGATTTAGTATACTTTTCAGCTAATTTCAACATTGAAGCTAGAGTAGGTTTCAAACCTTCACGTTTGATAGCCTTCATCATTTTATCTTCACCAGCATCAGCATCAGAAGCAAGATGACCAACGTCAGTAATATTTATTATATGATTAACTTTAAACTTATTATACTTCAAAACTCTCTTTAGCAAGTCGGCAAAAACATAACTACGAAGGTTACCAAGGTGAGCAAAATTATAAACAGTCGGGCCACAAGTATACGCGCCAACATAACCTTTTTTCAAAGGTTTAAAATTTTCTTTTTTCCTGGTAAGCGTATTATACAGTTTCAGCATGATTGATAGAATAGAACTTATCTTTTTATACTTTTTGGGACATTTCTCTTCTCAAATAATCGCCCATATCTTGTTTGTTTTTAAGAACAACACCTTTATCATCTAAAACCTTAACAATTTTCGCATAACCTAAACAATCTCCACGCTCATTAATCACTAGTTTCAAGAAACCAATTTTCTGTTCACCTTCACAGTTTTTGATATGGCGTGACCTCAGATTTTTCCCGTAAAGGAAATCCATTTCACCTATATCTTTCACGATTATCTTATTATCCGAAATTTCAGAAAGAACACCAAGCAAAGCTAAAGATGGCATAAACTTCCCTTTATTTTCTTCTCCTAAATATTTTCCAATGGTAAAATAATCTAAATTTATCTTTTTTGCTAAAGCTAAAAGTTCTTTGGAAGCCAAATAATATTTATCATCAATTTTAAAGTAAGGAATTTTAACATCAGTAAATTTTTTTATGAAGGCATCAATCATTTTTTAAATTTAGCAACAAAAAAACCTTGCGTTTCACCGGGCCAAAACCTCCTACATTTTTTAATTTCATTAGACAATTTCTCGCCAAAAACATTAGTTAAACCTTCAGAACCAGCCTTGCCAATCTCCATTAACTTAACATCAAAGTTTTGCAAAGCCCACTCAACAACCATTTCATTTTCTTCTGGTTCCAGAGAACAAGTAGAATAAACCAATTCACCTTTAGGCTTTAACAACGAAAAAGCATGTTCAAGTATATCACGTTGTAACTGACTACGCTGTAAAATGTTCTTAATCGTTTGTTTGTAAAACCATTTCTTGTCAATTGCATAGTTACCAGAACAAGGAGCATCAACTAAAATCTGGTCAAACTGACATTGGTCAAACTTACGCACATCGGTGTTATACACAACACAATTGTTAACACCTAACCTTTGCAAATTATTTTTCAAAACTTGGCAACGTTGATAATGCGATTCTAACGCTACAACCAAGTCAGCACTTTGTGCAATCTGTGCGGTTTTCCCACCAGGTGCAGCACAACAATCCAAAACTAAACCTTTCGGTTTAAGAGCTTCAACTGCAAACTGTGAAGCCGCTTCTTGAATATAATAATGTCCTAAAAGATATTCTGGTACAGAACTTAAAGAAAATCTCGAGTTAACAAAATAACCTTGGTTAAGCCAAGACGGTTTTTTGAAATGAATTCTACGACGAGACAAAGCATCTTCAAACTTTTCTCTAGTAGTTTTAATAGAATTAAAACGTATGGCTCGTTTTAGTTGAACATCTATATTAACAGTCTTCCCTAACCGTTTATATCGCTGTAAAAATTCTTCCATGCTAAAATACAATAATTAGGGACTATATAAAAGTTAAGGCTCTGTTGAAATTCTAAGTGAATCCTACTGGAAAACTCGCACAAAGAATTGTGTTCATCGAATCCCTATCCAGACCGAGCCATGGTCTTTCATCCTCATGTTTTTTAATTATATTTATACATCCAATAAGATGTCTATTAGCTTCAATCCCACAATCACATTTAAACTTGTGCCATTCAACGCTTTTATTTTTTTCGCCACATATCGGACAAGTTTTACTGTTATTATAAGAAGAAACTTGATAGTAAGGAATTTTTTACCATTCGGATTTATGTTTTAACAAAAACTGTATTTGATTAAATATTGCTCTGTTTAAACGTCCTAAAATCTTTCTTGGCAACTTTCTATGTTTTTGAATTTTGTTATTATGTTTGTTTAACTTAAGTTCCTTTTTATTAATCCCTTTCTTTAAATGTTTTAAACTTTCTTCAACAATCATTAACTTATTTTCTTCAGCGTATTTGATAATCGAGTTAAGAATATTATTTAAGTACAAACTTTTTTTATTGTTACGGTTTCTGTACCATCGAGACAAAACTCTTTTCCATAAACCTTTATCATTAGGATATCTCTTTTGTAAACCTCTTGCCATTTCAAAATATTTACAGTTTAACTCATAAATCGGTTTTAACGTCCAAGCTATAATCTCTGCTTTTGTATCTTTAATAGCTAAGCCTACAATACTTTGTTCATTAATATCTAATGATAAAATCCATTTAGGAGTGTAAGGAATAAATTCTTTTTTTACTGGAAAAATAGCATATTTTTGTGTAATTGTAATTTCACCTAAAGAAACTTTTCCTTGTTTAACTAATCCTAAAAATTTTTTCTGATATTTACCAATTTTAAATTTTAAATAAACATAATTTCCTCTTGAAATAGTAATTCTTAGTTTATCGCCTTCTAATTTACCATTATAACCTAAATAAACTTGCATTTTCAAACGCTTTGCTACAGGAAAAGTAGCCCTCTTCTTTTGTCGATAAATACGATAAATAGCTAATGCTGAATTCCCAGCTTTAACTGAATTAGCTCCGCTTAAACCAGTATTTTTTCTAATTTCCTATTGAATTTCATTAATACCACCACGAGAAGTTTTTTTAGTTTCTTTGCAGTAAGTTAAGTATAAGTTAACAGCCTTACGATAATCTTTTAACAATTTAACTAACTGCGGCGAACTTTTATACTCAAATCTAATGCCTTTGACAATTTCCATAAATAAAACAAATAACAAATTAGTTAATAAAGGCTGTGCGCACGTTTGTCATGTCAAGTGGTTAAAGAATTAAGCAAAATAAAGTTAAGAAAAAAATGGGTTTATTCAACCCTTAATGTTAACGGTTCAGTAAAGCCGTCATCACAATCTGGCGCATTACAATTTAACGTAATTGTAAACCTGTACGTACCTAATGTAGCAGAGTTAGGTACATCAATTGAAATCGCGTCAGACCAAGTTTTACCGGAAGTTAACTCACTGTCACCAGTTGTCCAAATAATCCAGTCTAAAGCAGTACTTTCATCACCAGGGTAATTATCTAATACAATGTCATAACTGAATGTGCCTGAACCACTACCAATGTTACGTATTGCAACAACCAGATCTGCATTTTCACCTTGTTCTAAAGTAATAGATGTTGTCAATAAAGCTAAAGGATCATCGCTTTGTCCAAACATTTCACGAATTTCTTCCTCGGTAGCTTCTTGAATTTGTTTTTGCTGCTCACCAATATCTGCAAACATATCATAAACAAACTTTAAGCCTAAAGTTAAAATCGTTACAGCAATAACCATAACTACAATAGTATTCATAGAAAGTTCTAACGCACCTTTCTTATTAATTTTAGGAGTATGCCTTTTCATAAAATCACCTCAGACTCAATAATAGCTAATATTGTATATAAAAGTTTGGATTTTTCCCTTCGGGTTAGGATTATTAAATCGAATAATAAAAATAAATTATTGTTTCATATCTTGAACCTTTTCTTCCAACCAACCAATATCTACTCTAAGAGGCACATAAAGAAATGTAGCTAAAGATAGTGTTCGTTCTCCGTCTGGTTCTTCAAAAATAGGATAACCCATTTCTTCATCATATTCACCAGTAAAATAAGTTAACTTATTGTTACAAAGATAAAACCCTTGCCTTAATGGTTCCCTATTCTTATCACAGCTAAATATATTTTTTTGTTCCATTTTATTCCCCCAATAGATTAAAAAGGTGGGACTGCGGGGATTTGAACCCCGGACACCTACGTCTTCAGCGTAGTGCTCTCCCAGTCTGAGCTACAGTCCCAATACCAAGTAAAAAACTTTGAACTATATTTAAAGGTTTCGTAATAGAGTTTTCAATCAAAGAAAAGTTTTTAAACAAAAAAACGTTCAGAACAATTACTAAATGGAATACAAGAAGAATATTTCTAAAGCTTTCGTAATACTAAAGAACTATCCAGTACTCTTTTTACCAGATTTAATCTTTTATATCTTATTTTCATTTTCAGTATATTTCTTTTACAAGTATAGCGGTTTAGCTGGATTTTTAGGCAGTACAATACTTAACACTGGAACGAACATCCAATTATTTCAAACATTCTTAACAACAAACTTTGCACAAATCATAATCTCAGTTATCATTTTTTTCTTAATTACTTTTGTAATTGGTGTAAGTATTTATGCAATCAAATACAGTTTAATCAAACAAATTTTAGAAAAAAAATTAGTTTCATTCAAACGCGAGCTTTTCCTAAGCCAAAAATATATTTACAAAATAATTTTAATAAAAATCTGCATTTATATTTTAGGAATTTTAGCAATTTTTATTATAACTGTTTTATCAGCTTTATTTTATGTTAGCTTAAACACATTACAACCAGAGTTAGCTAACCCTTTTACTGCAGCGTTCGCAGGAATTTTAATCGTGGTAGCATTACTTTTAATCAAGCTAGGATTTTTGTTACGTTACCCTATCCTCTTTCTGGAAAAAGATAAAAGCATAATTGAAGTTCTGAAAAAAGCATTCACTTTGTTTTACAAAAAACCGGTAAGCATTTTCTTAATTTGGTTAACAATAATCATTGTAACTTTTGCATTTAATTTCGGTCAAGCAATAATTGATTTAATAATTTATTCTATCAATGTCCAAAATATTACAATACAAACAACTTTAGCAATTTTAGTTGTATTACTTGGTATTGCTATTAAACTTATACAAATTCTTTGGGCAGATGTTTACTTATTTTTAGTCTACAACTCAAATGGTAAATCTTAAGAAATCTTTCGCACAAACCACGTTAGAAAAAATCATTTTTGCTTCTTTACGTAAAATACTTGTATGTTTGTAACGTTGGCTGAAATGTGTTAAGACTAATTGATCCACTTTAGCTTTCTTAGCAATAGTCGCAGCATCTTCAGAGGTTAAATGATTATACTCCTTTGCTTTAGCTTTCAAAGCTTTATCATGTGTAGATTCACAAATTAAAACATCAGCTTCCTTAGCTAACTTAATTGCATTCTCACAATATAAAGTGTCAAGTATAAAAGTAACTTTTTTACCTTTCTTAACAGAAGTTACTTCTGAAGCTTTAATTATCTTACCTTCCCATTTAATATCCTCTCCAACTTGAAGTTTTTTAATCAAAGGATTACGTTTCAAACCTAACTCTTCCAACTTTTCCATTTGAATTTTATGCTTATCTTTTTCAACGAAAGAATAACCTAAGCAAGGAGTTGAATGTTTCAATGGTAAAGCTTCTAAATAAAAATCTTGAGACTCAAAAAACTTACCAGAACTTATTTCAAACACTTTCAAGTCTAACTTTATATTACCTTTAAACATTTCAAACATTTTTTTAACATAAGTTTTTGAGCCTTCAGGACCATACAATTCTAAAGTACCAGAATATTCATTACCTGTAAGAGTCTGTAACAAACCAGCTAAGCCTAAGGTATGATCCCCATGCCAATGTGTAATCAAAATCTTCGTAATCTTAGTCGGTTTAATCCCAGCTAATCTAAACTGCCTTTGTGTACCTTCACCACAATCTATAAGAATATTCTCATTTGCATAACTAAGCAACATCGCAATCATGCTCCTATCCTTGGTTGGCATCATACATCCTGTGCCTAAAAAAGTTAAACCGATTTTCATACGAATAATGAAACAAAAGCTTTTTAAATAGCTTACTATTTTACCCTCATATAATGATTACAGGAAAACTAGCTAACGAATGGGTCCTCGCAGAAAAAACCGATGAAGCCCTAGAACTTTACGATAAAAGTAGACTAGGCAATCCTGTCGGAAAAACCCATATACAATATTCTTTAGTTGAAGCTTTATTCTTAATGGAAAAAGACAAATTAAAAATTATTTCAGGCCGCAAAGAACTAGAATTTGAACAATTCCTAAAAAAAGCTAAAAAAACTGATAAAAGGTTCTGGACACGTTATCAAGTATACAAAGATATGAGGAAACGCGGTTATATTCTAAAAACAGCTTTAAAATTTGGCGCAGATTTTCGAGTATATGATAAAGGAATCAAGCCTGGCGAAGACCATGCTAAATGGATTTTGTACCCGGTTAACGAATCAGAATGGATGACGTGGTACGAGTTTTGCGCTAAAAACCGTGTAGCACATTCTACCCAAAAAAAATTACTTTTAGGCATTGTTGACGAGGAAGGCGACGTCACATATTACCAAGCTTCTTGGGTTAGACCTTAAGTACATAAATATTTTTAAACAATCTTTTTCGTAAAAAACTTGATGGCAGATCAACAGTATAGAATAGTAGAATTTGTAAAATTAAAGGGCCCTGCCTTACCAGTACAAATTTCTAAGCATGTAAATGGAAACTTACTTTTCATGTCAGCCATCTTATCAGAATTAGTTAACCAAAATTTAATTAAGAAAAGCCATGCTAAAATTGGAAGTTCACCAGTTTATTATGTTAACGGGCAAGAAAAAAGTCTAGAAATTTTGTACAAACATTTAGGACAAATGCCAAAAAAAGCTTTTGATTTAATTAAAGAATACCAAGTTCTTTGGGACAAATATTGTAGCCCGGCAGAACGCGTAGCATTAGCGGAAATAAAAGATTTTGCTATACCTTTAGAAGTAAACATAGAAGGCGAACGTGAACGGTTTTGGAAATGGTACATGGTAAACAACGACGAAGCTAAACAACAGATTGAAATTATTTTAGAAGAAGAGAATAGAAGAAATCAACCGTTGATTCAAGAAGAACCTCAAGAAGAAGTTGAGCAAGAACCTCAAGAAGAAGTTGTTAAAAAAATTGAAGAACCTAAACAAGAAATTTGGACTGAAAGCCTGGCTCCAGAAGAATTCTTAGAAAAAGTTGAAAAAGAAGCTGAAAAAATTCAAGAAGAAAAAATTAAACAAAAAACATTAAAGAAAAACGCACCTCAATTTAATGAAGGAACTTTTGAAAATGATGTTCACAAATATTTGCAAAATTTAAGTTTAGAAATAATTTCTAAAAAACTAATTAAGAAAGATAAAGAAGTTAATTTTGTTGTAAAAGTTCCATCTAATTTTGGCAAATTAATTTATTTTATTAAAGCTAAAAACAAAAAAAGGTTTAACGAAGCTGAATTAACATTAGCATATTCTGAAGGCCAAGACCAAAAAATGCCAACAATTTTATTAGGGCCAGGCACTTTAACCAAGAAAGCTGAAAAATTTTTGAAAGAACAACTGCAAGGTATGGTTTTCAAACATTTCAGTTAATTTTATAAAGATTTCTTAAGTAATTTTAACCATGAAACTAGAACTATTAGCTCCCGCCGGAAACTTCGCAATGTTAAAAGCTGCTGTGAACGCTGGAGCGGACGCTGTATACTTCGGAATTAAAGGTCTTAATATGCGCGAATCTTCTAAAAATTTTACTATTTCTGATCTTAAAAAAATCGGACAAGAACCAGTTAAAACTTATTTAGCATTAAACACAGTTGTTTACGACGAAGAACTACCTAAGATAAAAAAAGTTATCCAAGCTGCTAAAAAAAACAAAATAGACGCCATCATTTGCTGGGATTTAGCTGTTGTTAAATTAGCTAAAAAAGCAGGAATGGAAGTTCATCTAAGCACACAAGCCAGCGCATCCAACTCTGAAGCCATCACAACTTACCAAAAACTAGGTATAAAACGATTCATATTAGCACGAGAATTATCTTTAAACCAAATTAAAAAAATAAAAAAGAACACAAATGCTGAAATTGAAACTTTTGTGCATGGTGCAATGTGCATGGCTGTCTCAGGCAGATGTTTTCTAAGCGAAGATATGTTTGGAAGAAGTGCCAACAGAGGAAAATGTGTTCAACCATGCCGCAGATCGTACATTGTTAAAGATTCAGAAAACGACAAGTCGTTACAAGTCAAAAACCATTACATTTTCAGTGCAAAAGACCTTTGCACATTACCATTCATTGACAAACTCATCAAAGCAAAAATTTCTTCGTTCAAAATTGAAGGAAGGAGTAAAACTCCCGAATACGTTGACACAGTTGTCAGGGTTTACAGGAAAGCTATCGATGCTTACTTTGAAACAAAACTTACTGACGACCTAAAAAAACAATTAATGGAAGAATTAAAACAATCTTACAATAGAGGGTTTTCACAAGGTTTTTACTTAGGAACACCTACGACCAACGATTGGTCCAAAACACAAGGTAACGTTTCAAAAACAATTAAAAAAGAAATCGGTAAGGTTATTAACTACTACAAAAAGCATAATGTCGCTGTAATAAAAATATTATCTTCAGAAATAAAATTAGATGACAATTTAATGTTTCAAGGTAACAAGACTGGAAATGTCAATCTGAAAATAAGTTCAATGCAAATTGAACATAAAGAAGTTAAGAAAGCCAAGAAAGGAGACTTGGTCACTATTAAAACGAAAAAGGTCATAAGAGAAAATGATAAAGTTTTCTTAATACGAAACAAATAAAAACATTCTCTAACTATTAAAACACAATGAAAGATTATTTATTCATTTTAGGACGAGACCAGGAGTTATCTTTGTTAGAACTAGAATCCTATTTCTTAGCAAGAAACATTGAATACAAAGTAAAAAAACAAAATGAAGAATTTTTACATTTACAATTACCTAACTTAAAATTCAAACAAATTATCAAGGATTTGGGCGGAATAAGCAAAATCTTAAGGTTAGTAAACAAATTAGATGAAGAATCATTATACACGGGCAAAAAACACAGAATCAATTATGCTGTTAGTAGGTATGATGAAACTGATGTAATAGAAACACACAAATATCTAAAACAAAGATTTAAACAAGAAAAATTAAAAGCTATGCTTAAAAAATCTCATAGGAAAGAACCTTACTTAATGCCTTCTGAAATTATTAAAAACGACATCTTAACCCAAGGTTTTGAGCTAGCAATGTTCGACAAAAAAACCTGGCTAACCATTGCGTGTTATAATCCTAAAGAATATGAAAAAAGAGACTTGAAACGTCCAGTGCAAAGACCATTACATACAATGTCGTTAAGATTAGCCAAGATTCTTATTAACTTAACAGCAGCTAAACCAGGCAAAACCATCTTAGATCCGTTTTGTGGAATTGGAACTCTTTTACAAGAAGCATTGTTGGAAGGTTACAACGTGATAGGTGTTGATAAAGAAAGAGACTGTATTGTTGCATCCCAAAAAAATCTAAACTGGCTACAAAAAACATACAAAATCCATAACAATGCTACCTTAATCCACTCTAGCGCTATCACATTACAAGATGTAAAATTTGTTGATGCTGTCGCAACTGAACCTTACCTAGGTCCATTCTTAAAAAAACTACCTACCCAAGGTAAAGCTTTACAAATCGTCAAAGAAGTTATACCATTATATGACAACATAATGAAAACCCTTGCACAAAAAACTAGGGGAAGGATCGTGTTCATGGTACCCCGGTTCAGATTATATGACGGTAAAAGAATAACTGTACCTTTCGAAAGAATATTTCAAAGATATGGTTTACGAGCTGTACGCTCAAAATTCGGGATAAAGCTCCCTATCATCTACACAGGCAAGAAAAGCAAGATTGAACGAGAAATTTGGGTTTTAGAAACATTTAAATAGGACTTCTAGACAATATTTGTTTTAACATGGGAAGAATTAAAACTATGATGATCAAGCGTAACGTTAGAAAGCTTCGAGAAATACATAAAGACAAGTTTAAAAAAATATTTGATGAAAACAAAAAAATTGTTTCTGAAGTGGCTAAAATTCCTTCAAAAAAAATTAGAAATATTGTAGCAGGTTATATAACTCGACTTGAAAAGAAGGAAGAAGATTAAAAGGATAATTAAAGAAAAAACCTTATTTTTTATAATTCTAACCAAAATATCATTAATTCAACTAAAGAATTATTAAATATTTTTAAAATTAATCCCACTATTCAAAAATATCAGATTAAGAATCTTAGTGGAAAAAATCCCATATTCTTTTTTATCTATTTACAAAAGAAAAGAAATTAATATATATAAGAAAAACATTAACTTTTTAATAAAGAGAAAACAAAAACTACTCAAATCATATTTTGGAGGCAAATAACTATGAAAAACGAGCAAGAGGAAAACTCAGAAAACGATAGAAGCATATTTGTCGGCGGCAAGCCTTTCATGAACTATGTCACCGGAATAGTAATGCAATTTACAACACAAAACGCACCAGAAGTTTTAGTAAAAGCACGAGGAAAATTCATCTCCAAAGCTGTTGACATTGCAGAAGTAACACGTAAACGATTTCTTGAAGACCATATTGAACTTAAAGATATCAACATCGATAGTAAAGAGTTCACAAACAAGGAAGGAAAACAAGTACGCGTTTCCACTATCGAGATTGCATTAAAGAAAAAATAGGTTTTTGCCTTCGGCTTTACTTTTTATTTTTCAAAAATTCTGTTAACAAACGTACTCCATAGCCTGTTGCATTTTTCCTAATATACCCTTTGTTTTCTTCTGACCATGCTGTGCCACCTATATCAATATGTGCAAACGGCTTATCATCTACAAAACTTTCAAGGAATAAAGCAGCTGTTATCGACCCAGCGTCACGTTTCTTCGGACAATGATTAATGTCAGCTATATCGCTTTTCAACATTTCTTTATAGAAATCAAAAGTCGGCATTCGCCAAAGAAGCTCGTCAACATTTTTACCAGCTTGAATTAAATCATTCGAAAGTTTATCATTGTTAGAAAACAATCCTGCCACTTTTGTACCTAACGCTATCATGATAGCTCCGGTTAAAGTTGCAATGTTTACAATTTTATCAGGCTTATAATTTTTTACGACATAAGATAAGGCATCAGCTAAAATCATTCTTCCTTCAGCATCCGTATTCCAAATCTCAACGAATTTACCATTATAAGATTTTAACACATCACCAGGTTTGTAATCTGTAGGTCCAATCATATTTTCACACAACGGCATTGCAACAATTAAATTAATTTTAAGTTTCAATTCAGCTGCAGTTTTTAATGTTGCTAAAACAACCATCGCTCCACTCATATCCTGCCTCATAGTTTCCATATACCCTGTAGGTTTCAAATTCAAACCACCTGAATCAAATGTTACACCTTTACCAACCAAAGCAATAGTTTCTTTACCTCCGCCTTTGTATTCCATAACAACAAAAGCAGATTTATGAGCACTAGCCTCACCAACTGCATATAAAAGATTCATCCCCATTTTTTTAATTTCTTTTTCACTAAACACTTTACACTTAATGTTAAGTTTTTTACAAACATCTTTCGCAAGCTTTACTAACTGTTCAGGATACTTGTCCGACGCATTTTCATTAATCCAATCACGCGCCAATATTACATTATCAGTAATTTTTTGTGTTTCCTTAATTAAAGAATTATTTTTACAAAGAAAATTTATTTGTTTTAAACCTTTTTCTTCTTTTTTAGTTTTATATTTGGTAAACTGATAGTTTGCTAAAGTAAACCCTGAGATTAAAGCTTCACACTCAACATTTTCCTTAAAATAATGTGGAAACTTAACATCAAAATGTTGAATTTTTAATTGTTTAGCAAACTTGATAGCACCTTCACACGCAACACGTAATCCATCAAGATGCAACTTATTTTTTTCGCCTAAACCTACAAAGATTTTACGTTCTTTTCCAACATAATTAAGATGTACTTCGCCTTGTTTTCCATAAAAATCTTTAATATTTTTTGCGTCTTTCTCAGTATAAAATTCTACAACAGTGCCAGTAGAAGGTTTATCCTTAGCCATGATTTTCATTACATATCTCAATACGAGTTTTAAGTTTATAATCATTTCGTCTCAAAACTTTTATAAACATAAAAATCAACTCTATATATTCATGGTTATAGATCCCGTTGGTGCAACTTTACAAACTACTTTATTATTTGAGCTAGGAACAATTCTAATTTTGGCCGCAATCTTTGCTTACATCGCTAAAGCACTGAAACAGCCTTTAATTCCGGCCTATGTAATTACAGGAATTATCATCGGACCAATGGTTCTAGGTTTAATCCAAGACATTGAACTGATTAAAAGCTTATCAGAGTTAGGTATAATCTTTTTACTATTTGTTGTTGGTGTAGAAATAGATTTAAACAAACTTAAGAAGGTAGGATGGGCAGTCGGCATTGGCGGCATATTCCAGGTCCTTATGACATTTCTATGTGGTTTCTTTGTCGGATCGTTGCTAGGATTTGATACTATCAACTCAATTTATGCAGGATTAATTGTCGCATTCAGCAGTACTATGATAGTGATAAAATTATTATCCGATGAAGAAGAAATCAACACATTACACGGTCGACTAATTTTAGGTATTTTATTTGTGCAAGACGTTTTAGTAATTTTAGCTTTGGCATTATTAGGCCTTGGCGAAAATGCTTCAGCCTTAGCATTTTTAATAATTTTCATTAAAGGTCTTTTGTTAGGTTCAGTTGCTTACATCACGAACAAGTTTGCTATTAAACCTTTTTTTAAGTTTGCAGCAAAATCAGCAGAACTTTTATTTTTACTTTCAATAGCAATATGTTTCCTTTTCGCACTTTTTGCACACACTTTAGGTTTTTCTTTAGCAATCGGCGCTTTTATTGGCGGTGTAATCTTAGCAAACTTACCTTATAACTTAAACATAATTGGAAGAATCAGTCCATTAAAAGATTTTTTCTCAACAATTTTCTTTGCAACTTTAGGAATGCAGTTAGTTTTAGTAAATTTCAACAATTTAATTTTACCACTAATTTTATTTTTAATAATCATTTTAATTTTAAAACCAATTTTTATTATGCTAATCCTAAGCTTATTCGGTTATGGAAAACGTAATGCATTTGTAAGCGCAGTTTCATTAGCACAAATCAGTGAATTCGCTTTAATTTTAGTAATGATGGTCCAAAAAACAATGTCGCCAGAATTATTTTCATTAACAATAATTTTAGCCGTGATTACAATTACTATGACATCTTATATAATTAAGTACGAATTATTTTTCTACAATATTATTTCCAAACCTCTTAATAGTTTAGATAAAATTTCCGTTAAAAAAAGAATGTTTGGTTACAAAGAACATGAAGAACGTCAAATAATTATGTTCGGCTACCATCGTATGGGCACCACAATCCTATCTTTACTAAAAAATCTTAAAACCAAAATCTTGATTGTAGATTTCAATCCCGAAATAATTGAAAAGCTTACAAGCAAAAAGATACCTTGTATGTATGGAGATATGGCAAATTTAGAAATTTTAAAACGAATTAAAGTTAAGAAAGCAAAAATAATTTTATCAACAGTCCCACAAGAAAAAGATAATATTATCATGTTAAATTATGTTAAAGAAGTCAATCCTAAATGTAAAATTTTCGTTAGCGCAAACCATTTACACGAAGCCTTAGACCTTTACGAAGCAGGCGCAGATTACGTAATCATGCCACACTTGTTAAGTGGCGAACGTACAGGCAATCTAGTTAACAAATTTGTTAAAGGGACAGTTGATTTAAAAACAACACGAAACAAACATTTAAAACAGTTGTTAGAAATTAATTCTTCACTAATATAGAAAGATAAATAAAGTTCTAAAGAGAATGAATTAATATGTGGATTCACAACTTAGATCCTACTTTGTTAACTTTTGGACCATTTGAGATTAGATACTATGGTTTAGTATATGTTATAGGATTTTTATTCGTGTTATTTTTTCTTGAATATATGAGAAAGAAAAACAAAGTTCCTTTAAATAAAGAACAGATTTACGACTTAATTTTCTATTTAATCTTAGGCGTTTTGATAGGTTCAAGATTATTCCATGTGATTTTTTGGGAACCTAGTTACTACTTAGCACAACCATGGAAAATTTTATACTTTTGGCAAGGCGGAATGTCGTTTCATGGTGGATTATTAGGCGTAATTTTGGTAGGTTTATGGTTTTCTAAAAAAAACAACATAAAATTTTTACAATTGGCCGACATAATTTCCATACCTGCAGTAATCATTTTGGCTTTTGGAAGAATTGCAAACTTTATCAACGGAGAATTACCTGGCACACCAACAGAATCATCATGGTGCGTTATCTTTCCGGGTTACGAAGAATGTCGACACCCAATACAATTATATTCAGCACTAAAAAGATTTTTAGTGGCAGGCGTTTTAGTTTTAATTAATTTAAACAAACACAAACCTGGTTTCATTTTCTTAAATTTAATATTTTTCATGGGTTTGGGAAGATTTTTTATAGATTTTTTAAGAGAAGATGCAAGATGGTTAGGGCTAAGCGCGGGACAATATTTCAGTTTAGCAATGGTACTAATAACTACTTACATATTCTTAAAATATTATAAAAAAGAATGTAAAAAATTATTTCATTTGTAAACTTCATAAAGTTAATCAATAAATAATAACATATCATAAACTGTTTTAATTGTTGTACAATATCCGTAACTTTTATTACTTTGTCTTATTGGATGGGAAGTAATATCCACATCCATAATTCAAATAAAAATTTTTTTAATATAAAAACTATCGAAAATATTTAGGTCGGCCTTTATAGTTGTTACCAGTTCGTTTTGCAGACTCATTATTACTACGATCATTACTTCGACCATAACCACGGCTATTACTTTGGCTATCATTACTTAGATTATTACTTCGACCATAACCACGGCTATTACCTTGGCTATCATTACTTAAATTATTACTTCGACCATAACCACGGCTATTACCTTGGCTATCATTAATTAGATTATTACTTCGACCATAACCACGGCTATTACCTTGACTATCATTACTACGATCATTACTTCGACCATAACCACGGCTATTACCATTACCACCACGGCTATAACCACGGCTATTACCTCTACTAAAACCCCGATTATTTCCTCTTTGATAATCTGAATTATCAGCTCTAACAGCAACAACTGTTTTCAAAAAAGGCTTTTCGACCATACTAATTGTAAATGTACGATATTCACTCTTAACTCTTGAAAAATTATCATGGTCAGAATTTGATAATAAGTTTACAACTTTACCATTTTCACCTGCACGAGCAGTACGTCCAATCCTATGAACATAATCTTTAGGATCTTTAGGAATTTCATAATTATAAACATGCGAAACATTTTCAATGTGTAAACCTCGAGCTGCCACGTCAGTACAAACTAAAACACTAACCTTAGCACCATTAAACATATCAATTGTTCTTGAACGTTTATTTTGCGATAAACCACCATGAATAGCTGTTGCATCAATTTTATTTGCACAAAGATTTTTAACAACAAAATCAGTTGTACGCCGCGTATTACAAAAAACCATAACAAGTCCAGATTTTTCATTTTCTAACAAATGCGTTAATAATGATAACTTCATGTTATTTATTATATTATAATAAACCTGTTTAAGTTTGCTAGGATCAACTTGTTTTTCCGCTGTAACTTTTATAGGATTATTCATATATCTGTTTGCTAAGGTTTGAATCCTAGCTGAAATTGTAGCCGAGAAAAACAAAGTTTGCCTTTGCTTTGGACAAGACCGAATAATGTGTTCAACTTCATCAATAAATCCCATATCAAGCATACGATCAGCTTCATCTAAAACAAGTAATTTAACTTTTGAAAGATCAATTGTTCTTCGACGATAATGATCCAAAAGTCTACCAGGTGTAGCCACTACGACTTCCGACCTCATTAAATCATGAATTTGTGGACTAATAGAAACACCACCATAAACAGCAATCATTTTCAAATGTTTTTGAAATGATAACCTTTTTAATTCTTCTTTAACTTGCTCTGCAAGCTCTCTTGTTGGCGTTAAAATCAAAGCCTGAAGACCCTTTCCAGGGATTACCTGCTGTATAACACCACAACCAAAAGCTAAAGTTTTTCCTGAACCGGTTGAAGATTCACCAATAACATCTTTGCCTTTTACAATATCTTGGATAGACATTTCTTGAATTTGTGTCGGTTTACTAAAACCTAATTTTTGTATGGCTCCTAGTAACTCATTGCTTAAGCCCATATTTTCAAATAGTTTCATTCTTATTGTTACCTCATAGCACTCACCTAGAAAAAGCGAAATGTTCATAACGTGACAAGTGCTCTCTCATTAATAGTAATTGCTCTCTTAGTAGAATTGGAATCAGCAATAGTATATAAAGCTTTCTATTTGGTGACTACTCATTAGTGGTTAATATTCCTCTAGGGGTTTTTATCAGAAAGTATAAAAACCAGTTATAAAAGATAAATCAGTAATGATTGTCGAAGAAATTCTTAAAAACGAAGACAAGTTACGCGAAAATCTTACATTTACTATCAACAATCCTTTGTATAAACTAGCTTCATTATATTGGCGACCAGAAATTTACGGTGTTGAAAATATTCCTAATAACCGTGCTGTAATTGTTGCTAACCATTCAGGCACTTTACCTATGGACGGAATTTGGCTTAACACACAAATATTCAAAGCATCAGGTAAGACTACATATTTCATGGCACATAAGATTTACGCTAACCAGAAATGGATACATGAACTTGGTATGATCTTAGGCGAACGTGAAACAGCCTTAGAATTATTGCGAAGAGATAAAAGAGTCGGCGTTTTCCCTGGCGGCGACGATGATTTGTTTAAACCTTCATGGAATCGATATAAGGTCCAAGAAGTTAAAGGTTTTTCCTGGCAATATGGCGGTTATTTAACAACAGCTTTAGCAACTGAATCTCCGATTGTACCTGTGGCAGTCATAGGTTTGGAAGAAATCCATTATAATTTAGCGAACACAAAATTTCTTTTGAAAGAAATTAGTTCCCAGTTTGGTTTGGATAAAGCCTTTGATACAAAGTTCCTTGACCACATAGGAGTTTGGCCAATCCCTTTACTTACTCCACCTTTACCTTCGAAAATAACTATCCTTTGCGGAAAACCAATGAATGTTATTGAAGATTATCCTGACTTTGATTATGAATTGTTTAGGGAATATTTAATGATAGAAAAAGAAAAAGGAATAACAAGGTTAGAACTAACTGAAATGCGTAATAAAATATTTAATGTTAATAAAAAAGTACGTAGTCGTTTACAAGCAATGATTGACTTAGCTTTGGAAAAACGTGTCGGTATGACAATCAATTCTAAAATTGTTCAACCTGAATTTATAACTAATTTAGAATAAATTATTCAGCACTATCATCATCAACATTATCCAACCTACTCTTATAATCATCACAACAATATCCTATAAGGTCGTCACAATTTTTTCCATAACAGCTAAGCAAAGTTAAAAAAGTTCGATCATAACATAACTGTTCTAAACAAAGGTCAGACTGAGCTTGAGCTTCAGGCCTAATTTCTTCATACTCGCATAATTCATCAAACATAAAACGACAATTAGAATTATAACGGTCCATAAAATTTAACATAAAATCATCTTTACATGCACGTTTACGGCAAGATTTATATTCTGTTTTAAAATCTGTTACCTTCTTTTTAGATTTTTTTCCTTCAGCAGTCCCTAGTGGAGAAATTAAACCTAATGCACCTATTAACAATAAAGTTTTTAATTTAGATTTCACAGAAATTTAAAGTAAATCGGATTTATTTATAAAGGTTACTTTTGTATGAGGATAAATCTATTTTTATTTATTGTATATTTTTTTAATCCACCAATTTTTAATAATCGGTAAAGTTAAAGTGGAAATAACAAATCCGCCAGTAGGTACAAGAGCATTTAACCAATAGTTCGGCACTTGAATTAACCAAAGAAACAAAACAACTATAAAATAAGTCATTAAAGTAATAACTGTTCTTCGAAAAAAACTTACTTCCCAAGCTTTGTCAGCTTCAACTTTTTTATTTCTATCTTTAATTTGTTTAATTTCTTTTTCTAGATCCATTATTAATAAAAAAGGATTTTAGGTATATAAAAGTATGTAAATAATTTTCTTTGTGTGCTATCACGTTTTTAGTTAACATATGCATATCACTTTGAGGTGATATGTATGTATAAACTAAATTTTAAAAAAAGAGTGTGGATTGTTAAGCAAATATTGAAAGGAGTACCAGTAAATTATGTTTCTAGGGCGCAAAATATTAGTCGAATTTCAGCATATAAAATTATGCAGAAATATAAAAAAGAAGGATGGGACAGCCTTAAAGACCATAAAACTGGAAGACCTGAAACAGTTCTTAGTCCTAATTCTGTTGAGATCATTCTAGATATCCGTAAACGTTATGGTTATGGTCCTATTATGATAGAACAATGGCTTAAAAGAAAAGGATTTGGAATAAGTCATAGACAAATAGAAAAGGTGTTAATTAGAAATGATTTAATAATTCCTAATTTTCGTAAGCAAAAATCTAGAAAATGGGTAAGATATGAATTACCAAATCCTAATGATTTATGGCACACAGACTGGAGTTACGACCCATTCACAGGAAAACAACTAAGCATATACATAGATGATAGAACAAGATATATTACTAGCTATGGAATATTTCCTAGTGCTACAGCAGAAAAAAGCATAGCCTTACTAAGAGGAGGAATAGCAGAAAAAGGCAAACCTAAAAGCATAATGACAGACCATGGAGCTCAATACTATGCTAACCATCCTAATGCTGACCAAGATAGCACACAATTTAGAAAAGAACTCAATATATTAGGAATAAAACATTATCTAGCAAGAGTTAACAGACCACAAACCAATGGTAAGGCAGAAAGGTTTTTTCTTACATACAAAACAGAATATGCTACAGGCACATTCAGCAATCTAAAAGACTTCATTAAACACTACAATTGTGAAAGACCCCACATGAGCTTATACTATAAAACACCTCATGAAATCTGGAAAGAACTCACTCAACTGTAAACCAGTTTCGGGATGTTAACCAGTTTCGGGATAACACAAAATAATTTTCTTTGTGTAGTCTAGTGACATATGTCACCAGTACTAATATGTTAGCTAATCTTAGCTGACATATGAAAAAAGAAATTATCAGAAGAGAATTTTTCAAACTCAGACTCAAACAAAAATCCTATTCTAAGTGTCAGAAAATCCTCAAAAAAAAATCTTATTTCTATCACATTCTTATTCATTTATTTTTTCAAAAACTGCTTTGTATAAAGGTTCAAAACAAGTTTTAGCAACAGAAATCACATCTTTCACTTCTTCTAAATTTGGCTTATAACCATAATAATTAACATTGTGCCTGAGCCTTCTTAAGTTATCTATTAAATTTATAGGCCTTTTAGTTTCCACCTTAACCTTCATCAATTCTTTTATTGGCATCAAATAGTCTTCAGAACTTATTCCCTTAGCTACTAATAAAGCATCACCTAGCATCCTAAACGATTCATAAACATTTCTTACTATTGTTGAAGCAGAATTTTCATTAGGTTTTATAGTCAATGTAAATTTCATATCTCTTTTTGCAGCTTCAACGATACTTAACGCATTTTTCTTATCTGGCCGTTTATATCTTATTTTCAAGGTTTCACCTCAAGTAATCCTTCCAAAACGATTCCGTTAGCAATATTAGCAAACAAGTTTAAATCAATTTTGTTTCTCGAAAATATATGCAAAGTAACTTGCACATTTTTTCTAAAACCTAATTCATGGATAATTCCTAAATCTTCGATTTTAAGGTCTTCATTATTGAAAACTTCAACAGCAATATCAATATCACTGTTTTCGTTATCATCCCCTTTCCTATAACTTCCGAATAATATTATTGCTCTTGGATTAGGTATAATTTGATGGATACTTTCTAATATAGGTGATTCTTTTATTAATGTTAGATTGTTACTAATTTTCCGAGAATAATTGTATAAATGATCTTTATTGCATGAGATTCGCCATAATTTACCTAAAATCTCTAAATTAAGAAAACCTTCATCAACTAATTGATGTACAACACGATTAGCCGTAGTCTTAGAGATTTTTAATTCTTCTGTAAGGTCATTTAAACTAAACTCTCTATCAGGATACGCAAAAAACCAAATTTGTACTTTCTGATATGCTTCATTAAGTTCCTCTTGTTTAAATTTCGGTAATTTCTTTGCCATAGTCCTTGGTAACATCTGAAACTATATAAACTTTTTGGTAACCAATTGGTTCTAATTGAAACCATATGAATTTTTTAAAAACCAATATAGATTATGATAACTACGCCACCGGAG
>JBDRJY010000020.1:0-51795 GCA_043814545.1 archaeon | reverse complement strand
CAATGCCACCGGAGGGAGTTGAACCCACGACCACGAGCTCATGAGACTCGCACTCTACCACTGAGCTACGGTGGCTTAATATAAGAAACTTCATTCAAGCTTTATTTAAAAGACTTTTGATTTTCTCAGCCAACGAAAAAGCTTCGCCTTCAGCATATTCAACAATATTCCACAAACCCAAATTTACATTATCTCCTTCATTACGCGGAATCAAATGAAAATGTACATGCGGAACAACTTGTCCAGCACTTCGACCATTATTTTGTAAAACATTAACACCATCGTTCAATTCGCCCAGAACTTTAGCAATTTTCTGAACAGCCAAAGCGACTTGACCAATATCTGAAACTTCACAAATAAATTCAAAATGTTTTTTAGGAACAACCAAACAATGTCCTTTTGCCAAAGGCGCAACATCTAAGAACGCCAACACCTCATCATCTTCATAAACTTTAGTACAAGAAATAGAACCTTCAACAATCTTACAAAAGATACAATCACTCATTCTTGCTTACTCCTGAAAACATTTGATGCCTACCTTTACTTAACTTCTCTAAAATCTCAGACTTAGCCATGTCTAATAACCCAAGTGCTTCTTGAGGCGAAACATTCTGCGTTTTCATTTGTGTCTGAATACTATTACCTTCAAAGATAAATTTTATAACAAAAGCTTTTGGTTTCATTTTAAAATAAAGAAAAGAACATTATTTTTAAAACTATCTACCACGCTGAATCAATCATATCTCAAGTTTTAGTACTAGAACATTCGTCACTATCTAAACATAAGTCAGGAATTACTTGATTAGGTGTTATTATTGGGGCACAATCTTCAGGACAAGTTTGATAATATTTATATCGAATACCTTCTTTAAAATCGCACTGCCCGTCGCCACAAACTGACCTTGTACGTAAAACAAGGAAACCAGTTAATTTACTTTTTAAGATTGAAAAAATGCTTGTCTCTTTAGGCTCAATTACTGCACTCCCTGTAATAAAATTAGCAAAAGAAGCAGTAACAATGGAAGTACAAAGTAATATTATACAGATAATTACTATTACACTCTTTTTCATGTTTACAATATATACAAAATTAATATATAAAACTTTAGGAAAGCAAACTTTATATATAACGAAAACTAAATACACATCTATGGCAAAATATACTATTACCCAAGATAGGGACCAGTGTATAGGGTGTAACGCTTGCGCTTCAGTCTGTCCTGAAAACTGGGAAATGAAAGAAGATAATAAAGCCAGTCCAATTAATACATCAATTGAAGAAGATGATTTAGACAAAAATATGGAAGCTGCCCAAAGCTGTCCAGTAAATATTATTCATATTAAGAATGAAGGTAAAGAATTAATATGAATAAGTTAGATGTGTTAATTATCGGTAGCGGTTGCGCTGGAATGAGCTGTGCTATTTATTCTGCTAGATATAAACGTAAAACTTTGATTATTGGGGAAAAGGTTGGCGGTTTAATGAACGATGCTCACTGGGTAGAAAATTATCCTGGTTATACTCGAATTACTGGCATGGACTTAATTAAAAAATTTAAAGAACATGTTGACAGTTTAAAAGTTGAGTTTAAGGATGATGAAATTGTTAATGTTAAGAAAAAAAATAATGGGTTTGAAGTTAAAACAAAATCTGGAGAAATGTATTCAACAAAAACTGTTGTTTTCGCTACAGGCTCAGAACCTCGTATCTTACCTGTTGAAGGCGAAAAAGAATTTCGTAGTAAAGGCGTAAGTTACTGTGCAACTTGCGATGCTGCAATGTTTAAAGATAAAATGGTAGGCGTTGTAGGCGGTTCAGATGCAGCTACAATCGAAGCAGACCTGTTAGCAAAGTATGCAAAAAAAGTTTACATTATTTATCGTGGCGATGCTTTAAGAGCAGAACCTATTAATATCGACATGATTAACAAAAATAAAAATATTGAAATCATTTACAAAACTAACATTACTAAAATCAAAGGCGATAAGTTCATGAACGCTATTGAGTTAGATAAACCTTACAAAGGTAAAAAAGAACTTGCATTAGAAGGTTTATTTGTAACAATAGGTCATACTTCTAACACTGAACTTGCTAAAAATTTAGGCGTAAAAATGGATGAAAAAGCTCAAATCATGACTAACAAAGAAGCCCAAACTAACGTGGCAGGAATTTTCGCTGCCGGCGATTGTACTAATAACCAATTAAAACAAATTATTATCTGCGCAGCTGAAGGAGTTCTCGCAGCATTCAGCGCGAACCGATATATCCGCTCCACAAACAATGCAAAAAAATAAACTTAACTGGAAAATAGGAGGTGAAGCTGGTTACGGCATAATGACTGCCGGTGCTTTATTTTCTAAGATTTGTTCTTTATCAGGTTTATATTTCTACACAACAGCAGAATATCCTTCATTAATTCGAGGAGGACACAACGCAGTACAAGTTCGTACCGATACGATACCTTTAACTTCTGAAATTAAAGAGATAGACATTTTAGTTGCATTAAACCAAGAAACAATTGACAGGAACAAAGACTTTATTGTAAAAGGTGGAATAATTATTTACGACGAAGGTCTTAATGTAAATATTAATAACATAAAAAAAATTCCTGTCCCGTTAACAAAAATCGCAAAAGAAACATTAGGCAACCCTTCGTTCAAAAACACGCCTGCAATTGCAGCAACATTAGGCGTGTTAAAAATTGATTTTTCAATCTTACAATCATTATTAGAATCTATATTTAAGAAAAAAGGTAAAGAGATAGTAACCAAAAACATCCAAGCTGCAAAGCAAGGTTACGAGTTAGGCAAAAAATGTTTATGCGGTTACGAAATTGTTAAACAAAAAACTAAAAATAACATCATGGTCGACGGCAACACTGCTATAGCTATAGGTGCAATCAAAGCAGGATGCAAATTCATGTCATCTTACCCAATGACACCTGCTACCAGCATCATGCAATATTTTGTTTCTAAAGAATATGAATATAATTTAGTAATGAAACAAACTGAAGACGAAATTTCCGCTATCAACATGGCAATTGGTGCAGGTTATGCTGGAGTTAGAAGCATGGCAGCAACTTCTGGCGGCGGTTTCTCGTTAATGGTCGAAGGTTTAGGCTTTGCAGGTTCAGCAGAGGTACCAGTTGTAATAATAAACTGTCAAAGACCAGGCCCAAGCACAGGTTTACCGACGAGAACAGGCCAAGGCGATTTAAAGTTTATGCTATCCGCATCACAAGACGATTTTCCAAAAATCTTAATTGCCCCCGGAGACCAAGAAGAATGTTATTTAGAAACGATCAATGCTTTTAATTTAGCAGAAATGTACCAAACACCTGTAATGATAATTTCTGATAAACATTTAGCAACAGCTTATTCAACAATAAAACCTTTCAACACTAACACAATAATTAATAGAGGAAAAATACAAAAAACTGCTAACAGTTCTTACAAAAGATACGCATTCACAGCCGACGGCATTTCACCTAGGGTTTTGCCAGGTACTAAAGGCACAACTTACACTTCTGCAGGCGACGAACATGATGAAGAAGGTAAAATTGCAGAAGGTTCTATCATCAGAACTAAGATGATGGATAAAAGAATGAAAAAATTAAAAAAATTAAAATACAAAAACATGGTTAAATTACACGGAGATGTTAACGCAAAAACAACTTTGGTAGGTTGGGGTTCATCTAAAGGTGCGATCTTAGAAGCGCTAGAATTATTAAAACAAAACAAAGTCAATGCAAACTTTTTACAAATCATTTACATGGAACCTTTCCCAGCAAAACAAGTAAAAGAAATATTATCAAAAGCAAAAAAGATTTTTTTAATTGAAGGAAACTATTCAGCACAGTTAGGATCTTTAATCAAAGAACATACTTGTATCGATATAAAAAATAAATATTTAAAATACGACGGCAGACCTTTCTATCCTAAAGATATTGTGAGAGAGGTGTTAAAATGAAATTTGACAGGAAAGAAAAACCTACATGGTGTCCAGGCTGCGGAAATTTCGGTATACAACAATCTTTGAAACAAGCATTCACGGAACTAAAACTAGAACCGCATAATATAGTAATGTGTTCAGGGATAGGTTGTTCATCTAACACTCCACACTGGATAAATGTTTACGGTTTCCATACGATTCATGGCAGAGGTTTAACAGTAGCTACAGGCGTACACTTGTCAAACACAGACTTAACTGTTATAGTCGACGCTGGCGACGGAGACACTTTAGCCATCGGCAGTGCCCATTTTCTACACGCTGCCAAAAGGAACATGAACATTACATTATTAATCCATAACAACCAAATTTACGGGTTAACTAAAGGCCAAACATCTCCAACAAGTGAAAGAGGTTTTGTAACCAAGTCAACGCCTCATGGTAACATTGAAGATCCTGTTAACATTATAGAATTAAGCATAGCGGCAGGTGCAACTTTCGTCGCTAGAAGCTATTCAGGCAATGTCAAACATCTAACAAAAACAATTAAACAAGCTATCACACATAAGGGTTTTTCAGTTATAGACGTTTTACAACCTTGCATCACGTTAAACAAGGTAAACACGTACCAATATTTTCAGAAAAGAGTATACGATATCAATAACACGAATTATAAAACTAATGATAAACATTTGGCATACAAAAAATGTCAAGAATGGGGCAACAAGATACCTCTTGGAGTTTTTTACCAAACAAAAAAACTTACATACGCTGACCAATTACCGCAAATTTCTAAGAAACCTTTGGTAAAACAAGATATTAGCAATGTTAATATCGATAAAATAATTAATTCCTTAAAATAAAAAAAGTTAAATAGAACAAAATCTTATATTTTTGCACCATGAAAGGAAAATTATTCATTATAAGTTTAATAACAATTCTAATGTTATGCTCTATCGGCTCGGCAAGTTTGTTCGAATCAAACCGAAACCTAGTTACAACTTTTGCAGCTATGGGTCAAAATTTCCAACAAAACCAGCAAGGCGCATTACAACGCCAACAAAGAACACCTAACCCACAAATGCAACAGCAACCATTATCGAATATTCAGGATTTACCTTCTATGGACCGTGTTTCTCAAAGATATTCTAACTTGGATTTATTGATATTAGAACTAACTGAAAACCCGGACGAATTAATCTCAGGTTATAATGAACAAGTTGAAACTCTTCCTGGCCCAGTTAAATATTTGATAAAAAACCAAAAAGCTAACATCTACGTTGACAACGAATATATGTTAACAGTCGAGTTTGAAAAAGAATTTTTAAATTATATCGGAACTGAACCTAGCGAAAAACCTACTCTAAACATTTTCACGACAAGCGAAACTCTTGAAGGAATTTTTTACGGAGAGATAGACTTGTTCCAAGCGCTTGAAGAAGAACTTATTATTTATGAACCATTAACTTTCGGTGCAAAAATGAAATTCGGCATGGGCAACGTAGTGCTTAAAGTAGCAGAAATGTTTAATTAAACTGAAGAAAACAATTTTATTATTTTTTCTTTACCTATTGTTAAAATAAAATTAGCTAATTGTGGACCTTTATCTTTACCGACAATAATGTTGTATGCAATTTCAAAAAATTCTTGGTTGTCAACATCATAATTTTTTATAAGAACATAAAACTCTTCATGCAACTCTTTATCTGTCCAATCTTTTTGTTTTAATTTTTTAGCAATCTCTAAAAACAATTCTTTTTCCTTACCTTTAAGCTTAACATCATTTTTTTCTTTAACTTGAAACTTAAACTCTTCAGGTGCATACTTTTCAATCCAGTTCTTAGCACACGTTGCACGTTTTCTAATTTTTTCTTTATCTTCCTTACCTTTAACATCATAAACCTTAACAACTTGATTAATATCTAAACCATTAATTTGTAAAATCATAGTTAAATGCCTAAACGAGGGTTGGATAGGTATTTTTTTCAAAGGTTTGTCAACGGCACTTAACTCATAAATCCTTTTTTGCTTTTCCAACTGTTTTTCATTAACTTTTTCTTCGCCATAAAAAATACGTTCGCATTTGTCAAAATCTGAATAAACTTTTAAAACATCTAAATCAAAAGCAATTGTAAACTCTGCGTTAGGTCTTGTACCTGCAAACAACCATCTTACAATTTCAGGTTCATAAATTTCTAAAGCATCACGCAAATCAATTACATTACCTAACGAACTAGACATTTTACCGCCCTCACCTTTAACAGTAATAAAATCGTAACGTTGGTAAGTAGGAGCTGTCCAGTCAAACAGTTTTACAATCTCTTTAGCTGTTGTGAACGAACCACCTTCAGTAGAATGTTCTTTACCGCCAGGTTCAAAATCAACTTGTTCAAATTTCCATCTCATTGGCCAGTCAATACGCCACGGCAACTTAACAACACCTTGTTTACGAAAATCAATTGATTCAGAAAACCCACACTTGCAAGTAATTTTAATATTATATTTACCATCATAATCAGAAAATTTTATTTCATCAATTTTACACTTAGGACAATAACCTTTAATAGGCAACCAATCTTTAGACAATTTATCTTTCCTATACTCGTTCAAAATTTCAGCAATATTATCAGCATTGTTCAAAGCAAATTTAATTTGTTCTGCATACTTACTTTTTTGATACATTTTATGTTGGTAAAGATACTCTGGATTAACACCTACTTCTGGCAACACATCTTCAACTAACTTTTCAAAATGTTCAGCATAAGATTTGTGACAACCTAAAGTATCAGGCACTTCTGTAACAGGATATCTAAGATATTTTTTAAGAACATCTTGCTTAGGCAAATTCTGCGGAACTTTACGGAAAACATCGTAATCGTCCCAGGAATAAATAAAACGAGTTTTTTTTCCTAAAGTTTTCAAAGCACGTTCAACAAGCTCAACAGTAATAATTTCACGAAAGTTGCCAATATGTACAACACCTGACGGAGTAATACCAGCAGCCAAGGTATACAATTTCTTATCACCTTTCTCTGCTATTACTCTTTGAGCAACTTGGTCAGCCCAATGATAAAGATTTGCCATTAGGTATTAGTATCTTTAAATAATATATAAAACTTCTCAAATCGAAACAAATATAAGGTTTCAAACTAATATTTAATACAATGGGAGAAAAACTTAACGTTAGACCACATATGCAAATTAAGCATCATGGATTGTTTAACCAACAGGTTACATATGATGCAATCCGAGGCTGGTTCTTCCAAAACGGTTATGTACCTTTCATGAAAGGCCAAGATGCTAAATCTACTGGCCAAACACGTATGACAAAGTGCGAGTTTAACGCTTTCAAAGACACTGGAAACTACCACAGATTCTGGATGAAAATTTGGATTATTTCACGCGACGAACATCCGGTAGCAATCGAACGTGATGGTAAACAAATCACTGTTGCAAAAGGAAGATTCGAAGTTTTCGTCAACTCCTGGATTGAAAAAGATTACAAAAACTTCTTCACAGGTAAAAGCCATTTTTGGGATTTTATACGAGATTTGTACGAAAAGTTAATTGCCCAACGTATAGACGTGAAATGGGAACAGCTTTCCATTGAAACTGACGATTTAGAACAGACAATAAAAGACTCTTTCTATTAAAGAAAACTTTATAAGGTCCAGTATCTCTATTTTAGAAATATGGTACAAAAGGTATTCTTGGGTCTGAAACAAACCATTAAAAAAACGAATGTTACTTTAAGCTACAAAGATTTGTTCAAAACTTCACGTAAATGGTTCACTGACAGGGCTTATGACGTTTGGGAGATTGAAGCTGACGAAATGGATATGGGTAGCGGTAAGAAAAAGTACCATATTTTCTGGAAATGTGACCGAAGAATTGCATATTACGCTAAAATCAGATTTGAATATGGTATCGATTTCGTGGCTGAAGACGTTGTCATTGAAGATAAAGGTAAACAAAAAACCATGCAAAAAGGCGACATTACAATTGGCTTTAACCCTTACATCATGAAAGATGTTGAAGACGAATGGACAGTGCAAGAAAAAAGCGGTTTAAGACGGTTCTTGAGAGAAGCTTATGACATGTTCTTTGAAAAAAACAAATATAAAGCTATGGAAGAAGATATGAAAAAAGATCTGGATACTATCAAGTATGATATGAAACGTTACATTAACCAAAAAAGGTTAGATTAATTTTGACCGATTATTTTCAATTCTTTTACTAAAATATCCGGCATATAATAAGTGGTAATTACAGCACCTTCGCCACCATACGCTTCACTTTGGATTTTACCGTAAGCTTGAATGTTCTTAAGAATTTCAAACAAGTTACCGGCAACCATAGTATTTTGTAACGGATGTTTAATTTTACCTTTTTCAATGTAATAACCTTCAGAAATGTTTAAAGAAAAATCACCAGTTGCAGCATTCATCGTATGAACACCCATTAGCTGACGAATAAAAACACCTTTATCGACTTGTTTTACAACATCGGTCTTTCCTGGCTTAATGATTACGTTTGTAGGATTGATTTGTGGTAAAGAAGATGCAACCCTTGCTGCATGCCCGGTGTTTTGCATTCCAGCTTTTTTTGCGTTATATGAATCGTATAAGAAATTTTTCAGTTTACCATTTTCAATTATATTCGTTTTTTGCGTCGGATAACCTTCATCGTCGAAACGTCTGAATGAGAATAGATTTGATTCCAACGGATTATCCAAGATTGTTAACGACGTGTTTGCAACTTTTTTATTAAGTTTGTCTGCTAAAAAAGATTTCTTGTTCAAAACATTTTCTCCGTTAATTGCAAAAGTTAAACTATGGTTAAACAACGACGCCAAAGCATCAGGATGAAAGACTATTGGACAAGCCATAGAATTAATTTCTTTTTTCTTAACGGAAAACGCTAAACGTTGAGCTAAATCATTCAAAACATTGCTGTTTAACTGATCACGACTTAAAAAATCATTATAATTTGAAAAAAGTTTGTCATTAGCTTTCATTGAAAGTTCAACTGACAACGCATTAGCAAAAGATGTAGCAGTCAAATTAACACCTTCCGAGTTAACAATGTTTTTTGTTTTCTCTGATTTTGAATAAGAACCATTACTTAAGAAAATCCCAGCATGAACATTTTTCATATTAGAAATAATATCTTTGTGCAGTTTAGCATAATCTTCAACATAAAATGTTTCAAGATTATGTTTTGTTAAAAAAGGTTTTTTCAATTCTTGTTTAGGTACAAAAGTTTTAAAATGTTTATCTTTATCATTCATCTTAGCAATTTTTATTGCACGATCAACACAATCTTCAAACCGTTTCAAATTATTAGTAAACGAAAAACCTAATCTACCACCAACAAAAACCCTAACACCTAATGCTTCACTTTCACCTTCAGAAACAAAAGTAATTTCATTTTTATTCAATTCCATAGACAACTGATTTTGATCTTCATAATACAATTCATATTGGTCAACCTTTTTTTTCACGTACTGTTCAATTTTATCTATCATTGTACGCCTCCAATCTTCGCTTTCTCAATTAACATATGCGGCGAAGCACTACTTACTGGCACCCATTGTCCAGACTTACCACAAGTTCCGGCACGAAACTTTAAATCTTTACCGACAAGTTTAATTTTATGCAATATTTCAAGAATATTACCGACTAAAGAAACACTTTTCACCGGATATTGAATCTCTCCATTTTTAACATAAAACCCTTCCATTGCATTAAACAAAAACTCTCCACCTGCACAGTCGACTTGACCACCTGCCGAATCTTTAAGATAATATCCTTCTTTAATTTCAGAAATCATCTCATCAAAGTTAGAATCTCCAGCTTCAATAAAAGTGTTAGTCATTCTAGGAATAATTTTATATGCTGCATTTAACTGACGACCGTTACCAGTTAAGTCCTGGTTAAACAAAGCGGCAGTGTCACGGCTATGCAAATAATTTTTTAACACGCCATTTTGGATTAACTGTGTTTTCATACCTTTCACACCATCAGAATCAAACGGCATCCAACCCCATTCTTTCAGTGTACCATCGTCAACAATATTAACATTTTCATTACCAATTTTTTTTCCTATCTTATCAACCAAGATAGACAAATGATTATCAACTAAATCTGCTTCACATGCATGCCCTACAGCCTCATGCGCAAAAACTCCACCTAAAGGCTGATCAATTACAGTATCAAACAAACCACCTTTAGCAGGTTTAGCATCTAACAACTCAACAGCTTTCTTCATTGCAAACTTAACATGTTCAGGAAAAGTTTTCATAATTTCATATCCACCTTTCAACCGCTTAATTTTTATAAAATTCTCAAAAGCTTTATGATCTTTAGCATACGCCCAAGCAAAATAACCACAATTCGAATCGTTCCAGGTTAAATGCGTACCTTCAGAGTTCAAAAACTCTCTTTTAATCTGACTATCACCGTAAATTAAACGTAAATTAACAATTTTTTCTTCAGGTTTAGCATGTTCCATTAAAAGATTTTTCTTTTCGTCTAAAGAAACATCTAAAACATTTTTCTTAAACTCAGTTTTAATATGTTTAGAATATTGCGGATAAGATTTGATTTGTTCTTTCCCAGGTACAGCCTTAGCATTTTTCATTGCAAGCTTAAATAAAACATTATAATCGTCTTTGTAAGAATATGCAACACCAAAAGAACCGTTAGACAAAACTCGCACACCATAAAGCAAAGTTTCACCTTGGCTAATTTCTTTAACTTCTTGACTATTAATTTCAATATGCGTATTATTAGAAGAAGTTTTAGTTATTTCCGCATAGTCAGCACCATCTTTTTGAGCTTGTTTAAGGAACTTATCCATAGAAATAATATTAATATGGGCCGTATATAAAGATTATGGAAACTCAGTGCGTCTTATCCAAATTTTAAGAACAATAAAATGATGGATAAAATCTGACAAAAATAAAGAACCGCCAATTAAAAATAATATATCATATTGAAAAATTATGTAAAGAACAAGAAACAATAACCCTATGTAACCATGATGTATATGAGTATGAAGATGCAACAATTTATATTCTCTCCTTATAGAACCAAACAAATATCTGCTTAGTATTGTAACTGATTCAATTATTACAGCAATTACAATTACCCATAATATTAAATTTTCCATTTTTATTTTGTTAATTTATTATACAACCACGCGAAAATAAAACCCATTATGAAAAGGTCAACAAAACCATACACAGCACCTATTGAAGCACCTAACAAACTTACTGAATGACCCGGATACATTTGGCTAAAAATATTTAGGAAATCAGGTGCATAGTTTGTCCACATTGAATAAATAGTTGTAATAAAAACTGTAACACTCCACAAAATTCCTATAGCCAAACCAATTTTTACAGGTTGAAACAAGGATTTTTTCTTTGCCATTAACAAACAATTAATTTAATTGTTTTTAAACATTTTCATAATCATTAAATATGAAACAAAAAACTAAACTTTATGGAAGAATGGCCTAGTGACAAAGAAATTTTAGAAAAAGCTAATTCTTTAGACCAATTTATTAGAATTACTGAACGTGAATGCGAAAAAGATCTTAAAACGCAAAAATATAACCATTAGGCACACCAATTTGACATTGCATGTAAAGTTACATATCCTGCTGTAATAATTGCTAGCCTTGCTTACGTTTTTACAAACATGAATTATAATTTTGAACCGTCGGAAATCCAAAAAAATATTTTTATTTTCGGTTTAACTACAACAGTTTTTAGTGCAATGTTTGGAAGACGAATTTTTGCATACAAATTAATTAAGAGAAGAAATGAAGTTGCTCAAAACATTTTAGCAAACTACACCGACTATAAGTTTTAAAAAATTTCTGTTACTACTTTCCTACCATACAGTTATAAAGATTTATCTTAATTAACAAACAGTTTTCATTATACCTATTTTTTTAGGCAAATGTTTTTAAACAAGTTTCACTACTACTCAAATATTACATTCTTACGGAGAAAAAATAATGAAAGACTTCAAAGATATGGTAAAAAATATTATTGAACGGTTAACCCAAAATACTGCAAGCACGTTTACTGATCAAGTTTTACATATGGCAGGCGAATCAGGCATAGGGGAAAATCATGTCAACGAAGCTATCAAAGATTTAATCAACGAACATTATCTTGACGAACCTTTACGAGGTGTACTCAAAAAGGTCTCCTAAGGTAATTCAGGGCCTACGGGCCTTTCTATTCTACCCGAAACTTTTATAAATAGCTCTTAAAAAAATTTATATATGTTATATATATTAAGACAATTAAGAGGAATTGAAGATCCGATAGAGTTCAAACAAGAAGCAAAACGTTTACTTGAATATTTCCATGAATTGGATAATGGTGAAATTCCAAGAGGATTCTTTATACCTGAAGAGAATTGGCCTACGGTTAATGAAACAAGTAAAAAACTTGACAAACAACAACAATTTTTTGAAGAAATGGACGAGTTATTAGGTAAAGACAGACCTAAAATTTATGAACAATTATCCATTAATTTTGCACGAAGCAAAGCACAAATGCTAGAATTATCTGAAATGCATTATGACGAAAGAATGATACAATCGAATTCAGATTTACCACCTTACTGCTACGATTTTGATTGGGCAGTCAAACGTGACGCAAGAAATCCTGACAAAACTTTACCAAAATTAATTGAACAAGCAACCTTTTCTCCTGATTTAGTTGGTAGAGGTGGATTTGGGGAAGTTTATAGAGGACAATCTTCTGACAATCAGGATTTGGCATTAAAAATCTTTCATATACCTTGGAAATTTAATTCTATAGAACGAGAGAAAAAATGGTCTTACGCACAAAAAATCAAAAATAATATCAGAAGAAAACAAGAAATTTTTTCTCAAGAACCATTTGCTAAATTATTATACGTTTTTCCCGATAATGTTATGTCTGGTTATATTATGGAATTTTTTCGTGGCTCAAATTTTACAGGAAAAAAAGTAAAAAATATTGCTCCTACAACTTCAAAACAAGTATTATTAACGTACGCAAAAATGCTTGAAATGTTACATACTCAAGATATGATTTATTTAGATAACAAATGGGGTAACATTCTTTTCAAGGATCAAGAAATAGTAATTTGCGATTACGACTTTGTTTCAACAATAGAAGAAGCTAATAAACCTGACTTTTTCGGACAACGAATTAAAACTGCTGAATATGTCTGCCAAGAACAACTTTTAGGGGAAGGATTCAAACCTTTGGGAGATTTGGAAAGTTTCGCGTTAATGATAGACACATTTTACATAGGAAATAGATTTCTTACTGGGTATACTGCTTATGATGTTATTAAAAGACAATTAAAACCTGCACGTCAAAATAAACGAATTTACCCTCAAGAACGACAAAAACAGATTCCTGCACCTTTAAGAGATATTGTATCAGGCTTAATCACTTACCCTCGTGATGATAGTTTTACTGCAACAGACTTTGTTTCAGCAATTCAAGAAGTTTACAAATAATCATTTTAAAAGTTTCTTAAATATTTTAGCAAGTTCATGCGGCGAAGTTTTACCTTTAGTTTCACGCATAACTTTCCCTACCAAAAAATTCAAAGCTTGCAATTTACCTTTCTTAAAATCATCGGCAACAGTTTCATTTTCCTTGATAACTTTATTACAAATCTTTTCCAACTCTTTTGTATCTGAAATAGCAATTAACCCTTTTTCTTCAACATATTTTTTCACGTCAAAACGTTTTTCTAACAACTGTTCCATAAGTTCTTTGAAAACCAGGTCAGTAATTTGATTTTTTTCCAAAAGACTTAACAAAGTAACAACTTCCTTCTCATCCAACTCAACTTCTGAAATAGCTTTCTTTTTTTCTTTCAATAATTTAACTAATTCTCTACGCAACCACTTAGCTGCAAACACAGGACTAATATTTTTTGCAACACGTTCAAATAAATAAGCAAGCTCCATCTCAGCTGCAATAACTTTAGCATCATCTTTAGGCAACTTAAACTGTTTAACAAACCGTTTAGCTTTTTCATAAGGCAACTCCGGAAGTTTAACTTTTTTTACAAAATCTTTAGTACTAATAGCAGTAAGGTTAGAGTCAATGATATAACCATAATCAGCTTCAGTTTCTTTAGAACGTAAAGTATAAGTCACACCTTTAACAGAATCCCATCCACGAGTTTCCTGCACAATCGTTTCATTATTCTTGAAAGCTTGACTTTGACGTACAATTTCATACTGTAAAGCACGTTCAATATCTTTAAACCCAGAAATATTTTTTATCTCAGCACGGACAAAACCTGATTCTCGAATAGAAATGTTTGCATCAGCTTTGATTGTCCCTGTTTTAATGTCAAAGATTTCTAAATATTTAACAATTTCTAACAACCTATTAAGGAAATCACGAGCATGCACAGCTGAATGCATGTCAGGTTCAGTAACAATTTCTATTAAAGCCGTACCACTCCGATTATAATCGATAAGAACGAACGGAGATTTACCTACACCTTTAGGATGTATTAAAGCACCAGGATCTTCTTCAACATGCACTCTAGTCAGATTAATAACATCACCAGAACTTAACACAACTTGACCACCTACACCAAGAGGAACTTCATACTGCGTAACTTGGTAATTAGACGGTAGATCTGGGTAAAAATAACTTTTACGCGAAAAAACAATTTGATCTTGGATTACACAACCTAAAGCCATTGCAAGCTTAACTGCATGCTGTAACGCAACTTGGTTCACGACAGGTTTCGCACCAGGTAAACCTAAACAGATTGGACAACAATGCGTGTTAGGTTTAGAACTCTCATTAGGTAAAGCACATCCACAAAACAGTTTTGTTTTAATATTTTTATTTAAGGAAAGATGTATCTCTAACCCAATCTTAACTTCAGTCATTATTCTTCGTCGTCTTCAGCTTTTTTCTTTGAAGTTTTTTCAACATCACGATCATAACCTTCCATGAACCCAGCTTCAATATCATCAATCTCGTCATCTTCAAGACGATCTTGCACGTCACCTTCCTGGTACACGTCTTCATCATCGTCAATGACAGGTTCTAGTTCAGGCTCATCTACAATTAAGTCGTCGCTAAGATCTTCGTCTTCAAGCTCTTCAATTTTTTTCAACCATTTTTTGTCATTTTCTTTTTTCAGTTTCTGTTTAGTTACTTTTAGTTCTTCAGGCGTCAAGTCTTTCAACAAGTCAGCCCTTGTTTCATCTACCATTTTCTACCTCCTTACCTAACTTAATTAAATTATTTTCATTCAAATGATCAGCAATTAACATCATACCTACAGGCAATTTTTTTGAAAAGCCTACAGGGACAGACATGTGAGGAATCCCAGCAAGGTTAGGTCCGCAAGTTAACTCATCTAACATGTAAACTTGTAACGGTGATAATTTTTCAATGTCTTTAAATTTGGGTGGTAAAATCGGCATTGTAGGCGTCAATATAACATCATAATTTTTGAAAGCGTTTTTGTACTCTTGAATAAGTTTTGTCCGTAATTGCGCAGCTTTGATATAATACGCATCACGTACGCCAGCCATTCTAGCAAAAGTTCCCATTATAATTCTACGTTTAGCTTCTTTGGTAAAACCTTCGCTTCTTACATCAGAAAAATATTCATTGAAATCACCTTTTAACGGTTTTTCGTGACCATATCTTATCCCTGAAAGTTTAGCTAAGTTAGTACTAGCTTCAGACATTGCCAACAGATAATAACAGGCATTGGCATACTTTTTGTTTAGAGGTAACGAAATTTCTTTATATTTTATTTTTGTATCATCAATCTTTTGCATAATAACATCTTTAACTTCACTGTCAACATAAAAAGATTCTCTTATGATTGCAATTTTTTTAACTTTAGCAGGTTTTCGTTTCACGTTAAGAGAAGTAGAATCTTTTTTATCATGTTTAGCAATTACATCTAATGCTAGTTCACATTCTTTAACAGTTTTTGCCATAGGTCCAATCTTATCTAAACTAGAACCATAATCTATTAAACCGTACCTTGAAACTAAACCATATGTAGGACATAAACCTGTTACACCACAAAACGCTGCTGGGCAAACAATTGATCCACCTGTGGATTCTCCCATTGCGATATGTGATTGTGAAAACTTTTGTGTTACTCCCGCTGCACCGCCTGAAGAACCTCCACAAACTCTTGTTTCATCAAAAGGATTTTTAGGAATTTTAAAACCTATGCCAACGTTAGTTGAAAATGAACCAAAACCAAACTCGTCTTGAGCAGTTTTACCTATGATGATTGCACCTTCGTCAATTAACCTCTGTGCTACTGTTGAATTGAAAGGCGGTTTATACCCTTTAAGAATTTTAGAACCTGCTGAAGACTCAACACCTTTCACACAGATAGCATCTTTCAATGTAACAGCTATCCCATGTAATTTACCTTTCTTACCTTTATGTTTGTCTAACTTCCTAGCTTGTTCTAAGGCAAAATCTTCACAAATAGTATTAAAATAATTATATTTCTTGTTAAGTTGCTTAGCTTCCTTGATATATCCGTGCGTTTGTTCTACAATGTTCATAGTACTTTAGGCCCTTTGAAATAACCGTCTTTCTTATGCTTGGTATTCGATAAAGCTTCTTCACGTGACAACGAATCTTCAACTTCATCTTTACGCGTAACATTTTCTAACTTAATAGGGTGAAAACTAGGTTCCGTGTTTTTAGTATCTGCCTTGGATACAATAGAAAAAGTTTCTAACACTTGTTTTAACTGCGGTAAAAACTCTTCAACCTCTTTCTTTGTCAAGTTTAAACGAGCATTTTTAGCAACTTGCTCAATCAAATTTTTATTGATTTTCATCAAGAATTAATACTATTTTTCTCATTTATTTAGTTTTTGTATATGTAATAGAACTATTAATCTTTTTTCTCAGCAAATTGTTCATATAATAATCTATACTTATATTGAAAGATTATGTCTGGTTCATCTTGCATTTTATTAGTTTCACTAACTATCTCGCAAAGAGCGTTATTAGGAGCTTCACCATATGCTAAAACAATTTTATTCAAAATTAAGGCAACATCTTCATACCTATCAGTTTTTTGAGCCAGAGACTGCCTATCAACTTCAATAGAAACATTATAATCTCTGTCAAACTTAATATCTGTTTCTTCGCGCAGATAATTTAATTCATTAGCTATAACTTCCACAGCATAAACTCTTGCAATAGGATTAATGAAAGCCTCACCAGCATGATTTATTGCAAATTCGTCAATAATCTTTCTAACATAAAACTTAACACCTTCAGGCGTAGCTGTCCTTCCAACATCTTCCAAACAAGTTTCTAACTTCTCCATTTTATCATTAGAAAATATTTTTCTTTGCATAGAATAAATATTTTTATTAAGATTATATAAAGATTATTGCATTAAAGATTGGATATTCTCAACATAATCCTTATCAAACGTAGAACTAATTTTAAACTGCCCAATATAATGTTCATATAAAGGATCATAGTATTCTTTCAAAACTGTCTCAACAAGTTCTTCGTATTTTTTAGTTTCCAACAACTTAATCAGTTCTTCAACTTTTTTCTTACCTAAACGTTGAACTAAAAATCCAATCTTTTCTTTCAACACTTCCATGTTATCATCAGAAATAATATCATAATCTTCAATTATACGTCTAACCCTTTCTTTCATAAGAACAATAATTTGTATATGCGTACCATCTTTCATATGTTTCATTACAAATTCAGGTATTTGAACCTTGCCAATCTTTTTACTTTCACCTTCAATAACAACATACTTTTCATTTTGTAACTTAAGTAAATTATCTAACAAAAAAGACTCAAACATTTTTTGTGAATTAGGTATTAAATTAATATCACCGAAAAACGAACCTCGGTGTTGGGCAAGCCCTTCAAGGTCTAAAGAATTTTTGAAAGCGTTAACAATTTCTGTCTTACCTGAACCAGTTAAACCATGTAACACAACAAATTTAGGTTTAATTTCAAAACTTTCTAAAGTTTCACGAACATATTTCCTATAAGTTTTATAACCGCCAACCAACTGTTTAACATCATAACCTAAAGAATCTAACATTGAGGTAAACGCTTTAGAACGCATACCTCCGCGCCAACAATAAATAACCATTTTTTTCCCGGTAAAAGGTTTAATTTTATTCATTATTTCAGGAAGATTTTTAGAAAAATAATCTACGCCAACGTCCATAGCTTTCTCTTTACTTTCTTTAGTATAAATCGTACCAATGATAGCACGTTCTTCGTTAGAAAAGATAGGAACGTTAACTGCATTAATAACTCTGTCTTCGTTAAACTCTTTAGGTGTTCTAACATCTATGAAAACGTAATCTTTACCAATACAATCTTGAATCTCTATTGTTTCCATAACAAAACAAAAAAACTTTCTTTTTATAAACCTACCTAACTAACGGGTACGGTTTTTTTGTCGGAAAAATAATGTTCCTTAGCCAGAAAAAGAGAAATTTAATATAACCTTCCTTTTCATACCGCCGCATGTCATTAATCACATAAGCTTTCACGACGCCAAACTTAAACTTCTTTCTTGCCTTACGCAAAAAAATTCCATCTTCGCGCCATTTTACATTCTCGTCAAACCCACCAATATCTTTAAACACATAATCTTTACAAAAAATTATACCGGTCGAGTTACCTAACTTATGAATTCTGCTTTTTATCCAAAGAAATAATTTAGCAAGAAAATTATCATTGTTAGGTTTAACATAAGTTGTACCAATTTCATAACCAGACTTAGATATTTTTTTCAAAGTATCTTTTTCTAAACTCACGTCAGCATCTAAAAAGATTAACATTATACCTGAAGCATTTTTTGCACCAACATTACGCGCATGCGATACATCAGCATCACTAATTTCATAAACTTTAGCCTTAAACTTCTTTGCAATCTTAGCAGTATTATCAGTACAACCGTTACATACAACAATTGTTTCAATATTAGAAGGTATAGACTTTAATGTACGAGCAATAACTTTTTCCTCATTATAAGCAGGAATAATAACTGAAATTATCATTAAATTAAAAGAGATATATTTACCTTTATAAGATTTACTCTAAATCCTTAAATTTATATATTTCACATTCTTCTTTTAAGGTATGATTATATCCAAGTTCCAAGAACTTTACATAGAAAATTCAAGAATACACTTAGGCTTACCTAAAATCACAACAGATTACAAAAAAAAGTTTTTAATTATTGAAATTGACGGTTTATCATTTTCTACATTAAAAAGAGCAATTAAAAATAAAAATATGCCGTTCATGAAACAGTTACGGGAACGTAAATACAAACTACAACCGTATTATTGCGGCCTTCCTGCAAACACTTTTTCAACACAGACAGGAATTTTTTACGGTAAAAACGATTCAATACCTGGGTTCAAGTTTGTCGATAAGAAAGAACAAAGAAGATTTTCATTTTTACAACTACGACATGCCAAACATTTGGAAGAAAAATATTACAAAAACAGTTTTGGTATTTTAAAAGATGGAAGTTCTTTAACAACAACTTTCTCAGGCAACGCCACTAACACGATTTTAACTTTAAGCAAAATCTTAGATTCAACTGGCCCGACACATTTAAGCTTTTACAGATATTTAACATACTACACTTTAAACCCTTTCTTTGTAAGCAGAATTTTATATTATTCAACAAAAGAATTTTTAATTGAGTTAAAAGAAAATGTTTATGACATTATGAAACGGATAACAACAGGAAAACGGGTCAACCATTTATTTTCTTACCCTTTATTTCCATTCAAAAGAATATTTGGTAATTCTATTTTCAAAGAGCTAAGCGTTTTTGGATCTATGTTAGAGATGCAACGCAATGTTCCATACATTTATTTATCTTTAATTGGCTATGACGAACTGGCACATTTTCGGGGACCGTTCTCGCACAGTGCAAGAAGCCAGTTGCTAGAATTAGATAGAGCAATCAAACGCATTTACAAATACAGTAAAGGTTACGACGTATATATCATATCTGACCACGGCATGACGCCGGCAATACCTTTTGACAGAGTGTTCCATTACTCGTTGGAAGAATTCATTGAAGATTGTATCGAAAAAAATGTTAAATCCGATTTCAGTAACCAAAACCCAAGATTAGATTTATTAAACTTAAAATTAAAACGGTTAAAAAAATACTTCTACAAACCTATCAACCTTATAATCAAAGTTGCGCTAAGTTATCCTAAAAGTACCGAGATTCCATCCAAAATTGAAAAAAATTCTATCATATTAGAAATTTCATCCAATTTAGCACATTTATATTTTACACACACAAGCAAACAATTAAATCTTTTTGACATTAACAAAAAATATCCATACCTTCTTGACAATTTGATACAACATCCAGGTGTCGGCATAGTTCTTGGAAAACAAAATAATAAAATTTATATTAATAACAAGTTTGGAAGAATAATTATTAATAATAAAATTAAATTTAAAGGAAAAAGATTTTTACAGGATTACGGCAATGAAAAAATTTTAATAAAACAAATCAAAGATTTTATGAAAATTAAAAATATTGGTGATTTAATTATCATAGGTAATTATGATGGAAAAAATATGGTATCTTTCAACCCCGGACATTTGGGAACACACACAGCTTTCGGGGGCGAACAAGGCCAAGCGTTCTTCATGTCAAAACAAAATTTAGATTTAAGCAAAGTAACTAACGCTAGAGAATTATTTCCAATATTTGAAAAATATCATAAAATAAATAAAAAATAAAAAATTGATCTATCTTAATCTATTCTATCTTCATTAAGATCTGTCAGATATCCCACTATATCGCCGACAGTTCTAAGATTATCCGCACCCAATCTTCGTATAGCTTCCCTTGAATGAACTTTTTCAGGTCTTGGCGGCAAAACATCTTCCATGATCCCGTAAACTGCCTCGTGAGAAAGTTCTTGTTCAGGATTACATGCTTCATACTGTCGCAACAATTTTCCTACTGCACCATAATTTATTGCTAATCTTCCCATTTTTAGTTTCCTCCTAAAATTCTTAATGTTTCATCAGTGATTCTCATTGAATCTTCTTTATTGGCTAAGCTAAACATAGCCCTAATAGCATCAATATTTTCTGGAACAACAATAGACTGTTGATCAATTGCTTGATACCATCTAACAGTTCCATTATTGTCAACCATTATTGAATCTTCCCATATAGCCACTTCATATAACATTCCCCTCCTTAGAGGATCAAAATGCATTTGTGCATGATGCATAATTTGAGCTGTAGTTTTAAACCCATTATCTTTCCTAAAAAACTTTACACGCGACACTTTAGCTAATTGTTCACGCACAAAATTTGCATCCCTAGCTATTACATACCCCATTTTCAACATAATGTTATGCTGATGCATTGTCGCTGTAGGCGCTTTAACTGCCATGGTATAAATATCTAAATTAGGCATAATTGTTTTCACATCAGCCCCATGATGGCCATGATTATTTACATCAAATGTAACTTCAATTTGATCGGTCAATCCTTTAACTTGATGCGGGTCAGCTACGCGTCTTACAATAACAGCTTCAGCTTTTTTAATTAAATTCCTATTTTCTTGACCTTCATACTCATAAAAAGGAGATAAAACTCTTGACAACGCAGTAGTATTACATGATACAACTCGAACAGAATTTTTACCTATAGCTTTATCATAATTAGCAGCAGCAACAAACGAGACTTCTGCAGAATCAGCATTTTCACCGCCTTGAAAAATCCTAGGTTTACTTCCATACTCTTCTTGAACTTTTGAAGCATATTTTCCTGGAAGACAACATACAACAACATCAGCTTGCTCTAAACCATATTCTAATGGGGTAACAATCCCATAATCCATTGTTCCAAACCTTTCAGGATTTCTTGAAAACAACTTATAACCTTTCATATGCACTTGTCCCAAAGAAGTATAACTCGGAGAATTTTTTGTCACACCAACCAGTTCCATATCCGGCTGTAAGGTTATTGCATCTGCTACTCGTTCACCGACTGTACCGGCACCATCAACTAAAACTCTGATTTTTGACATTGTATCACCTTTTTTATAAACTATCTTACAACATCATACTTTCTGCATAAAGTTTATAAACGTTATGTAAGTAATACCTTAATCAATGAAAGAGAGGGTAACTTTAACAATTGATTCTGAATTGCTTGAACAGTTAGATAAAACTGTCGACGGTTTACAGGTTAAGAATAGAAGCCATGCTACAGAGATTTTGCTTAGGAAAGGCATGGGTAAGAATACTGTTAAAAAAGCTTTAATTTTGGCTGGCGGTAAAGGTACACGAATGAAACCTATCACTGAAGAGTTGCCTAAAGTCATGGTACCTTTGGCAGGCAAACCAATTTTACAACATACTATTAACCATCTTAAGAAATATGGAATTACTGAAATTATCCTGGCAGTAGGTTACAAAGCTGAAAAAGTTAAAGAATATTTTAAAGATGGCAGCGAGTTCGGTGTTAACATTAAATATATTGAAGAGAAAGTACCGTTAGGTACATCAGGTCCGTTACAATTGGCTAAAGAATATTTAACTGAAACTTTTGTATGCTGTAATGCTGACGAAATTAAAGATATTGACGTTGTTGACATGTACATGTTTCACAAAAAAAATAAAGCTACTGCAACAATTGCGTTAACTACTGTTGACGATACAAGCAAGTTCGGTGTTGCAAATTTGCAAGGTGATAAAATAATTGAGTTTGTTGAAAAACCTAAACATAATCCCCCTTCTAAACTGATAAATTCCGGATTTTATATTTTTGAACCAGAAGTTTTAAACTATGTACCTTCAGAAGGACCTTCAATGATTGAATATGATGTTTTCCCTAAGATTGCTGCCGAGAAAAAATTGTACGGTTATTCTTTCATAGGTTACTGGCAAGAGTTAGGCACAATGGAATCTTATGCCAAAGCTATTGACGATATTAAGAAAGGTAAAATTCAACTTTAGGGTTTTCCCTTCGGGTTAATACAAAGTTAAAAAAATAAAATTTATTCCAAATCATCAATAACTTCTTCTAAACCACAAAGACCATCTTCAATTGTTTTTTTAATCCAGAAATTACGTTTATCATCTTCGTTATACCTTAACATTTCAATATCAGATTTGTTCATACACATTGCCCAATAAAATTTAAACTCAAAACTTGTTTGCGCATTACAAAGACGTTCATGTAAAAGATAATCTGTAACAGCTTTCACAGCATAAGCTGGCTTATATTTCAACCATCTTTCTAACTGAACAACACGTGTTTGATTATGATAATGATGTTCATCACCCGAATTAAAACCGCCACGTTCTAAAGCTTCAATTTCTTTTTTCGTTAATGGTTTAATCCTTTTTTCCATAGTTTAACATAAACAATTCTTACTTATAAATCTAATGAAACTTCTTAGTAACCCAATAAATTACCATACCTAAAAAGAAAAATCCAAAACCTGCAAGTAAAACTTTAAACGCTAAGTTAAACAACATAAAAAGAGAAACAATTGCACCTAAAAGAGCTAATACTGGAAACTTCCCTATATTCAAGGGCGACTTAAATTTACGTTTTATGTTAGGCGCTTTATACCTTAAAAAAATCAATGAAACATTTACCATAAAGAACGCAAAAAAGATTCCAAAGTTAGCAATCTCTGCAATAGTTTCAATTTTTCCAAAAACCAAAAAGATAAACGATAACAACATTGCAAACAAAACTGCTACCCATGGCGTCCTACGAGTTTTATGAACTTTTGATAAAAACTTCAACTGTGGAATCTGATGACCTAAACCGTAAAGGATTCGAGAATTTGTAATAAGAATAATTAACAAAGTGCTACCCGTTGCAAAAAGAGCAATTATCGACATTACAAAAAACGTTTTCGCGCCAAACACTGAAGATGCAACATCTGCTAACGGTGCCGAAGACGCCGACAAAACTTCCCAACCAATAAGACTTACTGCTGAAATAGCAACAAGAACATATAAAACTGTTGTAATGATTATAGAAAGTAACAAAGCCATCGGCACAACATGCCGCGGATGTTTCGTTTCTTCAGCAAGTTTCACAATCGCTTCAAAACCAATGAAAGCAAAAAATATTAAGGCTGCAGCTTCAAAAACTCCTCCTAACCCATGAGGCGACATTTCTAAAAGATTAACATCTCCTAAAACACCAAAACCTAAAAAGATAATTAATAACAAACCACCTACAGCAAAAAAAGTAAAAATAATGTTCATTGTTATTGAAGCTTTTATCCCATAAAAATTGACTAAAGAAAAAAACGCAATAGCAAGTATAGCAATCAATATAAGATGGTTAAAACCAAACAAGTTAGAAAAATAACCAGCAAACCCTAAACCGACAGCAGCAGTAGATATTATCGATCCCAATACAAGCATATAAGCTGTCATGAACGCCCAAAATTTGTTTATCGGTTTTTTCACGTAAGCATACTCGCCTTCATCTTTAGGAAAAATTGAACTCATCTCAGCGTAACTTAAACCTGAAAAAACTGCTACTAAAGCAGCTATAAGAAAAGAAATCCAAACAGCGTTACCACCTAACCCTGCAGCTGCACCAATCAAAACATAAATCCCTGCACCGACAATAATACCTACACCAGTAGCAGTAACTTGAAACAATCCTAACTCTTTTTTTAACTTCACTTCTTTAACCATTTATTCATAACATAAGAGAAAAAGGTATTTAAACTTAACCAAATTCACTATCAATAATGTCCGAAAAAGAATATTATAGGCAAAAAGCAAAAAGAAATTTACAAGCTGTAATTGAACAAGAAATTAATATGCGGTTCTTAGACCTAATAAAAACTACACTTTTCTTAAACTGGAACAATTTTGAAGATACGATAAATAATGGAGATTTTGATTACATTGTAATGAAATACAGTATAACTAATCATTTAGACGAATGTGGTTATCATCGCATGATGCTTTTAATGGAAATGGCTGTTAAAAATAATAAAACACTAGCTTACCAAAAAGATAAATATCTAAGATACGATTACCGAATATTTAAGGGCGAAAGAACGCACCATTTTCTTGTTAAAGAAATAGCAAAAGATAGATCGAGGTTAACAAGAAAAAACGTTTATGTCTTCCATTATGAAGAGGATAAAACATCTGTACAGGTCTTCAGCCACGAACTTCTTCTTTACACAATAAATTTTATTAACGGTAAGTTTGATTACAAAAATTCTTGGTTAATTGAAGAACTGCCTTCGGCTTAAAAAATTGATACAACTATTCCTTTTAGAAAGATTATTTTACAATTACATAAAGTTTAAATAACATTTTTCTAATATACATATTTCTGTGAAAAAGGCAATCATATTCTAAAATTAAAAAAGTTATTTTAAAAAATAAAGTAGGTGTTTAAATGTTAAAAACAAGAAAAAACAAGAAATTAGGAAAAATAGGAAACTTTAAAGGAATTTTTTCTTTAACAGTGCTGTTTTTATTTTTATTTGCAACTTTTGCCCTTGCAGTTCCACCGACGCATGATGAACCTTTGCTGAGTTCAACATCAGATATGGATTTATCAATTGATGACTTGACTGTTACTGGTCAGAACACATATGACGCAGACAATGATCCTGTTAAGGACATAATCAACTGGAAAAAAGATGGAAGTTCTATAACTATACTGAACATACCTTTTGAAGGCGGTTCTACATCAGCTTACTCCAAAGATTATTCTGGATATGGAAATGACGCATCTGTTACTAGTGCAACATGGAATCCAACTGCTGGTTTTGACGGTGAAGGTGCTTACGTATTTGATGGTGTGGATGATATTATCGACTTAGGCCAAGCAAGTAGTTTGGAAACATTCAATGCATTCACAGTTTCTGCATGGGCGTTACCAAATGGTCCGAGCGACAATAGTCCTGGATGTGAATATATGGTAGCTGATGGATATAGATTCGCATTATATTGGGACCACGAATTTTCTCCATACAAAAATTCATTCGCAATACATACAGGAGAATGGGCAACAGGTACTTGGTATAACGCAGGGCTTCCTTCCCAGATTGTATCTGAAGGACAATGGCACCACTTTGCTGGAGTTTTTGACAGCGATACACTATACTATTACATTGATGGAGATTTAATGGCATCTACCTATATTGGACCTCAAACCTTGTGTGCAGAAGATCCTGTTGGTACAGCTATTGGAGGCGTAAACAACTATGGATGGGTTGACCCTGATTGGGTATATACAACCAATTGCCATTTCGATGGAGCAATGGACGAAGTAGCAATATACAATACTCCACTTTCAGCTGAACAAGTTGAAGCTTTATACGCAGACGGTACAGATAAACTTGTTTCACAAGAAACAGCTTTAGGTGATGTATGGGAAGCTTGCATTACTCCAAACGACGGTACTAGTGATGGTACAGAAAAGTGTAGTAACGCGCTAACTATTTTACCAGACACTGACGGCGATGAAATTGGTGATGCAGAAGACATTTGTCCAAACGACGCAGCTAACTTGTGTAATGTAGATTCTGACCAGGAATATGTTGAGACTACTGAAGCTGTAACACTTGAAACCCAAAACGGCGAAATTGAGTTAAATATCGATGCTGGTGATTTAGCTGAAGACACTTTGATAACTATTGAAGCCAATCCAATTGTTCAACCTAACTTCGACCTGCAAACTAACACAGGTGGAGGAATAGCAGTATTCAGTTATTTGTTCAGTCCAGAAGGTACAAGCTTTAACAGTCCTATTGTTGTAACAATGACTTACCCTGATACTAACCAGGACGGAATTGTTGATGGATTTGAAAATCCACCTGCTGTCAAGGAGAAGTTTCTGGATATTTACTGGTACAACCCTGTAACAACTCAATGGGAAGCTCAAGGTGCTGATTGCGATGCTGCTAACGACTACACTGCAAATGCATGTACAGTAGAAATAGATCATTTCTCACAATACTCACTAGGTGGAATTATAGATTCTGACAACGACGGTGTATACGATGAAAATGATAAATGTCCTAGTACAACCTTACCAGAATCTGTTTCTGAAACACTAAGACCTAATCACTACAGCGACATTGACGGTGATTTGATTTTTGAAACAAACACTGGTGACAGTTCATTGACTATTATAGACACTTACGGTTGTAGTTGTGAGCAGATCTTAACTTGTAAGCCTGGAAACAACGAAGGCGAGTACAAGTTCGGTTGCACTGAAGGAACAATGAACGTATGGACTAGTCAAACTGCTTGGAGTACTGAATGTTTGGTTGACGAAATCGTTATCGAAGGAGAAGCCAAAGATTTGTTAGAGAACACTGATAATGATGGTGCGATAGACTTGATTGATTCAGACAACGATGGTGACGGATTAATCGACTCTGAAGACTCTGAACCGGACTCAGCATCAACTGGTTCTGAAAACCAAGGTGACGGTAAACCCGACTGGTGGTGTGAGAAACATCCGACAAAGTGTTAAGAGAAAAATATTTTTTCTTTCTTTTTTTATTTAAATTCTAATCAAATTATTTTTTCAAAAATTTCATTAACTTTGTTAAAACTTCCATCATTAGTAATAATTATATCAAAATGTTTTAAGTATTCTTGTTTTCTTTCTTCAATCTTTTCATTCAGAAAACCAATTTTTATTATTGTATCATAACTTATTCCTTCAACCATACCTAAATCGTCAATATTGTCACCTAACAAAATCACATTCTTTCTTTCAGGAATATCTTCATCATGTTCAATTGTATTTTTATTAAAAACATGAACAACATCATGATCATACTCAACGACTTTACCTTCTTTATTAAACTTAAAAAAATTAGCAATAATTTTAACATTAGGTTTTAGAAAACCTTTCTTAATTAATACTTCTTTGATAATGTCTCCTAAACCAGCTTCGTAAGATAATAGCTTATCCTTGCAAAAGTAAAGTTCTGGGCGTAAAGATGGTTGGTAAACAATTCTACAGCAAGTTTCGCATCTTCATCTACGTCTGACAAATTCTTTATTCGTTCTAATAATCTCTTAATATCTTTCACATAATTTCTTAAGTAAACTTTTTCCATTGTTCTATTTCAGGGTAAGAAAAAGCTATTTTTAAAGAGAGGTGTAAAAATTTAACCTTGAGTTAAAACGCCGAGGCTGGGATTCGAACCCAGATATCCGTGAGGAAACAGGCTCTCAAGGCCTGCGCGGTACCAAATTGCGCCACCTCGGCATAGAATATCAGTTAAAATACAAGGTTTATAAAAATATCGGTTCAAAGTTCTTTTGCTAACCGAGAAACTTTTTCGTCAAACGTTCTTTTAATCACTTCCAAACGTTCTTCAGTTTCAGCTTCAAATCTAAAAGTTAACGCAGGTTCAGTTTGCGAAGCGCGTGCCAAGCCCCATCCATCACCAAAATCCACACGAACACCGTCAATATCAATTACTTCTTCGTTAGAAAACTCATACCTTAACTTGTTAATCAACTCAAACTTTTTTTCGTCAGGGAAAGAAACACGAACTTCAGGGGTCGAATACAATTTAGGAATTTCTGAAGAGATTACTGATAAACTTCTTAAATCTAAGTTACAAAGTAAATCTAACAACTTACAACCCATAAACAACGCATCGTCAAAGTTATAATTTTCTGCCCAGAAAAAATGTCCAGATAACTCACCTGAAAACGGAGAATTTTCTTCAAAAGCTTTCTGTTTTATAACAGCGTTACCTGTTCGGAACATTATCGGCACATGTCCAAGCTTTTTCAACTCTTCCGGCAACACCTTACTACATTTAACATCAAAAATAACTTTTGATTTAGGCTCAAGCATACGCGCAACTAAAGCCATGATTCTATCACCTGCAATAATTTCACCTTTATCGTCGATAAAACCTATCCTATCACCATCACCATCGAAAGCCAGACCTAAATGCGCTTCTTCTTCAACAACTTTTTTCTTAAGATCTTCAAGATTTTTAGGAATTGTAGGATCAGGATGGTGGTTAGGGAAAGAAGAATCTATTTTACAATATAATTCAAAAACTTCATGTCCCAACTCCCTTAAAATTTTGGGAGATAACAAACATCCAGTCGCATTACCACAATCAACAACAATCTTTAACTTTTTTTGATGGTTAAACTTGTTAAGAAAATATAAAACATAATCTTGATCAGATTCTTTTTCTTCAATCTCACCATAACCAGAAGAATAAGAGTTAGATAAAATAAGATTTTTAATTTCTTGAATCTTATCTTGAACTAAAGAATTTTTTTTACGCATTAACTTAAACCCGTTCATGTTTTTTGCGCAATGACTGCCGGTAATCATTATTGTACCATCAGCTTTATACTTGTTAGATGCAAAATAACATTGTGGCGAAGTTACCATACCCAAATCTAAAACATCATAACCAGTTGAGAGTATACCTTTGATAACAGCTCCCTTTAAACGAGGTGAAGATTCACGACAATCCATACCCACAGCAATCTGACCTTTAATATAAGTCGCCATAGCTCTTCCGATATCAAAAGCAACATCAGAAGTAAGATCTTTCTCTGCATCACCCCTGATATCATTCTGACGAAAAATATGTTCATTCATTAACCACTAACAACCAAGAACGTATTTTATAAAACTTATGCAAATTTACTCTGTAGGTAGCATTATAGGTATTCCTTGTTTAATAGGAAACTTACTTTTACATTTAGAACAAACCAAAGCCGTTTTACTTTTATTCAGTTTAACATCCCCTTTACAGTCGGGGCAAGCCAAAATGTTAAAAAATTCTTCTTCCAAAACATTCATAATTTTTTAAATAAAGAATCAATTGTTTATAAACCTTACTTTTGCACATTTTGCCAGGATTTACCCTTTGCCCAATGAAAACATTTAATAGAAGTATCACAATAAAGGTCTTGACCAGCTTTAATCAAATCCTCACAGAAAAAAACATCGTCAAACGCCATAATTTTTTCGTCCCACCTAAACTCAAAGTCTTTCAAAATATCTTTATGAATTAACATACAACCACTACCAGTGGCACGAATTTTAAGCAATTGACCTTTTTCAACTTCTTCAGGTAAAAAGAATTTAATATTCTCACCATCAAATTTCCATAAGACGGGGAGAGTCATCATTATCCCATTAATTTTGTACCGGCTATAATACAACCCGCAAACAACTTTCTTATTATGAGAAATTAATTTAGTCAAAACGTCAGAGGGTAAAATCACGTCAGAGTCAACGGTAAACAAATAATCGTAACCTTCAGATAAAGCTTTTGAACGCAAATAGTTCCTGCATTTAACTAAAGTACCACGAACAAAATCTCCAGGTATAACATGAACGACATTAAGACCTAAAGACTTCAACTTATCACAATAATCTAAGGAAGAAGAATTATCTATAATAACCAAATCAAAATCATCATAATCTAATTTCTTAACAGCATCCAGAAATTTATCCAAACAATAATCGTATCTATCACAAAGAGATACACCTAACAAAACCTTAGGCTTTAGAGACATAAACTCTATAACCTCCACTTTTAACAATAGTTTCAACGTTACCAAACACTTCAAACATTTTCTCAGACAGTGTACGTCCTCCGACATTATGTCTAGCAACTAACTGCAAAGTTCCATTCTCATTCAAATGCAACTTAGAAAGTTCAATCATTTCAAAACAAGTTTTCTTGCCAGCAGTCTGCGGAGGGTTAAACAATATAACATCAAACCTTAAATTTTCTACAGCTGAAAACTTATCACTTACAAGAACAGTAACATTTTTCAAACCGCGAGAATTCAGTTTTGACAACTTGACTGCACGTTTATTTATATCTACCATATAAACATTGTTAGAAGTCAAACGCGCAGCGATAACCCCCACAATTCCAATACCGCAACCTAAATCTAAAACAGTATCATTTTCTCCAATAACCATGTTCTTAATCAAAACATTAGTGCCAAAATCAACTTTCTTAGAAGAAAATACTCCTGCAGAACTTTTCAAACGCAAGTCAAACCCTCTACCTGTATAAGAAATATCAAAAGTGGTAAAAGGTCCTTGCGGGTCACTTGAAAAATAATGGTTCATCTGACTATACCGAACATATAATACATTAAACGGTCAGTAGCTCTTACTACTTCAGCTTCACTTGTACCTTCAACAATGATACAATATCCGTTAGAGTAAACTTGAGTCTTGTCACCAACATACAACCAAATAACTGCTGTATCTAAAGTCGCATCTTCACAAGTTTTAACAACAGTCTCGCCGTACTTGGAAATAAATGCACTGTTAACAGGAATATTGTAAGGCAAGTAAGGCACGTCAAAAAACTTTTCAATCTCAAAAGCAGCTATGGTAATAAGTGAAGTATAACCTGCATTAGGATCTATTGTAACATAAATCTGTTCAACGTCATAAATTTTATTATAAATATCTCTATCAATAGAAATATCTTCAACTGATAACGGATCATATTGAAAATGTAACAGGTAAGGCGGACCATCATCATCCACAAAAACAGGTATCTGAGTTTCATCATCAGAAACAATTGTAACTTCAAACACTGTATCACCGTTACTGTATTCGTAATAGGATAAGTCAAGCTCTTCAGTCGTAATATCATACAAAAAATACACACTTAAAGCAATTAAAATAATAATTAAAGCATAAAGACCGTAATTGATATATTTCTTTTCCATTTTCAATTGTCTTTAGAAACAAGGGGTTTATATTATTTTCGATGTAATAATCTATATTAAATTGGTCTTTCCCTCGGGGTAAAAATATTGTCTAAGGATGTAATGGTTAAAAAACAATTAAGGGTTACATTCCTCGTCTAAAGTTTTATTTTTCCCTATCCATTCTCGAGTAACCCACTTTTTAATTAATGCTTCCTCTAAATCTATTTTAAGGCTTGATGAAATCACAAAAGCTAATCCAATAACATCAGCTAATTCTTTAGCCATTTCTTTTTTAGATTTCTCTGAAGACAAATATTTTTCTGGTCTACACTCTCTTTTATGAATGATATAAGATTGTACAAACTCACCTAATTCTTCAGTTATTTTCAACATTAAATAATCATTAGTAACTTTAATTTTATCTCTTTTTAAGTTAGCCAAAAATATTTTAGTGATTTTATCCTGTAATTGTTTAAATTCCATTGCATCATCAAAAACGTGGATTCTACTTATTAAACATTTCGATAAATTAAATCAAAATAACTAATCTTTTACAAACTAAACAAAAGAATCAAAAGAAAAAGCCGAAGGCAAAACCCAAAATAAGACTTTTACCTAAATATAATTTAATATAACCCTATCAACAGCTTTCAACAAGTTAGGACCTTGGATGATAACACAATTCGTATCCATAAACATACCATATTCTTCAGTCTGGTTAAAGATAATCACACCTATACCCATATCAATATCTTCACACGTTTTCAACGGCATAGTTTCACACCCTTCAACGTCTTCAAAACATGCCGGAACTTGCATACCACCAAAATCAAAGTACCTGTCAAACGCATAAATTGCTGCCTGTGGATCTTGTGAAGGATTTATACTATAATAGATTTTAGTCAACTGATCCATCTGTGTAACATCAATAAATTCCATTTCAATATCTAACAATTCTTCAGGAGGATATGATAAGTAAACTTTTTTACCGTCGATGTTAGCTTGCCAGCCTTCATAAGTATAACTAAACTTATAATCTTTATATTCAACAACGCTCTCGTCATCACCTTCGTACATGTTCAACGCACTTGTCACCATTAAAAGAATAATTATGCTACCAATAGCCATTGTAATAATTTTCTGCTTGGTCCAAAATTTTTTTTTCTGGGAACGTTTAGGCCTAAATTTCACTTTAATTAAAAATACATTCAAGAATAAAAAGGTTTCGTTAAAAAATTAAAAAAAAAGAAAAAAATATAGGATTTACTCCTATGCTTCAGGTTCTGCTTCAGTCATAACGTCAGCTGCTACGGTGATGTCAGCATCGCTGGTACCAGTAACTAATAATTCAGTACCTTCGAAGTCATAATCTTCGTAGTTAGCTATAGCCTTAGCTGCTCGCACTGTGTCGTCAGCAGTTGTACCTGCCACTAACAATGCTACGTTGTTGCCGTTCTCAATCAATCGTACTACAGCTTCACCTGTATTGTACGCCCAACCGGAACAGGTTAGACCAAAGTCTAGAGACTCTACCAGTGCGTTAGCACACGGACCACCGACTAAGATTAAGTTGTAAGCCGTAGGGCTTGAAACTTTGTCAGCAGTAGTTGATGCTGGATCGATGTCAACTGGTTGGTATGTAACGTCGCCTGCAGTAACAGTTGTTGCTGTACCTTTAATAACGATGTTAGCTTTTACCTGATCGCTAGGTACTTGTACTTCAACTTTGTCACTTGAAGACTGACTCTTAGGGTCTTTAATGATTAAACCATAGGTTGACCTGTGGTCTTCATCTCTTGTACCTAAGTCCATTTGGGTTGGTCCCCATCTTAGTTCGCCACCTTCTTCAGTTGCACGGGTTGCACCTAAACTATCAAGTGTACCGTTAGCTGCAGTTAAACCCCACATCATAACCAAGTCGTCTACTCCACCTGCTAGTTCATCAGCTGAATCACCAACAATGTCCAAGTACAAGAATAGGTTCGTATCATCTGTATTACCTTCACTTGTGTTGTACACTTTTAACTGGATGTTAGTATCCTTGGTGTTTTCATAATGTACGTTAGCTATAGAACGGCTGTCTCCAGTCGAGGCTGCGCCCATCCACTTTATCTTATTGTTCGTGTCCTTGAAGAATACGTCAAGATAGAAGTTACCATTTACTGGTCCAGATGCATTCTGAATCGAGGATGTATTTCCATTAGTTTTAAACAACCAAAATTCTTTTGCATACTGTGCAGTGGTATAGTTCGTTAGGTTTTGCGTCTGGATGTGCCAACCTTCTTCAACACCTTCAGCTTCAATATGTAGAGCTGGTTTACCACTTAGACTTGGAACACAATCAGTAAAGTCTTCACTGTTTGTCCATTCAAAGACATAGTTTGCATAGCCTGTATCTTTAACACTTAGACTGTCGAAACAGACTTCTAAGTAGTCGTTAGGTAAAGCAATACAATCGCCTGCTGCTGGAGGGTTGTCTTCATAGCCGTCATAGATGAAGTCGTTCTCAATTCTTAATGTTTGAGCTGTTCCTTCAGTATTTAAGCCAGCAATATCCCATACCCAGTCAGGGTCGTTCTCGTCTTCGCCAAGGTAAGCGTCGGAGTCTTTATAACTTTCTTCAGACTGTAAACCCAATACCAAGTTAGCTGCGGATTCGTCTAGGTTAGTTCGGTCGAATACACTATCAACAGTAACTTCAACGCCATTTACGTCTAAAGTTTCAGCACTGTTAATAATTTTCTGTACACCGTCTACATCTACAACTGCGGAAGTTGAAGCTACGTTAACTAAGGTTACTACTTTACCTTCAACAGTAACAGTGTCACCTACCATTAAGTAGTGTTCGTCTCCAACATAAGCTGTAAACTTTGAACCTGCATTTGCACCGCTAACATCTACTGATGTTATTTTAAGCTGCTTACCCAAGAAATCGATAATCAATGGTTGGGTTGATGAAGCCTTAGAAACGTTAATTGACTCATCAAATTTGTAAGCGTACCTAATCTTATCTTTTGCGGTAACTTCTAAATAGATATTAGATGCATAATCATCTTCACCACTTGTCAAACTCGTTGCTACCAACGGATCTGTTACGTCTGTTAACTGTAGTTCCTCAGATGTATCATAAGCTGATCCCTGGAAAGAAATCTCTCCGTCGAATAAGCTAGAAACATCGTCGTCTTGGATAGCTGTATCAAACAAACTTACGTTTGTCAAACCTAATCCAATTGGAACTTGTTTAGTTGTACCACCTTCAACGCTCAATGATGTACTATCGCTAGCAACTGCAGTCTTGGCCATAAACTGCATGTTCATACCGATGTCAAGTACACCAAGAGTGTCTGTTGCGGCAGCATTTGGACCTACAACAAATAAATTGCTGTCGTCATATACACCATTATCTACAAACGGTGCAGGGTAGTCTGCTAAGTCTAATGCCATTGCGCCAGTTAGGGTTGCACCCAACATTACTGCACCAGTCACAACTGGAGCAATTTTTCGAATAGCTCTTAGCAAAAATTTATCTTGCATTTATAAAACACCTCCTTTGTGTTTCTCTTTTTTTCTTTTAATCGAAAATATCATTTTCGTCTTTTCTTTTTCAACGACCTTGCGTGTGTCATATTTGATAGCAATGTCTCTTCAAAGTCGTATGAATTACTTGAAAAGTGTCCTGGTCGATTTATAAACATATGTATCCCAAAGTACACATTTACCGACGGAAAACGGTGTTTTTTAAGGGTACAAGGCGTATACTAGGAAATTGATTTGTAATCTAGACGTAAAGTCTAGTCCACACAGAAGTGGTAACACTAATAACATAATTGCATATACACTTGAATTAAGCCGCCAGATGTACTAATTTTGTAAGAATCAGCCAAAACAGTATTAAAACAGTCGCCTTGCATGATTGAAATTGGTTCAGAAAGTTCAATATTAAGCGTATAACCATCATATTTTCCACCCCAAACTGCAGAATTGTATGCATTTAATGCTGAAAGTAACTCATTTTCTAACAAATTACAAGCATCCTGGCCACAAGTTTGACCATTGTTTTCACAGTTTTTGACTGCATCTTCTAAGGAATTACCTGGACAGGGTGTATACGCCATTATTGAAGATAAAAAATTTGACACTTCTATATTGGTTCTTGCTTCTGAAAGCACATCTTCCGAAGGTGTCATAGCAAATTTCAGATAGATAACACCTACTACTACTAACAGGATTACAATCACTAAAAACCCAAAAATCTCCATTTGTGCACGTTTTTTCACATTTCCACCTCTACAATTAACCGTCCAACCCGATATTCATCTTCTAAAGGATAATATAGTGATGCAGGTGTTGAATATAATGCAAAATCACTTGAGAAGTCTGAAGGAGTATAAATCGTCCAAGTGTTACAATTATCTGGATAAGTTGTATCAGTACATTCACCGCTTGCGGAAGGTTCCGGATAAATTACCTGAAAACTGACTCTTTGCCTACAATTGCTTGAAAAATGGTAAGAATAGTCCCTAGAACTTGAAAAATCTTTAAATTCTAATAATTTAATCGTATCAACGCAATCTTTAGTATGCGTGTTAAAGCTACACTGCATCTCTGGCATTGCTAATGCTGATGAAAGTAAAACAGATGATGAAAGATCACAAACATCTTCAGCCTTCTCTTGAATTGAACCTATGTTAGCTTTAAAGAAAAACAACATTCCTAATCCAATAACAATAGACAAAACTACCAAAACCATTATTAGTTCAATCATACCAATCTGGCCTTTAGAAGACTTCAGGACATTCACCTCCAAGAGCTTTATTTTGATCATCAATATTATCAATAGTTTCAACATATGAAGCAATTTCGTTTAAACTGTCAGGAATGGTTGTTGATTCCAGTGAAGTTAAGGTAGAATATATCCCACTGTACTCGTTTGCACAAACACCGCCTGTCCTTCCGTTAAGGAAAGACGCTTTCCCTTGATAAACTTGTGAAACCAAATTAAACTTATGCAACGCACTGTCAAACCCGTACCTGTAAGAAGCGGAATCTTCTGCAAAGATTGCACCTAATAAAAGAGGCTTACCAAAATATACAGCTTGTTCACCGTCAGGGAATGTTACAATACCATTTTCATAATCTTCCGACGGTAAAACAATTAAAGATTCTGCATTAGAAAACTTATTTTCAATGTTAATCTTCGCTGTTAAAATAGACTCACTGTCTTCGCTAAAGAAAACAAACTTTACTTTGTTATATGATAAAGCATCGCCTGCTAAAGTAGATATTTGTGACGAGTCTGCCAAAGCTGTTAACAAAACTGAACTTGCACTGAACGAATCAGGTACACCGTCGTAATCACTTACAAGTTCGCTTACAAAACTCATTGAATCGTCGTCAAAAACTAAAAAGTACCGTTCTTTACCACCTGTTATGTAATATAAATTATCTACATCGAAAGGGGAAGACCATCTTTTTGTCCAAATATACATTAGGTTACCCGAAACTTCTATCGGCGCAAACACAATGTGAGAAGTAGACTTAGCAAAATCTCCTGAAATGATTTGGCCGTTATCAAATGTTATACTAACTGAATACGGGAACCGTTTTTCCCAAGACGAATCACCAGTTACACTGAACGCAGTAAGGTCATCATCAAAACCGTACACAATTTGTCTAACTTCAACTGATGACGCTGTATTTTTGTACTGCATTGCAAACCCGAAAAAGAATAATAAGAATAAAGCTCCAACAATTAAACCAAAAACATACTTGAATACTGGAGAAACCTGCCCCTTTTTCATTAAACTTGAATATTGTTTAGAAAGTATATAAACTTTAGCTTATTTGCACGTACGTTCCCTTAGATTCTATACGATAATCTTCACCGTTCTCAAAACAAATTATATCATCAACAGGTTTCAAATCACCTACGTCAAAAGAAGTTAAGTCAAACGCATCTATTGGTAACAAAAATAAATTTTCAGACGTAGACCTGTCAACGTTAAACTTTAAATCATCGACCATGTCGCTCGGTATTTGCGTCGAACAAGATTCGCCGCTGGATAAAACACAATCTGTACCAGTCCTATCAATTTGGTTAACGAAACATAACCATTCTATCTCTTGCGAAAATAAAACTCTAAATGTTTTCGCACTGCCAGGGTCAAAATGGTTATACGTTTCAATATTTTTTTGAATTTCTTCCTGCGCATCTAAAACCTGAATATAATTACCTCTGTCCACTAAATCTATTACAGAACTCATACCCCATATTAAAATTAAAGCTCCTACTATCAAAGCAAAAACCCAAAAAAGCGGTTGAGACATAAGTTGGCCTTTCTTCACAAAATAATTAACAGTAATAAGAATTTATAAATGTTTAGCTAATATTAACTTTCAGTTTAGTTATCAAATCGGATTTGGTTAAAACTTCAATTTTCGTTTGTTTTTTCAATAACTTATCATTTGACCAGAGAGGACAATTAAGTTTTAATGCTAAAGCAAGAAAGTCAATATCATTTAACAATTCAATAGATTCTTTTTCAGTAAACGTTTTAGTTAATAATTTAATCTGGTTAAATGCATCCTGATATTTTTCTAAGGAAACAAAATTAACATAAATAGAAAATTTAAACAATTGTTTTTCAAATTTTTGTTTAGACATTTTTGTTTTTTTAACAATTAGTAGCGCATACTTCGTTAATTTTTTTAAAGCAAATTCTGGTGCATACAATTGTAAAGATTTATTTTTGATAATCTGTTTAGTTGGAGAATTTTTCCAAAAAAAGTTTTACAAATAAACCATATACTCGCCTTGGTTATCATAAATGTCTACACATTTCACAAAATAGTTGTAGTAACCTAAAGTAAGTTCATGTTCATCAGTCTCCGTACCAGTTGCCGGCGTACCTTCACCATAAACAAAATCAGAATCGTCAGTTGAATATTCGCAAGTGGACGCTTCGTCAAACCTTAAGTACAAAATCTGATAACCAGTCGTGTCAACATAAACTTCTAACAACATTGGCGCTTGATCATCAACGTCAACGTCAAATTCTATCATTGTAGAATTTTGGTTACCTGCAATATCCTGGCAAGTTACATAATAAGTATAACTTCCAGTGTCTAAACCAGTTAATGTTTGACTGTGTACACTTGTACCAGTTTCAGCAAACAAGATCATGTTATTGTAATCAATCTCAAACGTTTCGAAAGCACAATCAGCATTACCACCTTGCGCACCTAAACTAGTTTCAAGTTCCAAAGTCACATCTTCAGTATACAATATACCTTCAGGACTAGAACTGTCGATAGATAAACCGTCAGTGTTGTAAACAGTAAACACAAAACTTTCTTCGTTAACATTCCTGTCTTCTTCAGTTGCGCCAGGCTGATCCATACACCGGAAATAATAATTTACTTCTTCATCACCTGCAACATCAGTTAAAGTTGTTACACATTCGTATGTACCATAATAGATTGAGCTTGAATCAAACGAACTTGTTGAACATTTCATATCATTTTCCATTTGTTCGTAACCAGTATCGTTAATGTTCCATCTACATTCCACAGGTTCGTTAACATAAACACTAAACTCAGTTTCATTTACACCTTCAGCCATATAAACTCCGTTAGCAATGCTGGTATACATTATTGTTGGCGGTGTTAAGTCCGGGCTAGCGTCAACATTAAACCTAATATAATAATCATTCAAATTTTCATTCCCATTAGCGTCGCTACATCTTACATAAAGTGTATACTCGCCTTCACTTCTTGCAAGAACATCCTCGTCAGTAAGTTCTGCAGGCAACAAAACTTGCATACTATGATTATAAAGATAAATGCTTGAACCGAACAACTGCGTCATTTCATCAAAAGATGATGCAGGCTGAACATCATATTTACATACAGCAGGTTCGTCTGTTTGTATACCTAAGTTAACTGCAGTAAAAGTTGGTATAAGTTCAGAAATTTCAAAACCAGGATTACTTAAATCATAATTAGGAACAACACTTTCGTCGTAAGGTGAATCAATGAAATCTTCCAACGGTGAAATTACCGGTGCGGATACATCATTAACTTGTAACGACACACAAGTTTCATTTTCACTACCAACGTTAATCAAATCACAATTTTGTCCAAGACTTCTACACTTATATTCTGAACAAGGTTTGTACGGATCATTACATTCTTCACAAGCATCTCCACCGCGAGGCGCTTGCCAAGGTTCACATGATAAAGTATAAGTACGTTCTTCAGTTTGTTTTGCAACTAAATCTACAACTTGGTATGCAGTGTACAACCACATTACAGTGTTAAGGAACGAACCAAACTGTGCACCTTTACCAGCTTGTTCTTGTAAAGAATTAACAGCTTCACCTTGATATTGTTTTAATAGTTCTTCTTGACCTTTTATTCCTGACTTTTCCAAAATTTGTTCCGGACTCATTTCTCCAATTACTGCTTGAGCATGACTTTGCAAAGACGGAGTCATAGAATATTGAGACACATCCAAACCAGTAAAACTAACAAATTCTTCTTTTGCAACTTCCTCAACAAGATTCTGGCCAGCTAACTTTGTAGCTTCATCGACAACTGCTTGTTTAGCAAACCCAGTTGCAAAAGTTTCAGCTGCTGTAGACTTTGTAAAAATAGATTTCGGACCGCCTGCAAACCAGTTAAGGAAACCTTGACCAAACCCAGCACCACCCATAGCTTTGTTCACGTTAGAGAAACCACCAACCAAACCCATCCCAATCAAACCACCGGCAGAAACCCAAATGCCCATGTTAGCAGGCACTGAACCATTCAACTCGTTCCAAAACCCTGGCGGATCTTCATTATACGCTTCATGCGTTAAAGCCCAAGCATCAAGATCATCAGGTATAACCAGTTCTAAATCACGGCCAGAGAAAAACTCATCTTCTTCAAACAAATCTCCAGTAAAACCATCATCAGTTGCAACACCTTCAACATTATACCATGCACCACAATCACCTAAACTTTTACAAACTAAGTTCGTTGCCGAAACCCAATCTTTACTAGTACAATATTCGTTCATGATAGGCTTCCAGTTTTTCTTAATATCAAATATTCGAGACCAACCACCACGTCGGTAAACAACTTTACACTGCTGGTCGCCTTGAGAACATAATGTAACAGCGTCAGCGTCAGGCGTTGCACCCGTATCACCTGAATCGCCCCAAAACTTCAAACCCGGCGGAACTTCTGGAACACAAATACCATCATAAGAATCATCAGGCGCATCAGGATCGCCTGCGAAAGGATTAAAGTTAGCAAAAATGTTTAACTCGTCTAAAATATCTTGATCATAAGCTTCAAGATAAGTTTCGTTTACAGGATAAGCCACACCTGCTTGCATCCAATAACAATCACGCAAGTCAGTGTTAACACAACATTCAATCTTAGACTCATCAGTTTCTTCAGTATTACAATTGTAACAGTCAGACCACCTGTTAGAACGACAACCGGCCTGCACATAATCTTCATCTTGTTGGAAAGCTTCACGCAAAGCTTCAATCGTGTACAACACATCTCCACCTAGCTCGCCTTGAATACAAATTTGTTCGCGAAAATCAGAACAAGGTTCAACAATTTCTTCACCGTTCAGACACATGTGCCGGTACTGTCTTGACCCAACATAATCCTGGCCACGGCCAGGCAACATATCATAAACGCACCACGACTCGCCGTTATCTTTCTGTTCACCGTCAGCGTTAGGGCTAACATCATCTTCATAAATGGAACCACAAGTTAAATCTCTACAAGTATAATCACCAACATCCATAACACCATTAATATCAAGACCACAAAGAGTACCTTGCGCATAATCACAGTTACCGCAAGTAGGATCTTCAGGTTTAGAAATATCACAACTTCTTTGTTCACTTAACACATAACCTTCATTGTAAGACAAATCGAAATCAACACTATAAATATTTTCTCGGTTACCGCACGAATCGTACCAGTAAACATCACCGTCGTAACAACCACTGTTTTGCTGTTTTGCACAACCTGAAGCAAAAAGATCGTTACTACAAAGAATACCTTCATAAAAACCAGATTCAGAAAAGTTTCCAACGCCAACTTCAGCGTTATCTAATCCACAACCTTCACGCGTTGTAAAGATATATTCACCATCTTTAATACAACAACCTTCATCCAAATTTTTCACAGAATTAATACAAGAAATTTCAGTATCGTAAGAAGTGTCAAAAACCATTTCAATATCTTCATACTGTGTTGCAACATTTTTACATTTAACTTCGGTTGTGTAAAAAGCTTGATCACCTAAAACACAACAACCTTGCGTACACTGGTCAATTTCGCAAGTTGAAGAAGATTGCCAAGATGCACCTTCAGTATTTTCACAAGTTGATTTAGGAGTATTCTTAAAACAATCACCAGTGTCAGAACTGTAACAACATCCTACTTGACAATACGAAGTTTGTTCACATGTCGCATAAGCAAACTGGTAAGTTGTATCACAATTACTTTCATCAGTATACAAACAAGAATTACCTCCTAAAGTTTGTTGACAGCAAGCATAATTAGCCAAAACCATCCCAGCTAAAAGAATGAAAAATAAGGGTAACAAAACTAACTTCTTCATGTTAACGATTCCCCTTGCACAGCAAACCTAAAAATATAATCATTTTCTCTTAATTTCAGTTCATAGATCTTGTCTGGGTAAGGGCGATGTTTGTAAATTGTATACTCACCTTGTTTAGTTAAAACGTAAGACAACTGGTCAAACTCGCCAAACTCGGTTTCATAATCTAAAACTTCCATTGCAACAGAATACAATTCACCTAACGGCGCATTCACGTTACCAGCAAAAATATCTTCTTCAACAGTAACATCACCATCTTTTGAAACAAGCATGACCGGGTAAGTCAACAACAATTTTACAACAGAATCTTCAATGTCAACATCAAGTGTAAAACCTTCAGGCGCAACAACTTCATAAGTTTCAACAACACCACCAAACTGGAACACGTTAATACAGGTGCTTAAAGCTTGTTCAATTGCATCTTGCAACTCAGTTTCCATAGAAACCAGAGTTAACATCCGGTTAGTACAATAAGGCAACCCTTCCTGGTTATAACAAAGATAACTCACAGTAGTATCATCCCAAAGAACGTAAGTATCCTCAGGCGTAGCCAAGTATCCGCCTTGCAACCCTATTTGTTCAATATAATCTTCGCCAATGTCAGTTAAACAATCATAAACATGATCTTCGATTTGACCCATCTCTGCAGACAGACCTTCCTGCGTTGGAGGCACGTAAATTGAACCTCTCGCGTAAAAAAACAAAACAACTAATGCAACAACAATAATACCTAGAATTATGAACAGCGTAGCTTGACCTTTCTTTTCCAAATTGAATACACCTCTTTATTTATGTTTTATATATAATCGAGATTATTTAAACTTTTTGTAAGTTTTTCACAGATATACGACTGTGTCCTCCATTTTGTTCTCGAAAATATCTTGACAAATGATATGATAAACGTTTTCAGTAATAGGTAGGTTCTGTTCTAAGTCCATTGACCCAGACATAAGCGTACCTTCACCGTAATTGAAAATTTCAGTTGAATATTCACAATCAGTATTTTCGTTCATTGTGATATATAAGTTATTATCTTTAGCATAAATTTCTTTAATATAAGGTGCTTCTTCATCAACTTCAACTATAAATTCTATTAACGTTTGATTTAAGTTACCTGCAATATCTGTACATTGTATGTCATAAGTGTATTGGCCAGTCGCCAAGTCGTGAAGTTCTTGTTCATGCACATACGTTTCTGTTGTTGAAAAAATCGAATAAGTAGAATGTGTGTCTAATTTGTACGAACATACGGCAGTACCATCTTGTGCACCGTTATCTGTTCTAACTTGTAAAGTTATATCATTTTCGTATAATGTTCCTTCGGGCGAAGTTTGCGTAATGTCTAACAAGTTAGTTCCGATTAAATGGAAACTATAACTGTCCTGGTTCATGTTACCTGAAAGATCTTGACATCTTAAGTAATAAGTATTTTCATCTAAAGTTACATTTAATACAGCAATACATGAAGTGTCAGTGTATTCAGATTGCGTTGCACCAGTGTCAAGACCTTCACACGCACTGTACTGTGTCATAAATTCGAAATCTGTGTCAGCGTAGTCCCATCTACACTCATTAACAGGTTCATCCAAATAATATTTTAAAGCATATTGTTCAATATTGTTTGCAATGTAAGTGTAATCAGCAACTTCTGTTTCAACAAAAACAGGCGGTTCGTAATCAACTCCGTCGCCAGTATGTAACCTAATTGAATATGCTTGCACATTTGCGTTACCCGACGGATCAGTACATCTCACATAAAATGTGTATTCTGTATTAGGATCATATAGTATTCTTGAACTGTTATGATGATAATCGTAATAACTGTCAGGCATATACTCAGTCATCATTTCATAATTATCCATTAACTCTAAACCAATTTTACATTGTGTCGGCGCTTCAGTATACTGACCACCAGCTGTCGTAGCTAAATCAGTTGCAATTATTCCAAAGATAACTTTTTGGTAAGGGTTAACTTCAGTAGTAATCTCATAACCGAAATCTCCTATAAGTGTCCAGTCTAAACCTTGATCTTCTAAAAGTTCAGTCCAAACTTCTATCTCAGGTTCGTTAACATCGTTAGGATACTGATTATAACATTTAGCTCTGTCAGTACCTGCATTATCCGAGATAAAATTACAAGTCTGTCCTAAACTGTGACACTTGTATTCAGTACATTCGTAACCGTCAATAATTTGTTCGTCGCCAAACTCGTCAACATAAGTTAAAGCTAAACCACCTTCACTAACTGGTGTATCACAAAGGTGACAATCATCTCCGCCGTACGGCGGTTGCCATGGTTCACAAGTTGAAACAATTTCTTGCGTTTCTTCATTTCCTCCAAGCAAAGATAAAAGTAAATACGCAGCTACAGCTAAAACTGCTAAGATAAACACAACTGGACCACCTGCTGCTCCTGCTGCTAAAGCTGCAGAAAAAGTTGTTCCCAAACCTGCAGCAGCTGCTGAACCAATTACATAAACTAATGCTAAAGTACCTGCCAATGCAACTGAATAAATTTGATGAAAACCCCAGAATTCAAAATCTGGATCTTGGTTAAGTTCGTCTAACTGTTGTGCTACACCTATCAAACCTCCGTAAGCACCATAATTGTTCCAAGAATCAATAAGACCTTGCGGAAGTTGCGAACGTAACGAATGTAAATATTTAACTTTGCTAGCTTTATCACTTTCCCTATAATCACTTATATCATAATACTGATCAATCCCAAAAGATTCTAAAACTTGATTAATCTCATCATCTGTGTTAGCATCTTTTATAGAATCTGTACCGACTATGACTACTTTATCTTGATACTTATACAAATTTTTTAATTTAGTTTTAAGTTCTTCAGGACCGTTCATGTAAAAACCAGAATCAGTAAATTCTCCTAAAAGAGTATAATCATTACCACAATCTCCACGAGACTTACAATACGTTGCAACACCAACTGTCCAATTAACTTCTAAACAATCATTACCGCCAACAACTTCCCACGCGTCAATAACACTATTTTTCTTTTCCAAAACATCACAAGTTATTGAAGCTGCACTACATTGCGAAGCAACAGTACCATCATCGTCCCAAAACCTTCCACCTAAAGGAACAGAAGTAATGTTCACGTTCAAAGGCGCATCATAAATGTTATTGTCAACACAAGCTGCTGACCGTTTAACATTTTCATCAGTACTACCAATGTAAGAATTTGTTACAGTGTCAAGGATAGGATATTGTATACAAACTTCTTCACGATAATCTCGGCAAGGCTCGACTATAACTTCACCCATGATACACATTGCACGATAATGCTGCGAACCTGGCCAGTCAAAGAAATTTCCTGCAGGCGATTCGTACATGCACCATGATTCTCCGTTGTAAAACGTTGTATCATCATTAAACAACCCTGGATCATGTACTTGACGAACGTCAGTCACACCTAACGGTTCACTAACTGTACACGAAGTAGACTTACAATAAACTTCATCACCTTCCTTAGAACAATAATCACCGCGAGCATAATCACAATCAACTATCTTAGCTTCACGGTTACCGCAAGAATCATAATAATAACCATCTTCACCATCGCATTCTTCTTTATACTCAGGATCACAACCGCATAAGAAATTATCATTGCTACAATAAACATTTTCGTAAAAACCATAACCAGACTCAGAATCAATGTCTAAATTATTACATTCCGCTCTAGTACCCCAGATACAAGAATTTTCTTCAACACAACATCCAATGTCGGCAGCTGCACAAACATTTGTACACGCTAGCTCGTCAGTCACATCACGAAAATCTTTTTCAAGGTCAGGAAAATTTTCCATAATGTTCGTACACGCAGTTTCAGTAGTGTAAACACATTCGGACTCAGCTATTACACAACAATTGTTTTGACACTCAGCAATGTCACAAGTTGCGTCCGCGTTCCAGGTATAACCTTCAAGAGCATTACAAGTTGCTTTAGGTACGTTCTTGGAACAACCACCTTGGTCAGAAACACAACAACCAACTTCACAATATTCAGTTTGTTCACAAGTTGCATAAGCTTGCTGAAAACCATCTTCACAGTTTGACTCTAAAGTGTAAGCACAATATTGAGAACCAGCTTCAGGCGTAGTTTTCTCACAACATGAATTAAGATCATCAGCACCCACTGTGGCGAACGATATAGAAAAACAAACTGACATCATAATTATAAGATAAATCATAAAAAATGACTTCGTCTTAAGAAAAGTACACCTCATAGATTGTATATATGGAATCTGACTTTAAAAAGTTTGCTATATATTAAAGGAAACGTTTATAAATTCTTGATTTTAGAAAAAAAGTTATGATAGAGATACCTAAAGATTTTCCTTGGAAAGTTGCACAAGAAGAGATTAACGGTAGACAAATTAATTTGATTGGTGTTTGGCACCATGAAACATATTTACCAGAATTTGGAAATTTTCTAACACATTGTATTGAACAAAGTGACATGTTGATTATGGAATGTAATGTATCTTTACTTGACGACCCTATGATGATTAAAAGTGGTACAAACTTTTTCAAATATCTTGCAGAAAGAGCTAATGAAAATGATAAAGATATTTGGTCTATTGATCCTATTTATCAAAACTCTACAAGAGAATTTGTTATTACAATGGGAAAAATCCTTGGCGGCGGACTATTGTTTAGTCATGCTCGAATAGAAATGCAACCAAAACGATCTCTTCACCATTGGAACAAAATTGAAAAACCTTCACGACGAAAATTACTTGGCTTATTAGGCTTAGCAGGTTTAGGTATCGGAACAAGTGTCCATGGTTTTGGTGATACTTTTTATCCCTCAGGAGTAAGAGGATTATTTCAGCAAGATTTGGAAGATCTTTCAACATTTGGAACTGACGATATTATTACACACGACCCTTGCGATTATCGTAACATTAAGATTGCTCAAGGTTTAGACAAATTAATTGAATATAGTGAAGAAGGTTCAGAGATTGTTATGATTGCAGGCGAAGCACATGTTTTACCCTCATTACATTACTTAACACATCCTGTAATAAGACAATTAAAAGCACAAACTTATCCAGAAAATTTAATTTATGACACTTCTTTACGAAAATATTCTTTTGATAATAATGATTGGGTTGAAAGTGAAAGAATTAAAAATTAATTTTTGGCTTACGCCTACTTATGTTTATCTTCATAATCTTTAATAGCTGCCTTTAACGTTTCAACAGCTAAGATACTACAATGTATTTTCACTTGCGGTAATTCACCTAATTTATTTGTAACATCTTCATGCTTTATTTTTTTAGCTTGTTCAATAGTTTTACCTTTGACTAAAGTTGTTAAAACTGAAGCAGTTGCAATGTTAGAAGCACAACCGTAAGACTTAAATTTAATTTCCGTAATTTTTTTAGTTTTAGAATCGACCTTTAGTGTAAACGTTAACATGTCTCCGCATGCAGGACTACCTTCGGTAGCTTTCGCATCAGGATTTTTTATTTCACCAGTATTTTTCGGTTTAGTAAAATGCTCAATAACTTTTTTCGTATACTTGAAAGCCATTTTATTTTCTGTTCCTAATTTGTTCGATTGAATATTCTTTTGTAAACGTTGTTAACTTTCTTAACGACTCAACAACTTCTTTAACTTGTTTAACGACGTAACCAATTTCTTTTTCAGTATTAAACTTTGATAAAGTAAATCGTATTGCACCGTGCGCTTGCTCGTGACGTAAACCTAACGACATCAAAACTGCGCTGGGTTCTAAACTTTGCGAAGAACATGCTGAACCTGTTGAAACACAAATACCTTTCAAACTCAGATGCATAAGAATAGCTTCGCCCTCGATAAAGTTGAATGTAATGTTAAGATTGTTAAAAGTACGCTTAGTCATATCTTTAGGACCATTAAGTTTCGTGTCAGGAATTTTCAACAAATTTTCCATTAAATTATCACGAAGTTTTGAAACATATTTTTTATTTTTTTCATAATCTTTCATTGCAACTTCAACAGACTTTGCAAAACCAATTAACAACGGAACATTTTCTGTACCAGCTCTTAGATTAAATTCTTGAGGCCCACCCTCGTTAATACGATTTATTTTAACACCTTTACGAACATACAAAGCACCAACACCTTTCGGCCCATGAATTTTATGTCCGTTAAGAGCAACTAAATCTAAAGATTGTTTTTTAACATCAAGTTCAGTTTTTGTAAAACTTTGACATGCATCAGTATGAAATAGAATACCTTTTTCTCTACAAACTTTACCTATCTTTTCAATGTCTTGTATAACACCAATTTCATGGTTAGCATGTATCACTGAAACAAATATTGTATCTTCAGTTAAAGCTTTATCAAAATCTTTCACAAAACCTTCTTCATCAACTTCAAGGTAAGTAACTTGAAAACCTTCTTTCTCTAAATGTTTAAAACAATTTTTAACAGCATTATGTTCAATCTTGGTCGTTATGATATGTTTACCTTTGCTTTTGTTAGCATAAACTGCGCCAAAAATTGCAAGGTTATCAGCTTCAGTACCACCAGAAGTAAAAATTATTTCTTCAGGTAGAGCATTGATAGATTTGGCAATAGTTTCTCTAGCTTTGTCAACATCTTCATGCGCTTCTTCACCTAAATAATGTAATGAGGAAGGATTACCAAACTTTTTATTAAAGTAAGGCTTCATTTCTTTTACAGCTTCAGGTATAACTTGAGTGGTTGCACCATTATCCATATAGACTTTCATTTGCAAAGATTAAGAGGTAATTTAGTTTATATAAGTCTAACCACTATTAAATATCAACATTTTAGCCAAAAAACCTATAAAAAATAGAAAAACTTAAATATTCTAATAATTTTACCTATATTTGCGATGATTCAAGACAAATTAGGGTTAGACAGCAGGGATATGAAAATCCTTTCACTATGCATAGATAATCCCAACATTTCACAGAACGAAATTGCTACTAAACTTAAAATGTCGCAGCCTTCTATTAACATGCGCATTAAAAAATTAAAAAAGAAAGGCGTTTTACAATCTTACGCAGGCATAGAGTTTAACAAAAGCGGTTTGTTTTTGACAAGAGTAGATTTCACTGCAAAAAATGCTAACAACATCCTAAATGCATTAAAGGTTTGCCCATTTTTCGTTAACGGTTTTATAATGTCGGGCAGGAACAACGTATCAGTTTTCTTTGTAAGCGAAGATTTGGGGAAAACTGAAGAAATAGTAAACAAACATCTACGGGCGAACGAAGAAATATCCGACATTAACGTTAACATTGTTGTTAAATCAGCAAAAGATTTTGTTTTCACGCCAAGTTTTGTAGAAGATAAAGAATGTTCTAAACAATGTGCTACATGTAAAAAAAAAACTTAACAAATCTTAAACCCTTTCTCAATAGGAAGATAATCAATAGTAATTTTTTATGAGAAAGATCTTCGGGTTTTGGCTCCGCCTGCGGAGAAGTTTGCGTCTGAAAAGAATATAAGTCATTTGATTCAATTACATCTGAACAACACATAATATACACCTCTTTTGTTATAATTTATTTTATTATATCTAAATATTGTTAAAATTTTAAAAGGTGAAGAAAACTGTTACAAGATTACTCCTAAAAACTTTATTTTAACAAATTTAAGACTTTAGCAATCTCTTCAACACTATGATTTATTTGTGGACTAACTTTTTCTAAATCTGTCTTTTTAATAATCCTAATACTTTTTTTAATGTCCGTTTGGGTAATGAATTTAGAAACTTTTTCTTTAATATTTTCTTGTTCTAAACTTGAATACCACAATATTACAAAAATATCACAAATATCTTTAATTCTTTTATGTTCCTTATCTCTGTGGGGCAAGGAATTTAATTTCATAGCAAGCAAAAGTTCAGGTTTAGGTAATAATAATTTTTTGTTAAACTCTTTCACTATTTTTCTATTATTTTTGTCGTCAAAAACAAATTCTAGCAAAGGTTCATCTATTGGATTAAAGCCAAACACTTTCTTAAAATCGTTAGGAATATTATCTACAATTAAATCAATATACATAGGAAATACAAAATGTGCAGGAATAATTTGCCCTTCTTGGATTTCTTCCTCTGTTTCAGTATGAATTTCTTTGAATAATCTAAAACTTAATGGTTTGAATTTTAATTTGTCTTTTAAGATATTAATTGTTTCCGCTAATACAGATTTATTTAATTTCCCATCCATATGAAAACCTAAATCTATATCTCTACTTCCTAAATAAGGTCTTCCTTGGGCTTTTTGAAAACGATCATTTACAGAAAAGAATATTGCCCATCCTCCTAGGATGCAAATTGGCTCTTTTAGTTTATTGATTACTTTTTTCAAATATTTATAGGATGTTTTGGTTTCAAATTCTCTATACATATTTAGTCAAATATTCATAAGCCTGAATACAAACCCCTCCTTCCTTTTTTAAGTCTATCATTAACAATGGGATTGTTACCAAGTTTAAGCCTTTTCTTTTTTCGACAAATTTAAAAATATATTCATCATGGGGAATAATTAATCTTAAATTGCCCTTACCAACTAAACCTTTTTTGAAAAGTTCTTTTTTCCAAGTATCTAAATCTTCTTTTTTTATATAAATATCAACCCTCGATAAAAATAAATGATGTGAAGTGAAATTTTCTGCCCCATATGTTGTTAATAAATATTTTCTTTTTGTTTTTTTCAAATATTCAATTGGTTCTTTTAACATAAATTCATAAGTTTTTAATTCGGGTTCAAGTTGTAAGTAAAAATCTATTAATTTGTCATAATTTGTAACTTTAGTTACTTTTACTAATTTTTTAGCTTCTAATTTTTTTAAAAAAGTGATTACCCAAGAAATATTTGTTTGAGTTTCTTTTGCGATTCGATATTTAGTCAAATCTCCTTTCGGGTGATGCAAAAGTTCCAAAATTATCCTTTTTGATTTGGTGTTGTCTCTCGGCATAATATATTAGTAAGTTTAATAGTATATAAATATTACTAATATATTGTTAAAACTAACTGTTTATAATCTCTACCAATATATAAAGATAATTATTTCTTAAACCAAATGTATGAACCAATTACTCCTACTACTAAAATTAAAATAATTATTAATATCCAGTACCAATTATTTTTTATGTCTTCGATTGATGTGGTAGGTTCTTCGAAGGATTCTGTAACGTTAGTTTCTTCTTCACTGATTTCTTCTTCATTAACATCTGTTACAACATCTTCCTGTTCAACTGCGATTGCAAAGGTTGAGAACCCAGGAGTTTCAGCTTTGTAATAATGGTATCTTGTTGTCAACCTGTCAAAAGTAGTTTTTAATTTTTCCCAAGATTTGTTATTATAACGGAAAAGGTAAACATTTTCTTTTTTATAATTATTATCGTTAAGCCAGCTGTTGTTTATTCGAAACTCTAA
>JBDRJY010000019.1:0-2935 GCA_043814545.1 archaeon | reverse complement strand
ATTTTGAGAACTGTCTAATTCAATACCAGTTAAATTAGCATAATTAATAGGTAAAAAATGTTGGTTAAAATCTTTATCAATACCAATTAAATCAGCACAAACAGGGATTATCTTAAACTTAGTTGTACTTTTTTTGTAAGCAACACCAGTACAAGAGTGAAGATATCTTTTAAACAATTTTAACTGATCTTCCTTACTCCGAACATTACCATCTCTATCTTTTAAAGTTTCATAATCATTAACTCTAGCTTCAATTGTCTCTCTAAAAGTTAAAGGTCGAAAAACGCGATTGCCATCCAAAACAAAAGTAGGGTGAGAATCTTCTAGTTTACATTCATTTCTTAACTTATGAACACCTAAAGCATAAGTGTTAGCAAAACCTTCTGCAGGGACAAATGCATAATGATAATTATCCAACATTGCTATCTCTTCAACACTAGGAATGTAAATCTTGGGGGGTTTAATCGTCAGTTTCATTTTTGCACTCCATAAAGTTTATCTGTTAAATCTATCATAAAATTGTATAACTCTTTTTCTTCTTTAACTTGTTTTACAAAAAGGCCTTTTGCTTTTAATCCTTCACTATAAACACTATGCCCTCCAATTTGAACATGAAAATAAGGATTATCTTCAGCCACTCCTTCCATTTTTTGCAAAAGTGCACCAGCATTAGATATTTCGCCGTCGGAAATCGTAAAAATGAAGTTGCCAGGTCTGTCTAACAGATGTTCAATCTTGTTTAAGTCAATACTTGTTCCACCAAACTGTGGATGTAATGCTTCTTTTAACGAATTTCTTAAACCTTGGCTCACTATAGTACTATAACTAAAATTGGCAAAAAAAGCGTCAGATTCGTTGATACCTAAATCTTCAAAACGCTGTACAGCCATAAAATAAGTAATTAAACCAACATGATATTTACTATTATATCTCCATTGTTGTCTTACAGAAGCTTTAGGATTTACTACTTCACCCAATCGATTACCTTGAGGCATAGCTTCTTTCATACTACCAGATGTGTCAAGAAGGCCGAAAATCAAGTCAGGCCTGTTATTAACATCCATTCTTACTTTTGTTGGAATATTATACTTAAATTTTCCTACTTTCAACTCTAATGTTTTTGAATGTTTATCAAATTGAACGCCAATTATGTCCCTTGCAGAATCTTCATCAAAATCAAACGTTCTTTCACTCAAATCAACCAATGGATAAGTTTTGCTTCGGCTTCGAGGAGGAACAAGTTCGAAAATTTTATCCTCAGCCAACAGTTCGTATAAACCCAACAAGTACTCAAAATTAGTCATCCAACCTGGCATTGTACCTGCTTTCCTTCCATTTGCAATCAAACGTTTCTGATTATGTTTATCGTTTAATTCGGAACCAAACCCGTCTGAAGGATTAAATTCTTTTTCATTAGTGTCAGAACCTTCACCACCAAAGGTGGATTCTCCCGAAGGTTTATCTGAAGATTCAGAAGGATTATCTAAAGACCCACCTGCACCTTGTAAACTTTCAGTAGGTTTTTGTTCAATAAACTTGCCAAATTCCTCACCATAAATCCTAGCAATGGTAATCCAATTATCTTCGTTAATTAAATATTTTCTAATTTTTTCTTGATTCTTAACCGAAATAATTTTAGTACCTTGTAAAACATCAGTTTTCATTTCCGAAATACCTGTCCGTGATAAAAAGTTTTGTATTGCTTGATTTATTTCTTGGTCAAAAGTGAAATATTCTCTTAACAAATTCGCATCAAACTTGTCACCGTTAAAAAAAAGGTTTAACCTTACATGGGCCTCATAAAGTTTGTTAAAACTACTATTGTCAGTTTTTTTACCTTGTTCCTTGAAAAACAAATAACATCCGGTCAAGCTAGTCAATCCTTCCTGATTAAATTTTTTTATGTTAGTATTATTTATCAAGTCAGTCAAACAATTAGCAAAATAACCTAAAACTTGTTTGTCTTGTATTTGCGTTACTTCAGACAAAGGGTCAATAAACGAGCTAGAGTAAAGTTCAAACGTTCTTGGACAACCAGGTACATTTCTTCCACCCCTGTGACCAATCTCATGATAAAATAAATCTGAGGTTAATTTTAGTGTAACATAATCCAAGGATATGTTCTTTTTACCTAAATAAGATGAAGTTTGTTCATCACCGTTTAATTCTAACCATTCAGGATTATAAGAAAGACTTAAATCATGATTCTGCATGTCAATTGAAGCAGACGTTCCATTAGTTGTTTCTTCCAAAGTGAAATCTTTGAAAAACTCTTGGCGCCTTCTTATTTTTTCCAATTCTTGTTTGAGTTTTAGTCTGTCCATTTTTTCGTGACGCGCTTCGCGCGTTAAATTATGCTTGGGATAAACGGAGGAAACGCGCGCCGCTGATTAGGTCATCGATACCGCCAGCATTGGAAATGACATTAAGACTGTCAACGAACAAAGCCCGCAACTCATCTTCTACAGTATTTTGCCTAACCCAAAAACGCATTAATTTATTTTCTTGTTTTTCACTAAAAATAATATTAGCATAAGCCTTTAACAAATTTTTATCATCTTCAACAGCTGTAAGCCAGGCAGGATGGTTCAAAACTTCTTGTTTAGTAAGTAAAGTATTATATTTATTTTGAGAACTGTCCAATTCAGTACCAGTTAAATTAGCATAATTAACAGGTAAAAAAAATTTATTAAAATCTTTATCAATACCAATTAAATCAACACAAATAGGAATTATCTTAAACTTAGTTGTTCTTTTCTTGTAAGCAACACCAGTGCAACTATCTAAATATCTCTGAAACAATCTTAATTACAATTCCTATGCTGACGGTATCAATTACCTAAATAACAACGCGCGTTTCCTCCGTTTATCCCAAGCATAATTTAACGCGCGAAGCGCGTCACGAAAAAATGGACAGACTAAAACTCAAACAAGA
>JBDRJY010000018.1:0-87505 GCA_043814545.1 archaeon | reverse complement strand
TTCATAAAGGGATTCAATAATTATTTATAAAACTAACTAAACTGTCCACAAATCAAATGATTAATGATTTAGTAGATTACGAAGGTTTTAAGCACTATTTTGCTTGATTATCTTATGGACGGCACTTTTAGACAAAGGTTTCTTGTTTCCGCTCTTGTCCCAATAGTTAACTAGCTGGGCTATAGCCCTAATAGAAATACCTAATTTATGCAAATCCAAGACTTTCTTAATGGTTTGTTTAGATAGAGGTTTCCTACCCCAACGATTACCATAGCAACTCTTTGTAACTCCATTCTTATGCCTTACGGCATTCTTAATCCTATCAGATTTCTTTTGTGATTCATCTTCAGCAATCCAACCAAAAACTTGAATAAGAAACTCAAACATGATCTCGTTCCAGGGTGGAACCATATTGTTTAACTGTTCAATCCATTGTTGCCTAAAACTGTGAATCTGACAACCATAGCTTTTACACAGTTCAAAAAATCCTTTAAGCTTTACACGGTTACGATATATCCTGTCAAAGTCCCAAACAATAAGGTGTTGACATTCACGTTTCTTGATTCCATTTAAAATCTTGTTAAACTCTGTGCGTTTCTTATCATCTTTGAAAGCAGATTTTTGTTCTTCAACAACTAAATAATCTTCAACTTGGCAAAGCGTCATACAATCTTTTAACTGATTCTGTGGATTTTGATCCTCTGTGCTCGTCCGAAGATAAATTATTGTGTCCATATTTACAAAAAACATTTAAAGGACAAACAATTTATATAATTAGGTAACCGTAGTTGACGGGGCACTGAAATCTCATACTATTGCTCGGCCGGAGCACTTTAAATTCTCTTTTGCATAGTCTTATATACTAAGGCTTTTTCTAATTAATTTGTAATGGCAAGATTTGAACGTCCAAGGGAAAGGAATAGAGATACTAGAACTACTTCTAGAAGTGAATCTCGAAATAGCAATTATAAAGATAACTCTCGAAATAATGATTATAGAGATAACTCTCGAAGAAGTTTTGGCAGAGATTCTAACAGGCGTGGTAGAGATAGGCCTGAACCAGAAATGACTAAAGTAATTTGTTCTGCTTGCGGTGATGAATGTGAGGTTCCTTTCAAACCAACCTCAAACAAACCAGTCTATTGTAAAGATTGTTATTCAAAAAAAGATAAAACTAGTTTTAATAACCCATCTAACAGAGATTTGGATGTAATTAATGAAAAACTTAACAAAATAATGAAAGCTTTAAAGATTGAATAAATTTTTACCTTGTCTATTCTTACAACGAAAAACATTTAAAACAATTTAACCATTATTAAAATTAATGATTCGAAAAATTACATACGCTTTAATCTTACTAACAATTTTTCTTGTAGCTGGAACATTATATTACCATAACACAGAACAGTGGTCGTACACTGATTCATTTTATTTTTCTACAATGACCTTAACAACTGTTGGCTACGGCGATTTTGCGCCAACACAAGATTCAACTAAAATTTTCACTTCGTTCTATGCAATCTTCGGTATTGGAATAATGTTGTATATGATGATCTCAGTTATCGGTGTATCATTAATAAGTATGCAACCACTTAAGAAAACCATAAATATTCTTAACAAATTAAAACAGTATCCAAAGTTTGCTAAAAAAACTACTATAAAAGAAAAATAACTTTACCAAAACCTTAATAAATCCTCAGATAAATTTTGTTTCTTATGGCATTAATATGCGGGGTCGAAGAGGCCGGCAGAGAATTTAGCGCTATTTGCTGATTCGCCGAGAGGACCTGTTATCGGCCCGATGGTAATGTGTGGAATCTTGATAGATGAAAAAGATGAAGCTAGATTGAAAAAACTAGGGGTAAAAGATTCTAAACTTCTTTCACCAAAACAGCGTAAAGAAATGTTTAAAGATATTCTAGCAATAGCAAAATCATATCACATTATTACTATAACACCCGAACAAATCGATGCGGCGTTAAATTCGCCTGATTTAAACTTGAACTGGCTTGAAGCAATAACATCTGCTAAAATCATCAACGAACTTAAACCAGACACAGCTATCTTAGACTGCCCTAGCACTAACATTCAAGCATACACAGATTATGTTGAAAAGTTCTTAGAAGTTAAAACTAAAATAATCTCTGAACATAAAGCTGACGAAAATTATCCAGTTGTTTCAGCAGCTTCAATCATCGCAAAAGTTACACGAGACGAAGAAATTGAAAAAATTAAGAAAAAATATAATATTCAGTTCGGTTCAGGGTATCCTTCCGATCCTAGGACTAAAGAATTTATTAAAAAAGAATATCAAAAATATCCAGAAATTTTCCGTAAAACATGGTCAACTTATAAAAAGATAGCCGAAGGCAAAACTCAATCTACATTACATACATTCTAAACAACAAAACATTTAAATACAGAAAATTAAACTTTAATATGTCCAGATAGAATCCTAAAAATGACTAAAATTAAACAAATTACAGCAAAAGGGTTTAAATCTTTTGCAAAAAAAACAGTAATAGATTTTGGTGATCAGTTTAATTGTGTTCTTGGTCCTAATGGCTCAGGTAAATCTAATATTTGTGATGCAATATGTTTTGTTTTAGGTAAATCTTCAGCAAAAAGTCTTAGAGCAGAAAAATCTGCCAACTTAATCTATAACGGCGGTAAGAAAAAAACACCCGCAAAGGAAGCTGAAGTTTCAATAGTGTTTGACAATTCTAAAAAAAGTTTTCCATTAGAAATATCCGAAATCACAATCTCTCGTACTGTAAAACAAAACGGTAACAGTACTTACAGGATTAACAACGAAATTAAATCTCGGCAACAAGTTGTAGATTTACTTTCTGCTGCTACTGTTGACCCTGACAGCCATAGTATTGTTCTTCAAGGTGACATTGTACATTTCATGAATATGAGAACCAATGAAAGACGAGAAGTTATTGAAGAAATATCTGGCATTTCAATCTTTGAAGAAAAGAAAGATCAAGCCATGAAAGAATTGGATAAGGTTCAAGAGAAATTAAACGAAGCTAACATTATTCTTACTGAACGTGAAAAAACTTTGAAAGATCTTAAAAAAGACCGTGACCAAGCTTTGAAATATAAAGATGTTGAAACTAATTTGCAACGGAACAAAGCAACACGTGTTCATCAATTAGTTAAAGATAAACAAGAAAAGTATCGGGAAGTCGATAACAAAGTTATTGAGTTTGATAAAAGCATTGAAGCTTTGAAACAAAAAGTTACAGAATTAAAAAAAGATATTGAAACTAAACAGCGAGACGTTAGAGATATTGAGAAAGAAATCGATGAAAAAGGCGATAAAAAACAAAAAGAAATTACTAACGAAATTGATGAGTTGAAAATAAATTTGGTTAAAGATACAACCCGTAAAGAAGTCTGTGAAAATGAAGTTAAAAAAATTAGCGAGCGTAAGAAACAGCTAGAAAATAATCTTATCGAAGTTAAAAATACAATTAATAATCTTGAAAATAAAAAACAAAACCTTTTAAAACAGAATTCGGATCTGAAGAAAAAAGATGAAGATTTGAAACAAAAACTTGAAGCGTTCAAGAAAAAACATGGGGTTAAAGATCTTGAAGGTTATAGTAAAAAAATTGAAGATATTGATTCTAAGATTGAAAATGGACAAAAAGATTTGCACGAATCTATAGAAAATAAACAATTATTATTGAGAGAACAGGACAAGTTTAAGTTTGAAGTTGAACAATTGGAAAAAGAAATTGAAAAAGCTTTTAACCTTAAAGAAGGAGACAAAGAAAAAATTGTTCAGCTGAGAAAAAACAAAGAAAAATTTAAGGAAGTAACCCAACAGTTAAGCAAATCTCTGAATGATAGTGCTGTTGCTTCTTCACAACTAAGTTCTGCACGGTCGCGTTTCATTGATCTTAATGACGAGATTGCCAAATTGCGGGCGAGGAATATAGGGATTAAAGAAAGTATGGCTGGAGATATTGCATTAAGTAGATTAAAGTCTATGAAAATCCCAGGTATTTACGGAACAGTTGCCGATTTAGGTAAAGTAAATTCAAAATATTCTTTAGCTTTAGAAGTTGCGGCAGGTGCAAGAATAAAAAGTCTTGTCGTGAACAACGATGCTGTAGCTGCAAAATGTATCCAAATCTTGAAACAAAATAAGTTAGGCATAGCTACATTCTTACCCTTAAACAAATTAAAAGAACGTTTTATTTCTTCAAGTGCGAAAGATATTGCAAAAGATAGTGGAGTGCATGGTTTAGCCTTAGACCTTGTGTCATATGATCCTCAATTCAAAACTGTTTTCAATTTTGTGTTTGGATCTACAGTAATAGTAGATGATTTGCAAACTGCAAGAAAGATTGGTATTGGAAAAGAAAGAATGGTCACCATTGAAGGAGATATTGTTGAAACTAGTGGTGCAATGGTTGGCGGTTATCGTAGCAGAAGAGTCGGTATGAGTTTCCAAGAAAAAGAAGTTGACAAAAATCAAAATAAGTTGGAAAATGAAGCTGAAAAGTTAAGGTCACAAATATCCATCCTAGAAACAGATAAGTTTAATGCTGAAGAATCTGTAATCAAATTACGTGAAGAAAAAGCTATTCTAGAAGCAGGAATTAGAGCTAACGAAAATTTATTGAATTCAAGTGATAATATTAAAGAATTAAAAAACAACAAAAACAAATTTGAGTCAGAAGTTAAAGAAATTGAAAAAAGGATTGTTTCTGCAAACAATTCAATCAAAGAAATTGAAAAAGGGATTGCTCAACTGAAGACCGATAAGGAACAGTTTAAGGCAGTGTTGAACAAGTTCCAAAACTCTGACGTGACAACAGGTTTTAACAGAATCGAAAAAGAAGGACAACTTATTCGAGAGGAAATCATTAAACATAACGCCGAGGTTCAAGGCATTGATAACCAAATTGGGATGTATGTAAGCGAAATTGAAAAAGTTAACGATATTTTAAAAAATCATGAAAAAGAAAAATCAACTTTCGAAACTGAGTTTGAAGAGTTGAAACAATCTTTAATCCAAACTAGAACTGATCTAAAACAAAAACAAGGTTTACAAAAACAATTTTACAGTGATTATCAGCATATGTTTACCAAAAAAATGAAAATCGAAAAAGCTATTCAGGACAATGAATTAGTTATTATTAAAAACGACGAGCGTGTCATCGGTGTTGAAGAACGTCGTAATGATTTCGTTGTCAAAAAAGCTATACTAGGTGGTGAAATTGAAGGTCTTAAGAAAGAAGCTGAAGAATATGTTGGCATACAATTAAGAAGAGGCATAGCTTTAGATATTCTTAACTCAGAAATTCGAGAATTTGAAACAATGTTACGAAACATGGGTAATGTTAACCTAAGAGCCTTAGAAATTTATGAAAAGGTTCACGAAGAATACCAAATCTTGTTAGAAAAATATGATAAATTAAAGTCAGAAAAAGAAGATGTTTTAGAACTTATGTTTGAGATAGAATCAAAGAAGAAAGATATTTTCATGAAAACGTTTAAAGACCTTGCAAAACATTTCAAAGAAATTTTTGCTAGTTTATCCAGTAAAGGTGAGGCACATTTATTATTAGAAAATGAAGAGGATCCGTTCCAAGGCGGTGTAGATATCCAGGTTAAACTTACGGGAACAAAAGCTTTAGACATCAAAAGTTTGTCTGGTGGAGAAAAAACCATGGCTGCCTTAGCATTCATTTTCGCTGTCCAAGAATTTTCACCTGCACCATTCTATCTATTAGACGAAGTTGATGCAGCATTGGATAAACAAAATTCTGCCTTACTATCAAGGCTAATAGCAAAATATTCGGATCATGCGCAATATATAGTAATCTCTCACAATGATGCTATTATTTCTGAAGCGCACACAATTTACGGCGTTTCAATGGTTGAAGGCCAGTCTAAAGTTCTAAGTTTGAAGATATAGCCCCAGCCAAAGGCAAAAACCCCAGAATTCTTAATAGTTAAGCTCTAAAACCCCATAATAGACTCTAAAATAGAGGATATAACAGTAACGTTTATATATAATCACTTTATCTCAAAGTCCAACTAATTAGTAATAATTAGGGGGTATACCAAAAAATGAAAAAATTACTGACAAGCTTGTTGGTTATTGTAATTCTAGCTGTTTCTTTAATAGCAGCTGCGGATGCTGACTTGATAGTTGATTCTATTGATACTGTCGCAGGCAACCCAGGAGATACAGTAACTGTGTCGGTTACAGTGAATAACACTGGTCTTGACACCATTGCAACAGTTAACTTTGTAAGCACTGATTTAGTAAACGGTGATTACACAATCGATGATCCAACAATTGAAGATCTTACTGACCTTTTAGTTGGAACATCTCAGACACAAACTTTTGATGTTACCATACCTGCTTCTGATTTATTAGCTGGCAACTATGTTGGTACGCTAAGCGTTTCTGACGCTGCAGACGGTACAACACCTGTTGAAGTAGATTATACTGTTACAGTTAACGAAGTTGAATCTTTCAGCTTATCTGAAACTGAATGGAATATTGAACAGGCAGATGATTCATATGCTGACTTAGAGTTTATAATTGAGAACACTGGTTCTACAGTTCTAGACACATGGACAATTGTATATGATGGTAATGACGAAGATAATGATGGCGAACTTTTAACCTTTGAGTTTACAGATGTTAATGCTTTAGAACTAGCACCTGGTGATTCAGAAACTGTTACAGTTGACTTAACCATTGCAGATAAAATGGATGTTGACTTGTACACAGGTAACTTTGTTGTTACAACCAGCACTCTAGATTCACAGTCCATTTCATTCAGCTTACAAGTTGAACCTGTAATGTGTAATGATGGTCTAGTTGGTGACTTGGAAGTTTCAATCGAAGATCCTGACAACGGTGACGATTACAAACCTGGTGAAACCATCGAAATCAATGTAAAAGTTCAAAACGATGCTGACGACGACCAAGATGTTATTGTTGAAGCTATTTTGTACAACTTAGACACTGATGAAGAATTAGCTAGTGTTGAAAGTGCAGACACAGAAATCAAAGATAACGATAAAGAAAATTTTAACCTTGATTTAGAAATTCCTTTTAATGCTGAATTCGATGAAGGCGATAACATTGTATTGTATGTTAGAGCTTACGAAGACGGTGACGAAGATCAAAACTGCGATTATGAAACAGTTGAACTTGACCTAAAAAGGGAAAGTCATTCTGTAGCTATCACTGGTGTTGATTTTAGTCAGGAAGAAGGACTTGTTTGCGGCGACATTCTTGAAGTGACTGTTGAAGTTGAAAACGTTGGCGAGAAAAACGAAGACGATGTTTACATTCGTGTAAAAAGTTCACAGCTTGGAATTGATATAGATTCTGCTAAGTTTGACCTTGGCGACTATTCAGACAGTGACAATGATTACAAAAAAACATTTGAAATAGAGCTTACCGACGATTTAACTGCTGGTAACCTATACGTTGAAGTTATCGTATACTACGATGACGGTGACGAGTATGTTTCAGAATTGTTTGAACTAGATGTTGACAGTTGTTCAAATGTTGCTAACGTAGCAAATTCTAACAACGCAATAACCAGTATGGTTACACTTAAAACTAGCTCAGACGAGTACAACGTTGCTGTAGGTTCTACCACGGTTACCATACCTATCACCGTTACAAACGATGGAAATGGTAAAGATACTGTATTGCTAAGCGTTGGTGACGTTTCAATGTGGGCTAATGTTCTAGGTATTGAACAAATTAATACACTTGGAGCAGGCGATTCGTACCATGCTTACATATACCTTGAATTAATGGATGGTGTAACGGGTAGGCATTCAATGTCTGTTACTGCGACTAGCGCTGACGGTTCAGAAAATACAGAACTTGTTACTGTAAACATTGCTGAATCTGCAGAAGTTTCAGGTGAAGGTTGGTTCCAAGAAAATAAACAGTTGTTATGGATTTTAGGCGATATAATCTTAGTATTAGTTGCTTTGTATTTCCTGAGAATGCTGTTTAAGAAATAAATTTCTTTTTTTTATTTTTTTATTTTATATTCTAAGTTGTTAATTGGTCTTTGGCTATGTCTTTTTATTCTATTGTAAAGTTTATAGAATGTTAATTGGTTTTAATCGCAGTTCCATATGCAAGCATTTCAGAAGCTCCAGTCATTATCATTGAAGTTGTAAATCGTACACCAATAATTGCATCAGCTTTCATATTCAATGCATCATTAACCATTCTATTATATGCTTCGTCTCTCGCATTCATTGTCATAGCTGTATATGTTTTAACCTCTCCACCAATAATACTCTTAAGTCCAGCACCAATATCTCTGCCAATATTTCTTGCTCTTACTGTGCTCCCTTTGACAACACCTAAAACTTTTATAGTCTTTTTTCCTGGAATTTCATTCCCAGTTGTAACAATTATATCTGTCATTTTTTTCCTCCTTTGATCTTCTCAATATTATCTTCTTTTTTATTAAATAAAATGAAAATTCCTATAAGAACAATTGGTATTCCATAAAATAATATCCAAAGGTCAGAAGAACTAATTATTATTAAATATGATCCTAGGATAATAGCAAGAATTCCAGTTATTAATCTGCTTATAATGTTCATAAATTATGTTAATATTAAAGAGATATATAAATCTTCTTGGTTTTAAAAGCTGGCGCCAAGCGTTAGCCAAGTTGGGTAGTTAAGGGCTTAAATTAAAAATAAGAAATTTATTCTTGAATAATTATATCTATAGTTTCATAACTTGTATTTGGCAAATCATTATTGTCTGAAATTGTTTCAAGAGAACTAATAGTCTCTTCATTTATTTCTTCAGGTTGATCGGGAGTTAAATGATAAACAAGTCCTGCTAATCCTATTGAAGTAGTAAGTATTCCAGCTGCTAAACTCTTTTTAAAATATGGTCGGGCATAGCTAATACTTTGTGGAATTCTTTCAGATTTTTTATATCCTGTAAGATCTCTAAAAAGATCAACTGAATACCCCATAATACCTCCAGTACAAAGAGCTGTTAATGTTGCGAAACCAGTACCAAGTGCAATTTCTTTTGCATCTTTAGCGCCTGCACCTAAATAGATTAAAGGATTTACAATAGCTGTTACTGTTGCAATATAAGCCATATCATGTATTTGTTGATATCCTTCTTTTGTTTTATCTGTCACATGAAAGAGTTTTCTAGATTTATCTCTAAAGTAACCCATTATTCCTCCCAATCCACCTAAGTAAAGTCCACCAACTATGGCTCTCGATTTAAAAGAAACTTCATCACTCATTCCTGCTAAAACATTTTCTAAAAAAGCACCTAAGGGTGTTGAAACTACAAAAAGACCAACTGAATCTGTTACATGTTGTCTAGCTCCGGTTAATAATTTTTGTAATCCCATTTTAATTAAATTTTCTTAATATTCAGCCCTTTTTATCCAAGAACCATCTTCTTGTCTTTCTTCAATGATTGTTAAATCACTACCTGGTTCTCGTCTGACAAATCGTGTATACTCACCATCAGAACCAACTGTTGCTTCAGCATATCCTTCATTCAATGGTTGAGCTTCAACTTTACCTAAATAGAAAGGTAAAGCAAGTAAAGCAGGATGTCTTATTGCAGTTTGAACTGCATCAGATTTTAAAGCTTCCAATAAACCATCTTCTTTTCGGATTTGGTTTAACGCTTTGAAATGTTCAATTGTGTTCATTTTATTTTTGTTCTCCTTTTAAGTAAATTTCTTAATATTTTGGTGAATTAATCATATTTAAATCTTTCGCTTTTGCTATTACTCAGAAGTAGTAAAAAAATAAGAAAAGCTGGCGCCAGGACTCGAACCTGGGAATAACCGGGTTGCAGCCGATCCCCTTAACCGCTTGGGCACGCCAGCATATGGATCCGCAGGGATTTGAACCCTGGATCTTTGGCTTAGAAGGCCAACGCATCATCCAAACTATGCTACGGATCCTATATGGATTTTTTAAGTTTCGTGGGGTTTTTATAATTTACTATTTTGCAGGTTTATGGTAAAACAACTAATATTCACGGTATTAGATCTAAGATTACATGTTTTTTCTCAGAATCAGTTTTAAACTTTAATCCTAAAATTTATTTTAACAAAAAGGAGGTTAATAATATGAAAAAAATTATGTTGTTAATGTTAGCTTTAATGTTATGCGTACATTATGTTGCTGCAGAAGTAATAGTAACTGAAGTTATGTACGCGCCGACGCAAACTGAATCTGAGACTGATGGTGAATGGGTGGAAATTTATAACAATGGTGAAAGTGGTGTGGACTTAACTGTTTGGACTTTGGATGGATACAATTTTGAAGACGTAACGATTAGTCCTGGAGAATATATTGTTATTGCGCGTGAGTTGATTGACACTGACGATGAAGATTTAGAAAGTTTTGAAACTGCCTGGGGAAACGGTGATGGTGTTTGGGATAATACAGACGGAACTTATACAGCTGTCGACGGTTATTTTACGTTAGCTACAGAAGATACAATTGTGTTAAGTAACGGAAATTATACAGAAACTTTTACTTATAACACATCTTATGGTGCTAATGGTAACGGTAATTCTTTAGCGAGAATAAATTATTCTTTACCTAATACTATCGACAATTGGGCTGAACAAGAATCTAACCCTGGCTCTGGTAATATCCAAGAAGCATCTGAAGAAGATGTAATATTAATTATAACGATAAATAATTCAGCTCCAGAAATAATTGAAATTGTTTTAAGCCCGGACAATTCTCAAGAAGAAGGTGTACAAATCATGCCTAACATCAACTCGCCTAAAACTGTTGAAGTCGAAATAATGATTGAAGACCTTAACGGTTTTGATGATGTGACTGAAGTGCAAATTGAAGTAAACAACCAAATTGTGGAATTAAACTTTAATTCTAACTCTAGTGCAACGCAAAGTTTATTTAACGGTTCGTTTAACATGCAATATTCTGATTTAGCAGGAGATTACCAAATAACAGCTACTGTTTCCGACGGAAAATTGCAAACACAAAACTCTACAAGCTTTAAATATTTGGCAATCATTTCAACTGTTTTAGACACAAGCGAGCTAGATTTTTCAACTTTAAACCCTGGAGAAATTTCAACTGAACAAATCTTAACAATAAGTAACACTGGTAACACTGGCGTGGACATAAATGTTCAAGGTACGGATTTAGTTGGACAGAGCGGTACACTTAACGTGGAAAATGTTGAATATTATTTTAACAACGAATGGTTTACATTAAGTAAAACAGGTACTGAACTGGACTTAAACCTTTTACCACAAGCGCAAAGCGAACTCATGTTAAGGATAAATGTGCCGGCACAAACCAAGTCTGACAATTATGTTGGAGCGTTGCAAATTACGTCAGTGGTAAGTTGAAAATGAAACATTTTTTTTTAATTTTTTTAATTTTGTTACCTACAGTTAACGCGTTAGCGATAACGCCTACCAATTTAGATTTTGGAACTGTACAAAGAGGAGATTTCGTAGAAAGAGAATTAATGGTTTTCAATAATCTTAACGAAAATGTTAATATTAAATTAACAAGTGATTCAGATTTTATCACGTTCAGTGAAAATGATTTTAGTTTAAACATAACAGATAAAAAATTAATAACAATAAAATCAGAACCTTACTTAACAGACGGAAATTATTCTAATTTAATTTATATTACAGAATTAAGTGAAACACAACAAGCACTAAACATAGTAAACACTATTGCTATACCAGATTCAATTAACATTAAAGGTGGTACAGAAATAAAACCTTCTTTCACTAACATTGAAACTGTTAGTGTGAGCCCAATCACTGGTCAAGCCACCGGCGTAAAAGTAAGGGATAATGCTAAATGGTATTACTTATTCGGGTTACTGCCCATTATTGCTTTAGTCCTATATCTAATAAAAACACTTAAAAATACCAAAAAACTACGAATTAAAGGTAATGGTTAGCTTTAAGAAAGTCCAAGATAAATGGCAAAAGAAGTGGGCATCTGATAAGATTTTTGAACCTGAGATTGACAAATCTAAAGAAAAGTTTTTCATGACAGTGCCTTACCCGTACATTTCTGGCAGTTTACATATTGGGCATGCGCGTGTTGTTACTGAAGCTGATGTTTATTCTCGTTTCTTAAGGATGACTGGCAAAAATGTTTTGTTTCCATTAGCTTTCCACGTTTCCGGTACACCAGTCTTAGGTATTAGTCTAGCTATAAAAAATAAAGATAAAAAGAAAATTGAGTTGTACAAAAGTTATGTTAAAGCTTATGTGAAAGATTCTAAAGAAATTAATAAAATTATTAAATCGTTCGAAGAACCGCAAAAGATTGTAGATTTTTTTGCGCCTAAAATGATTTCAGAGTTTTCTACCTTAGGTTTAGGCGTTGATTGGACACGAGTTTTTACTTCTAATGATTCCATTCACCAAAAACTGGTTGAATGGCAGTTCCATAAGTACAAAGAAAAAGGTTATCTTGTTCAAGGCAAGTATCCTGTCCTATACAGCTTATCATTAAACTCTGCAGTTGGCGAAGATGATATTGCTGATGGCGATACTAACCCTGTTGACAAACAAGAATTTACTTTGTTAAAATTTAAATTTGAAGATTCTTACATTGTTGCTGCCACATTAAGACCTGAAACAATGTATGGGCAAACTAATATGTGGGTTCATCCTGACATTGAATATGTTAAAGCGCAAGTTGGCGATGAGAGATGGATTGTTAGCAAAGAATGTGTTAAAAAGTTAAAGTATCAAGATAAGAAAGTTAAGATTTTAGAAAACATTAAAGGTAAAGATCTTATCGGTAAAACTTGTACTGCTCCTGTAATCAATCGTAAGATTATAATTTTACCTTCACTACATTGTGATGCTAAGATTGGAACAGGTTTAGTAACATCTGTGCCAAGCGATGCGCCTTTCGACTGGATCTCGTTGAAAGAGTTACAAGATAATGATCAACTTGCAAAAAAATATAAATTTAATTATGAAGAGATCAAAAAAATAAAACTTCTGCCAATAATAAAATCAAAAGGTTACGGAGATTTTCCAGCAGTAGAAATTTGTAAAAAACTTAAAATCAAATCTGTTGACCAGCACGATTTGTTAACCAAAGCAACTCAAGAAATTTACAAGGTTGGTTTTCACACTGGAGTTATGATGGACACTTGCGGTAAGTACACAGGTATGCCTGTAACAAAAGCTAAAGATGAAATTAAAAATGATTTGATTAAGAAAGGTGAAGCTGACATTTTTTATGAAACTTCTAGGCACGCACAGTCGCGTGACGGCGGAGATATTATTGTTGCAGTGTTAGATGATCAATGGTTCTTAGATTTTAATGCTAAAGGTTGGAAAATCGAAGCTAACAAATGTTTGAAACAGATGGAAATTGTTCCTGATAAATATAGGAAACAGTTTGAAGATGTTTTTGCTTGGCTAGATAAAAGACCTTGCGCAAGAAGAAGAGGTTTAGGTACAAAACTACCGTTTAACAAAGAATGGGTCATAGAATCTTTATCAGATTCAACTATTTACATGTCGTTGTACACTATCCAAAATCTTGTACAAGAATATAAACTTAAACCTAACAATTTACCTTTAGAATTTTTCGATTATGTGTATTTAGGTGAAGGTAACATAAAAGATGTTGCAAAGAAAACCAAGATTGAAGAAAAAGAGTTGAAAGAATTAAAAAAGAATTTTGATTACTGGTATCCTGTTGACCATAGGCACACTTTCCAAGCACATTTATCTAACCATTTATCGTTCATGATTTTTGCACATACTGCAATTTTCCCAAAGAAAACATGGCCAAAGAAAATAACTTTCCACGGAATGATTTTAAGCGAAGGTCATAAAATGTCTAAGTCTAAAGGAAACGTTGTAACTTTATTTGATCTAAACAAAAAATACGGCGCTGACGCGTTCAGGTCTTACCTTTGCAACTCTACATCTGTTGAAAGTACTTTAAACTGGGAATCAAGCGAAGTTGAAAAAGCGAAAAAACATGTTGAAAATGTTTATACCATTTTAGAAAACTGTGCAAAGTCTAAAGCCAAAGGCAAAATGCCTGACCTTTTACTTTCTTTATGTTCCAGGTTTGAAAAGCAAATTGAAAAAGCTACTAAAGCCTTAACACAAATGGATCTTAGAACTTATTCAAACGTTGTGTTACATGAAATACCGTCAATATATAACAAAGCTTTAACTAAGGGAAGTGAAGAAGATATTTTTATCTTTAACAATTATATTAGCTTAAAATGGATTAAGTTGTTAACACCTTTAATACCGCATTATGCCGAAGAACTTTTTGAAAAACATGGGTTTAAAGATTATGTTTCCATATCGGACTGGCCAAAGTCAGATTCTACTAAAGTTAACTTAACCTTAGAATACATTGATGATATGGTTGATAACTTAAAAGCCGATACTCGTACCGTCTTAAAATTAATCAAGGTAGATAAACCCAAAAAGATAACTTACATAATTAGTCCAAAATGGAAATACGAGTTTTTTACAATGTTCAAGGAAATGTTGGAAGAAACAAGAGATGTTAAAATTCTTACGCAATCTATAATGAAAACGGATATGAAAAAATATGGTAAAGATATTACTAAACTTATACCTGTTTTAGTAAAAGATCCTACAAAAATTCCTGAAACAGTCTTAGACCAGAAAACTGAACTGGATTCTATAACTAAGCTAAGCAAAGATCTAAAAAAATATTTTAATTCAGAAATTGTAATTATATTATCAGAAGATTCTCAAGAACAAAAAGCTAAAACAGCTTCACCTTCAAAACCAGCTATTCTTATTGAGTAAAATTTATTCTTAACTCTAAATCAAAGTTTTTAACGTGAGTATAAATAACATGGTCGTCAAACTTGTGTTCTTCATAATTTGTTAAGAAAGATAAACGTTCTATATCTGTTATTACGCCTTGATCTGGTGTTAATGTAATCTGAGTGTAAGGTCTTTCGTGTTTTGGGCATTGGCCTGTACGGTTTGTAACTTCTGTTTCTAATATAAGCAAACCATAAACATTATTTCTATAAATTACAATTGGAGCGTCTAAAATATCTCGCAAAACTAATTCGTCAAAAGGTCGTTGCGATATCATTGCTTTGAAATCAATTGTTGTTATGCCATTATATCTTTTATTATCTTCTTCAACTAACCTTTTGTCAATTAAATATTCTTTATACAATATTAATGTATATTGATCAATCTGAATTTTGGCATTAGGCATTTTCATAATAATTTAAAGATTTGGAAATTTTATAAAACTTGTCATTTAATCAAGAAAAGTTTATATAGGATAAAAGAAGTAAAGAATCTATAAATGAAATCTACCATTTCTAAAGACATTCCTTTGGCTGAAATCACTTTGCGCCGGTACGAAAAACCGTACGAAATGCCTCGAAGAGAGCTTATACGTAAGGTTTGCCTGTCTGTAGGATTGTTGCAACCTGGCGATTCTAGGGATGTTGTTGTAGATGTTTTTCAAGCTCTTCTCGATGCTAAAGAAGAACTTAGTTCTGAACAAGTTAAAGCTAAAGTTGTTAAACTGCGTGAAAATGAGAAACTTCCAATAAAAGGTATTGCTTCGTCTAACATACGTAGACAGTTAAAACGGTTACGTGATTTATATTTAATTGAAAAAATTAAAAACAATTATAGAATGACTGAGTTTGAAGATGTGTCTGTGTTATTCGAAAAAAAAATTGAAAAATATTATTTACATTCCATACTTGAAAGGGTGAGAGAATATTTTGAAGTGTTAAAATGATTTACGAACCTAGCGAAGATTCTTTTCTGTTACAAAAATATGTTTTGAAATATGCTAAAGGTAAAGTTCTTGATATGGGAACAGGTTCTGGTTTGCAAGCTTTAACTGCCTTGAAAAAAACTAAAGATGTCTTAGCAGTTGATATAAATAAAGAAGCTATTAAACATGTAAAAGAAAAAGGTGTTAAGGTTATACAATCAGATCTATTTTCTAAAGTTAAAGGTAAGTTTGATTTAATAATATTTAATCCTCCCTATTTACCTGAAGAAACACTTGAAGATAAAGAATCGCAACTTATTACCACTGGCGGTAAAAAAGGGTATGAAGTTTTAGAAAAGTTTTTAGTGCAAGCCAAAAAACATTTGAATGAAAATGGACAAATTCTAATTGTTTTCAGTTCGCAGGGTGGAGATGTGAAAAAAATATTTAAAAAACTGAAATATAAGTTTGAAGTTCTTGAAGAAAAAAGTTTATTTTTTGAGAAACTAACTGTTTATTTGTTAGAATTGAAATAATTTTTCGTAAATCTTTCGAAAGTTCTTAAAGAAAAATTTTGTTTAATTAAATATAAAAAAAATTATAGGTCTAAACTGAAACCTAAGTTTGCGTAGTATTCGTGGTATTGCTCTTCACTTGAAGCTTGACCAACAATTACGCCACCTTCCAAACCTGCTGAAAAATGATCAGAGATTGGAAATATTAATTTATGACGTTGTTGTAAATGGAAATTCCAAGTTCCTTCAGGGATAAAGTTACTGTAATTCACACCACCAGTCATGCTTAAATTATAATAAATTTCTCCTATTGGGACATTTGCAGTACCAACTGTTAAGTCAGTATAAATTCCTTTCTTAAAATCCCAACAAGTAAAGATAGTTGGGTTAAAAGGAACGTCAAAACCAACTTTACCCATTAATGCAGGAATTCCAGCAAGTCCGTTACTTTCAGGTAAAGCAACATAAATCATACTTAAATCCATATTTACTTTATCAACTGAACCGCCAACACCGCCAACAGTATCAATTTCTGTGACTTTAGTAGCAAGTACATCGTAAACAACGTCTGTTCCTAAATGAAAAGGACCGTAACCAACTGATGCATCACTTTCAATAATAACACCTTCTGAAAGAACTAAACCAAAAGCGTTTTTTCTTGATTTAACAGTTGAACCTAAATGTGCTGAACCGTCAAACTTTCTTTCTTCAACTGAATCTTCATCTGCAAAAGCAGGCTTAGCTAACATTAAAGCGCCAGCAGCTGCCAATCCATATAAACATGTTTTTATTGTCATTTTATTCCTTTAATTATTTTCTAAGAGGTAGTAAACAACCTATATTTAAACCTTCCTATTAATAAACAAAACAAATTTAAAGATTAAATATCTCCAAAAACTTACAATGAACCCTAACTATATTGATTTCAGAAAAGTTAAACCAGGCATATTTGACAATAATTATCATTTTATTGCTGACATGTTCTTAAGAGCGTCCATAACTATGGATTATTATCGTATAAGCGAAACTGAAGTCAATTGGGGAAATGTTAAACAATTAAAAGAATGGGTTGACAGGAATGATCTGGGTAGTCTAGAACAATTACAATCTTATGATGAAATCGTTATAAACACCTTATCTTACCTGTTTGGCCAAAAAGATAATCCTGTTACAGCTATCGGAAATCTTGGCTATAAAATGAGGAATTTTAGTATAAAACTTAGAGATGCAGAAAATCTTTCAAAAGATAATTTAACAGATCTAATGAATTTCTGTTTTGATGCGCATAAAACTTTTAGAATAATGGGAGACGTTTATCAACCTTACTAAGCCAAAGGCAAAAACCAAAACCTTTATAAATAATCTAAAATTAAACATACTCTAAACCCGCTGTACTACAGCATTTGTAGGAGGGAAATATCATGAATAAAAAACAAGTAATTCAAGCATTAGAAGAAGCAAAAAAGAATTCTCCTAAAAGAAAGTTTTCACAAACTGTTGACCTTATAATCAATCTTAAACAAATTAATCTAAAAAAGCCTGAGGAAAAAGTGGACTTTTTTGTCTCCCTACCACATGGTAAAGGAAAAAAGGCTAAGGTTTGCGCATTCGTTGACAACGCTTTAGTAAAAGATGCTGAAGCTAATTGCGATAAAGTTATTTTAAATTCAGATTTTTCTAAACTAAAATCAGAACTGAGAACATTCAAAAAAATAGTAAGAGAATATGATTTTTTCATTGCACAAGCTAACCTTATGCCCGACATTGCAAAAAACTTTGGTAGGTACTTAGGTACTAAAGGTAAAATGCCTAACCCTAAAGCAGGTTGTATCGTAGCACCTAAAGGCGAAACTAAACCAGTGTGTGAAATGTTACAAAATCTGATAAGAGTTATAACAAAAGCTGATACTATTATCAAATGTCCTCTTGGTACAGAAGATATGACATCTGAACAAATTGCTGACAATTTTATGATTGTGTATAACCAACTTGTTAATACTTTACCACAGCATGAACAAAACATTAATTCTATATTACTTAAATTAACCATGGGTAAACCTGTTAAAGTGAGGGAGACAACAAAATGAGTAAACCCAAAGTAGCCCACGTAAGCGATTCTAAAAAGAAACAAGTTAAACAACTTGTTGACCTTGCTAAGAAATACAAAGTTATTGGTATAGTTGACATGGCTAACCTACCCTCCTTACAATTGCAAAGGATGAGAGGACAATTAAGGGGTCAAGCTGAAGTATATATGGCTAAAAATCGTATCATTAAAGTTGCTCTTGACCAAATCAAAGATAAAGTAGGTGACAAGCTTGATGAGATTAAAAGCACCATTCGTGGTATGCCTGCAATGATATTCACAAATGAAGATTCGTTCAAATTATATAAAAAATTAGCAAAAAGTAAATCTACCGCACCTGCAAAAGCAGGTCAAATTGCGCCTAAGGACATTGTCGTCCAAGCTGGTGCTACAAGTTTTGCGCCAGGCCCAGTTATTGGTGAACTTGGTTCTTTAGGAATCAAAACAGAAATTAAAGAAGGTAAGATTCATATTAAGGAAAATAAAGTTGTTCTGAAAGAAGGTGATAAAATCACTAGTAAGACTGCTGAACTTTTAACTAGGTTAGGAATTGAACCTATGGAAGTTGGGCTAAACATCCTTTCAACATTTGAAGATGGTATTGTTTATACAAGAAAAATCTTAGAAATTGATGAAGCCGAATATATTAATAATATTAAGTTACTGCACAGTCAAGCATTAAGTGTTGCAATGCATATTGGTTATGTCAATAATGACACTGTTAAATTATTGTTAAGAAAAGCACACGCTGAAGCTTCAGCATTGGCTAATTCGCAGGATATAATCACGTCAGATAATGTCAAACTAATTTTGGCTAAAGCTGACGCGCAAGCTAATAGTCTCAAGACTAAAATAGGAGAAAAATAAAATGGAATATGTCTACGCAGCAATGTTATTGCATAAAGCTGGAACAGAGTTAAACGAAGCTAATGTTAAGAAAGTTCTGGAAGCAGCAAGCGTAAAAGTTGATGACGGTCGTGTCAAAGCTCTTTTAGCAGCTTTGGACGGTGTTGATATTGACGCAGCTTGTAAAGAAGTTATTGCAGCTCCAGTAGCTCAGGCAGCAGTTTCAAGTGAAGCAGCTCCAGCTAAAGAAGAAAAGAAAGAAGAAAAGAAAGACGAAGGTGCAGCAGCAGCTGGACTAGGCGCTTTATTCGGTTAGAAAGCTCTTTTTTATTTTTTACTTATTTAGAGCTTTTTAATAATCTTTAAGACGCAAAGAAAGTGAAATTACATGGCTAAGGAAATTGATAAAAAACAAGAAGAAACACTCAACAAGGAAGTTTCAAGTTTAAAGGACGAGTTAGAAAAAATTAACGAGAAAAAAGAAGAGTGGTTCAAGAAAAAAGAGGATCTTAAGCAAAAAATTGCTGACATGATTGCTCAGATTAAAGGTATGCAAAACCAATCGGGTACTAATGTACAAGATATTTCTAAGTTGCGTAAAGAACGTGATAGATATAACGATCAAGTACGAATCTTAATTGTTAAAGTAAAAGAGTTAGGCAATAAAAAAGGTAAGATGGATAATACCGAATCTAAACCTGTTAACGCTTCACAACTAAAACGTGATATGGATGCTTTAGAACTTAAGATTGAAACTGAAGCTCTTCCTTTCAATCAAGAAAAGCGGATAATGAAACAAATTAATGATCTTAAGAAAAAATATAATAAAGTTAAAGATATTGTAAACGTCTCCGACGAAATGCAAGAAGTTTCTAATAAAATTAACGATGCTAAGAAAAAAGCTGACGAGTTTCATAAAAAACTGACTGAATTTAACAAAGAAAATAAAGACGGTCTTGACGATTTCAAAACATTATCTAAAGATATTAACAAGGTTAAAATTGAACAAGAAAAAGCGTTTGACGAGTTTATCAAATACAAAAACGAATTTTTAGAAGTTAACAAGAAATTGAAAAATAAGCTTAATGTTCTTAACTTATTAAAAGGTAAAGATCGGTCTGATAAAGTTAAAAAAGCGAAAAATAAAAAGAAAAGGGATGCTGAAAAGCTAAAAGAGAAAACAAAAGAGGTTGAAGAAAAGTTGAAAATGAAAAAAGTTTTAACCACTGAAGACCTTATTATATTACAAGGTTAAAAATGGGTTTATTCAATAGTGTTTTAATCTGGACACAAAATACTTTTTTACCTTTAGGTGAATGGGGTTTGTTCATATTAGCTTTTATGGAATCTTCGTTCTTTCCAATACCCCCTGATGTATTGTTGATTATTTTGACTCTTGCTAACCCAAAGCTAGGTTTATTATATGCTTTAATATGTACAGTCGGATCAGTGCTTGGTGCTATGTTCGGTTATGGCATCGGATATGCTGGTGAAAAGATTGTTCTTGAAAAAATGTTTCGCAAGGATAAGATCGACCGCGTTCACAGGTTGTTTGACAAATATGGTGCGTGGGCAATTGCAATTGCTGCATTTACGCCTTTGCCGTTTAAAATATTTACAATTGCTGCAGGAGTATTTTATATTAATTTTAAAAAATTTGTAATAGCTTCAACAATTGGGCGTGGTGCTAGATTTTTCTTATTAGCCGGATTTTTAATGGTGTTTGGAGAAATGATTGTTAACATGCTTAACACTTATTTGAATTGGATTTCTATCATAGCTGTAGCTGTCCTAGTAATTGTTTATTTATTATATAAAAAACGTAAAAAGATTGATCATTATTATGTTCATTAACATAAATCTTTATATAATTATTTTCTTAAATTAATCTTTATGAAACTTGCTACTCTTTGTTATATTAAATCTGAAAATAAAACTCTAATGTTGCATCGGATTAAGAAAGAAAATGATATGCACAAAGGTAAATGGAACGGTCTTGGTGGAAAAATAAAACCTGGTGAAACTCCTGAAGAATGTGTTATTCGAGAAGTGAGAGAAGAATCTGGATTAATCATAAAAAACCCTTTATTAAAAGGTTTCTTAACTTTTCCGGAGTTTGACGACAACGAGGAATGGCGAGTTTTTGTTTATGTAGCTACTGAATTTTATGGGGAGTTAATTGATTCTCCCGAAGGCAACCTAGCTTGGATCAATAATCCTGAAATTCTTAACCTAAACATTTGGGGTGGTGACAAGCATTTCTTGAAATGGATAGAAGGTGAAAAGTTTTTTTCAGCAAAAATGAATTATGATAAAGGAGAATTTCTTAATCATTCAGTTGTTTTTCATTAATTAGCAAAAGATATTTAAACCATTTATTTTTCTTTAATTATCATGTCTATTAATCTTGTTCAGGATGAGTATAGTTCTCTTTTAAAAGAAAGAATAAAATTAGAAAGAGAACACATAGGTTGGAACGGTACAGCTATTATATCGGTTTTAGGTACTGCAGCATTGTACGGTGGTAATTTGGTTCTGGGTAGCGTAGCCACACCTTTGGCATGTTATGTTATATATTCAGGTATTAATAATATCTATCAACGAAGAAAATTAACTGCACAAATATCTGAGCTAGAAGAAAAACTTGGTTATACATTTGAACATCAAAGCGCTAGAATTAATTCTTAATCATCTTAATAAGATATTTTATATCTGAATAAATTGGAATTGTTCTTAACTTAAAATATTTATCCATGAAAATCCATACCAAAGCTACAAAAATTGTTGAAAGTATTCGCCAAAAAACCATATGTATTTTGTCAAACAAATTTAAACCGTAATTAGTTAATATCAAAATTAAAAATTCTATTCTTACAATATTCATTAAAAATATTAATACACTACCCATAACAAACATCTTTAACATTTTTTTAAATGATAAGGCTTTTGTTAACAACACCAAAATTGCTAATAATAAAAAAGCTGCGCCAGCTGAACATGCATCAATAAAGTTTAAAGTTATTCCTTCAATTATAATCGAAGAATTGAGTAAAGTAGCTTCACTAAATAATCTTAAAATGTAATAAGACACATGTAATGTCAAGGGATTTAGCATGTAGTAGATGTAAGGAAACAATATACCAACCAGAACCAATAATCCTATCCTGACAACAAGTTTATGCTTATACTTCATATATTTTTAAAACAACCTTCTTTCTATATAAATTATTACTTTAAAGTATCTAAGTCTTTATAAATCGACACTTTGAACAGCCTAGTTGTAACCGCAATGGCATTTAGAGGGCTTTTCAAAAAAAATGTATTATATTTTCCGGGCTGTTTTTGTAAGTCCTTTTTACCTGAAGTGGTCGCAAATTACAAAATAATCCTTAATTCATTGGGCGTAGAGTTTTTGCGGCTTACAGATATTGAAGGTTGTTGCGGTAACCCCTCACTTTCTTCTGGTTTCCTTGAAACATTTAACATGTTGCTTGACCAAAATTCTGAAATTATTAAAAATCAAAAAATACATACTCTAATTACAAACTGTCCTTCATGCGTAAATGTTTTTACACAGTATCATAATGTTGAAGTTGAACCAATAGTTACAACGCTGTTGAAAAAGATAGAATTGTTAAACAAAAATTACAAAGATGAAGAAGTTACTTTACATTTATGTTGTGATTCTAATAATAAAGATGTTAAAACTTTGTTGCAAAAAATAGGGTTTAAAGTTCGTGAAGATTCAGGTTTGTGTTGCGGGTCGCACGGGTTACTTAAAGAAAATTCGCCTAAGATAGCTAACGAAATTGCTAAACGTAACCTTAAATCTGTTAAAACTGAAAAATTAATTGTATCCTGTCCTTGGTGTTACAAACATCTTAAAGAAAATTCTAAGGATGTAAAAGTTTTAGAACTTTCCGAGGTGTTAATATGAATGCTAAACTAAAAGAAATCTTTGGTGACATTAATTATTCTGAAGAAGATATTGAAAAAATTGTTTATAGTCGAGATGCAAGCAAGCAAGATGGTTTTGCTTACGGGGTTGTTTTCCCTACAAATATTCAACAAGTTCATGACTTGGTACGACACGCAAATAGGCAAAATCTGCCTTTAGTTATTCGAGGCGGTGGAACAAGTAAAGTTGGCGGTTGTGTTCCGCAGAAAGCTTTGGTTGTTGACATGTCTAAGATGAACAAAATTTTAGAACTTACTAACGATTATATTGTTATACAGGCTGGTGTGAAATTAGATAACCTAAATTTTAGAGAAAAAGAGTTTCCAATTAAGCCTATCGATAAAGAAGCAAGGACTATGGGAGGAATTATTGCAACGAACGCGTTAGATTTTAAAAATATTAACAAAAACCGTATATCCGATTGGCTTTTAGAAGTTGAAATGATTGACGGAAACGGGAAACATTTGAGAATGAAACGCGATATATTAAAAAACGTGTGTGGGCAAGAAGGCCTTTCAGGAATTATTGTACAAGCGAAAATAAAAATCAAAGATAAAGATAAAACTACCGTTAAGATAATGAAGTTTCCATTAATTAGCAGATTGATTAAAGAGTTAGATCAACTTTTAGTTAAACCTAACATTGTTGCGATAGAATATATCGGCGAACATTGTTCGGAGTTATTAGAGTTAGGCGAAGGTTCACATCTAATTGTAGAATATTCTGATGCTGAAGGCAATATCGATGAAGATGTTAACGTTGTATGGAACATGAGAAAAAAATTACCCTTTCACCTCGCAATAAATCGATACTATGATATTCTTGACGTACAAATACCGTTAAATAAAGTAGGGCAATTCTTACATTGGATACGGAAAAACCAAGTGCCTTGTTATGGGCATATAGCAAAAGGAATATTTTATCTTTCATTCAAAAAAGATTCTAAACAAATACCAGAAGTCAAACAATTCGTAAAAATTATGAACGGCAAAATTGGCGTAGAATTTGGCATTGGCCTAAAAAACAAACAAGAGTTAACTGAAGAAGAAAAGTCTAGATTACAAATATTAAAAGCACAGTATGATTCTAAAAATATAATGAACAGAGGGAAAGTAATTGACTAAGTGCATTGAATGCGGAATTTGTAAAAGTGTTTGTCCTGTTTACAAAATATTGTTAAGAGAAACTGTTTCTCCTAGAGGAAAAAACATTCTAAAAAATAAGGATGTAATCGATAAAATATTTTACATTTGTACTTTATGTAACAATTGCGAAAGGGCTTGTCCAATGCACTTTAAACATCAGTTCAAACAATATAGAGCTAAGCTAGTGGCAAACCAAGTTACAACTGAAGTTAATCAAAAAATAGATGAAAATTTAAGAAAGTCTGGGACGCCATTTCCTAAGAACTAAAACCTAAACCTCTTTTCTTATCTTCATTTTGCTCTTGACGCTTGTTTTCTAAAGTTTTACGAACATATTGTGGAGTTATAACACGTTTTGAAGCATCATTAATTTCTTTTTCAAAAAGTTCTTGTCTAATTAAATTGCCAATCACAAGATCACAAATCTCGTTTAAACCACGCGCACCTAGCTTTAACTCGTAAGCATATTTAGCTATTTCCTGCATTGCATCTTTTTGTACAACTAAGTCACGGTCAAAAATTTTCCTATATCTATTTCTAAAGACAGGAATACGTTCAAGATTATTAATACGCAAATCATTTTGTAAAATTTCATATAAATTTTGTTCAGTAAGTTCATTAAACCGGATTTTATATGGTAATCTGCCTGATACCTGTGGGATTATGCCGAACATATGTAAAGCTTCAGGCAAAAGAATTCTATCTGATAATAATAAAGGGTCAATTTTTTCTGACTTAATACCTATACCTAATTTTTGTTTTCTAATTTGTTTTATTGCTGAATCTAAAGAATATTGGTTAGTTGAACCTTGGAATGCACCCATTGCAATGAATAAAATGTTTGAAGTGTCAATAATTACGTCTTCTTTATCTGGATGCTGACCTATTGTAACAAGAGTTTTATGACCTTCCAAAATTTTTAAAAGTGAATGCATTGCGCCACTACCACTGACATCCCTAGAACCAGTATTACCTTGAGAATTTTTCTTATCAAACTCATCCAAAAATATAATGCCACATTCAGTTGCTTTCAGATTTTTACCCGATTCAAGATATAATAATTGTAAACAATCTTCAGCATCAGCGCCAACATAACCATGTTCAGTTATAGTTGAAGCGTCAAAGTTTATAGCAGGTAGTTTAAATTCTTTCAATGCAAATTCTAAGGCTACTTTCGCTGACAAAGTTTTTCCTGTAGCTGTCGAACCAATTAACAACAAATTACTATGGTCTGTCTGCGGTTGATGTCCTAACAAAATTTCACGCACACGATAAACATGATTACCTATTGCCTCAGATAAAGCGCGACTAGGTTCTTCTTGGCCAATAATACGAGTATCAAGTTCGTGTTTAATGTTAAGAATCATGTTTCTTAACGAAAAGTCTGTAACAGAATCTGGAGTTGGACCTAACAAAGCAGGTAACATTTCGTTAATAGTATCTTCTTCCAAATCATCAGGGTCTAAATGTTCTTCAATCTTGTCTAAAGCTACAATACCATTCTTAGCACAAAACTCTCTATATTCACGACGAGCAATCTGAGAAACACGTTCGTCTTCAGCAGCAATTATCCTGTGACAATAAATTCTGTGTAACATTGCCTCAGCTGCTTCTTTATTATAATACTCGTTTTCAATTGCGTTACGTATACAAATTGAAGCAAAGTTTGCATTAGTATTTAACAAATTACCATCTATCCAGATAAACTCTGCTAACCTATAGTTAAAAACAGGATTTGTTTGCACAGCCTTATTATTATGATTCCAAATTTTGTTAAGCATTAACTTTTGTTTTTTCTCGTCAGGGAACCAACAATTTTTAAATAATTCACCACTAAAAGTGTTAATCAAATATTCAATGTCGTTGTAATTGTGCAAAACTAGTTTTGCTTTAAGCTCATCAGTGATAAAATCTGGTTCTTCAAGAACTTTTGCTTGTTCATAAAACCATTGCAAAAATTTAAAGTCGTCAATAAAATCAATATCAAGTGCACCAAAAGTGCTTAACAATAAATCTGAATCAAATTTTCCTCCTACTTCCTTAAAAGTTTTTGTTGCAACGAGGCCTACTTCAGTAGTGGAAGGAATGTCTGCGCCAGGCGTATCTAAATCAGTCTGACAGTTTAAGTAATCTAAAACATTTCTGTAAAAGGATAAATCATGTTTAACAGCCAGGACAAAATTATCTTTTATATCAGATAAAATTTCTTCTGAATTTTTTGATTTGGTTTGGTGCCGATAAACTTGTGCTTTTCCTAAACCTCTTAAAAAATAAGATTCAGCATCTTCAGGGTTATTATCTATAGCGAGTTCAAGGTTTTCAAACCCTCTATTAAACTCTCCTTGCTGAAAATGATTTTTAGCCAAGATCTTGTATAAACGAAAATCTGACATGCCCCTACCTACCAACTCTTCAGCAGCCCATACAGAAAAATCAGAACGTTTTTGAGAATATCCATCAACAACAAATTGTATAGCTTCAATAGATGAAACATTTGTTAACATCTCTTCTAATCTATCTCTAAACCCCATAAATTTTTGTAAAAATACAGAATTTATATAGTTTCCGTATTTATCCAAGATTTAATTTTAGCCAGTAAATCATCTGCTACTTGCTCTATTGTTAAATTTGAAGTGTCTATAATAATATCATAATGTTGTTCATCAAAAGGGTCAATGTCGTATAATTTCTTTATCCCAACTTTCCAGCTAGCTGTTTTTTCTTCAATATCCCTTAAAGTATCTTCAACATCTTTTGTTTTTTCTTCATCTTCTCTGACATTAGAATCAGATTGTTTTTGCTTGAAAATTCGTTCAGCAGCAATTTTTGGATCTACCTTGAAAAAGATTTTGAAAGATTTTGGAATGAAATGGAAAGCTAGCCAAGAATCAATAACAATATCATCTGCTCTTGAACCTAACTCCATAATATAATCGTCAACTTCTTTATGAGGCCAAGCTTCAGTCTCCCCTATTTTGTTAAGTTCATTCATAGTCATGTTATGTTTAAGAGCTATCTCCCCCCTTGCATCACCAGTAGAAAAGAATTCATAATTTAATTTTTCAGCAATGATTTTGCCAACAGTTGTTTTTCCGGAACCATGAGGGCCGCTAATTGTTATTATCATTTTTCTTCTTAGACCAATCATAATTTTTTAGGTATAAAAGCATTGTTGTTAAGAAAACTACGTTTCGAAAGGTTTATAAAAGATAGATTTTCCTCAACAGAGTAAGATGGAAATTAAAGTAAAATGTTTCGAATGCGGTAAACCGTTAAAAGTGTTCGACAGTATGAATATTAGCATTCCTAAGTTTAGGTGTATAACCTGCCTAAAGAAAAGATGAGCAATTTTCTATTACTATACTTAAGTCTCGTCGGACTTGGTGCAATGTATCTTGTCATTAAGTATATGATTACGGGCAAAGAAAAATTATAAAACTTTAGTTAAGATTTTTGTGAAGTGTCGGAAAATTCTATGTATTTTTTAAGATATTCTTTTTAAGACTCTTTCTAGATTTATTTGAATAAACTTGGAGGTGAATAACTATGGAATTAGTGGATCTTTCAGAAAAAAAGATTGAACAGTTACAAAAACAACCTATCTTAGAAACAAGCATAGGTAAAAGCATGGATGGTCGTTGGGTCATTCACAAAACTGTTGTAACCGATATTAAACCGGTTGCGTATTTTGAAAAAGTTATGGAAAGCCTTTAGGCTTTTCTTTAAGAATTTTCTATTTTCTTTTTTTTTTAATTAAGTAAATCAAACTGTAAATAACTGCAAGGATTACATAAATCGGAAGAACAAACACAACTAGAATGAAAAAAAACGGCTCTTCAATTCCAAATAATCCACTGATTAGGTTATGTAAGAGTACAAAGATAAATCCAGAAACAATAATTATCCATGCTTTTCTCCAGCTTAATAAAAGTAAATTTTTCATATTATAATAATATTTAATAAGGTATATAGATTTTTCTGTTACCATAGTCAATGATTCATTAAAACTATATTCACCCAAAGGGAAAAATCCATTAAACTTAAAAACAATAAAATTTCATTTAATATTCTATGGTTGATACTATCACTTTATTAAAAAAATATTATAAAAATAATCAAGAAGCATTAACAATAGTGTTAGAACATTCTAAACAAGTTACTAAAAAAGCATTAGAGATAGCTAAACGAATGAAAGAGTATAACCCTGACTTGAAATTCATTGAAGAAGCTGCAATGTTGCATGACATTGGCTGTTTCATGACAAATGCTCCAGAAATCCATTGTCATGGGAAATATCCGTACAATATGCATGGTATGTTAGGCAGAGAAATCCTAGAAAAAGAAGGTTTACCTAAACACGCAATTGCATGTGAACATCATTTAGGCGTAGGTTTAACCAAAGAAGAAGCTAAAAAACAAGGCCTTCCAGAAAGAGATATGATTCCTAACACTATTGAAGAAAAGATTGTAGCCTTTGCAGATTTCTTCTACAGCAAACATCCAACTAAATTCGGACGTGAAATCACGATTCAAGAGAATATAGAATGGTACAAGAAGTTCGGTGAAAGAACCGTAAATGAACTCAAAAAATGGGTTTTATTCTTCAAAGAAGTGGACCAACTGCCCGAAAACTAGCTCCTAAGAGCCTAATTCTAAAGAATGTTTATTACCTGTTAAAGACGAAAGGTTTATATAATACTTGTTGTCATTCTAAAGTGATAATAATGCACAATCTTAACTTTACAATAACAAAGAGGTGCCAAACATTAGGTTTAACCAAATGAGAACAAAAATGAAAGCAATCAAAGCAATCTTAGGTCTAGTTATGTTATTCTTAATAACAATGACCGGTGTAGTTGCTGCTGGTAACTTGGATTTTACTGAATTTGATTTTTATGTGAACGGTGTTCACACTGAAACAGGTGACGTTGTTCAAGTTGAGCGTGGAGAAACTGTTTCTCTTGCCCTTAAATTAACCAGTTTCACTACCCTAGATGAAGACATAAAAGTTAAAGCTTGGATAGGCGGTTACGAGTATGATGACATCGAAGATGTTACTGAAATGTTTGACGTTGAACAGGGTGTAAGATACATCAAGTATTTGACATTAGATGTTCCAGCTGACATGGATGCTGATGACGAGTATACGTTACACGTAGAAGCTTATAATGATGATTTTAGCTACGAAAAAAGTTTTACTTTGTTCGTTGAAGCTGCTCGACATGATTTGACAATTCAAGATGTTGTAATGAGCCCTTCAGAAACTGTTGAAGCAGGTCAAACCCTAACAACTAAAGTTAGAGTTGAAAACACTGGGGAAAACAAAGAAGAAGACATCAAGGTTACAGTTAAAATTGAAAGCCTTGGCGTATCAGCTAGCACTTACATTGATGAATTGACAAATACCGAAGAAGCTAATGAAGATGAAGAAACTTCATTGAGTTCAGACAGTATCTACTTGACTATTCCTGAAGATGCTCCTGAAGGTTCATACGAAGTTTTAGTTGAAGTTACTTACAACAGAGGTCACTCAGTTGTAACACAAACTGAAACAATCTATGTTAGCAATGACGGTACCACTGTACAAGATGGTGACGACAGTTCAGTTGCTGCAATACAAGCTAGTGTTGACGAACTTAAGGTTGGTCAAGAATCTAACTTTAAAGTATTGGTTGGTAACTTTGGTGACAGTTCAAAAGCTTACACTGTTGAAGTTAACGGTGCTGAGTTCTGGGCTGAAACATCAGTTAGTCAGTCATTATTTACTGTAGCTCCTGGTTCAACTGGCGAAGTTGTTTACACCATTACACCTGAAGAAGCTGGTTCACACCAATTTTCAGTTGTTGTAAAAAGTGGCGACACAATCGTTGAAGAACAGTCGTTCAATGTTAACGTTGCTGAAGAAAACACAGTTAATGGTTACGCAGTCGCTAGCGGTATTTTAGCTGCACTGATTGTTTTAGTAATCCTTGGCTTGGTTATCAAAGCATATGTTGGCAGAGACAACGAAGAAGAGTTCGACTTTGAGCAAGCTTAAGCTTGCCTTTTTTTATTTTTTTATTTTAATATAAAATGATACATGTGTTTAAAGATTTCCCAGAAGCTGTTGAAGGTTTACATAGATACACAGATCATAATGATATTTTGGTGGAAAGAAATTTTGAATCACCAATTAATGAAACACTGACTTTCTTTATTGCATCACCTTTTGCATATAAAAATAAATTATTTAAACCAAAAACTTATGGTTTTATATGGTCTTTAGATGGGCCCTTAATTTGTCAAAGTATAGAATACAATTATTTTTCTATTCCTGAATTGGTTCAAGCTATGGAAGATAAACAAGCAGAATTTCAAAAAGGAAGTTTAATCAAATTAAAACCTGTTTATTATGTGACAAAAGAACCTAAACAATTACTTGCAAGAAAATTTAAAAAATCTGAATTTGAAGAGTTAGATGATTTGTTAACTAAACTAACTTTTGCAAAATTATTTTAACACAGAAAAAATGAAACACTTCAGTCTACGAGACATATTTTGGTACAACCAGGAAACGTTAGATGATGAACGTGAGATTTTACTTAATGGTTCTCCAGAAGAACAAGATTTTATTAAAGAACAAAAGAGTCGAAGAAATCTAGTTTATAATGGATGTTTGGGTGGATTGATTTTAGGTGGAAGTTATTTCGGTTTTGAGATGTTTTCAAATGCTTTATGGGATGCAAAATCCTCAAGAATGCTCGATTTATTCTTTTATTTCTTGAATAATGATTATAACTTTTTACTTACTTTAACTAACTCTGTATCACAGTTACCACTACCATTAACGACGATAATCAGTGCTGAAATTGTTGCATTATCTTTTGCTGGATTTTATGGTATAAATAGCTCAATTAATAATGAGAAATATGAAAAATTAGAATCTAAATTAGAATAATTATTTTAACGCTTTCTTCAAAGAAAATAAAGCTACCTCTATCTGATCGTCAGTAGGTTCGTTAGTTGTTAACCTTTGCAAAGCTAAACCAGGTGCCATTATCAGTTTCAAAATGATATTCTTTTGATGTTTAGCACTTAGTTTCAAAACTTCGTAAGATATTCCGGCAATAACAGGTAACAATAATAATCTTAAACCGTATTTGGACCAAATTGAAATGTCTAATGGTAAGAAAATGTATACAATGATACTGATTCCTAACACTAACAAGATAAAGCTAGTACCGCAACGCGGATGGATCGTGGAAAATTTTCTACAATTTTTAACTATTAATTCTTTACCACTTTCGTAACAATGCACAGCTTTATGTTCAGCGCCATGGTACATGAATGTTCTTTTAATATCAGCAAAATATGATATAACGTAAATATATAATACTAAAATCATAATTTTTAACAAACCTTCAGTAATATTGAAAATATATCTATTCTCAAACAAACTTACATTATTATTCAATAACTGTGTAATTAGTAATGGTACAAACTTGAACAATACCAAAGCTAAGCCTAAGGATAAAACAATTGTTATAAGAATATGAAACCAGGAAAGTTTTTCGTGTTTACCTGTACCTTCTTCATCCATTGCAATGTCTGTAGAATAGTTTAATGATTTTATTCCAATAACTAACATTTCAATTAAATTTACAATACCCCTTATGAAAGGCCATTTTAAAACTGGTTTTTTTGTTAAAGACTTAAATTTCTTTTTTTGATAAACAATCTCTCCAGTAGGTTTTCTAACAGCTGTGACTATTGTATCTTTAGCTTTCATCATAACGCCTTCAATAACAGCCTGACCGCCAACATTTTCCATATTGTATAGAATATTAAGAAGTCTTATAAGATTATCTGTTTGGGTTTTCCCTGCGGGTGAATAAAGCTAAAACATTGTCAATGAATTATTTGAATTTGGGATCGTGATTCGTTATATTTATATACAACATAAATAATTTAAAATATTATGGAAGAACATTTAAAATCCAGACCACTAAAAACAATTTTTCCTAAAGAAAAACAAGATTTATGAAGAAAACAGGCTATTGAAAAAATTAAAAAGAAGTTATTACCAAATAATCAAATTCTAAAAATTATTCTTATGGGTTCATCTGTTAAAGGAACTTTTGGAAAATATGAACCACCAGGATTTCGAGGAAGTTTATATTCAGATTTTGATTTTATTGTTTTTGTCGAAGATAATTATCCAATTCCAAAATGGCTTGATAGAGAACCAGACGGAAAACCATTTTCTAAAGACGAACTTAATCTTGCATATAGAAACGAAAAATTTATTCAAGATACATATGATGTCGAAGTATTTTTTATTAGAAAATCTAATATGACTAATCATAAAATTCAAAAATTAGGTGAACTTGCAGGTATACCTATGAGTGATAAAAGTAATCATAAACATTCTGTTATTTATTCTAAATAATTTTGTCCATTAACCAGATAATTAAAACATAATCTAAGATTTAACTCAAATCTTTCAATTTTCTTTGTAAAGATTCGTAATCGTTTATCTTGGTTGAAACCCAACGTGCTAACTCTTCGTGATTGTAAACGCTTTGTAGCATAGAAATAACTGTTAACCTATCAACAGTACCAGCCTTATCCTGGAGCTGTTGGCATAGCATACGGGCCTTCTCGTGATCGTAACGGCCACCACATTGTTCACATATTGTTTATCACCTAAATATAACTCTAATTTTTTGTTTATTAAGGGATATGTAAACTAAATTTAGGATTGTTGTACATAAAATTTATAAAGCAAAATTGACACTATTGCTTTTTGTGTTTCTCGTTAAATACTATCGACATTGCCACACCTGCTAATACAATTAAAAAAGCTAAAATGTAATGTAAATTGTTTTTGTTTAAGAAAGTTCCAAACCGTGGTATATTTGTTGAAAAGAATCCTGTAGGTGTTGAACCTATTTCGTTTTCTAAACCAATAGTTGTGTTTAAATCTTCTTCAGATTCTTTAATAATTGAAGGTACTGGTTCATCTTCTTCCTCTTCTTCATCGTCATTAGATGTTGGAACATAACCGCCGCCGCCGCCAGAAACTTCTTCCTCTTCTTCTTCATCAGAGGTTACAACATTAGATTCTTCAGGTTCTTCTTCAGTCGTTATGTTAGATGAAACAAAAATTGTTACAAACCTAGAATCTGTTAATTCTCCGTCATAAACTGTTACGTTTAATGTATAATTTCCTGCATCGCTGTCAGTCGTTTGCCAAAAGCCTGAAGCGTTCAAAGGAGATTCGTAAGTAAAAGTTAAATTTATACTGTCAACATCTGTAGCTTCCGCATTAATTTGTACAGATTCAGTTATTATGATTGAAACGTTTGCAATTTCTGATAAAACTGGTGCGTCGTTAACAGCTGTAATGTTTACAATGAAAATGTTACTTATTACAGATTGATTAATCGAATCAGTTGCAGTGATTTGAATTTCTTTTATACCATTAAAGTTTAAGTCAGATGTTAAATTTGCTATTGTTCCATTTTGTGTTAAAGTTAAATTAGTAATGTTGAATAAACTATATGTCAATTCTTCAGTATCATAAAAGTTGTCTGTCAAATTTAATAAGTAAGGATTATCTTCAACAAATTCTATGTCAGAAATGTTTTGCGTAAAGTTTGGTTCGATGTTAGGTGGGGGAACAGGTACATAAATTGTAACATTGAACTTTGGTGATTCGTACCAATCATTTTCCATTCCATAAATTCCAAAAAATTGCCATGTCCCTTCTTCGCCAGTAGCGTTAACAATCCAAGTCTGATTACATGTTTCGTTTTCTGCTATAAACATTAAACAAGAATCAATTGCAGGATTAGACGAAAGTGTATAAAACGGCTCAGCGTATTCCGTCGGTACAAGACCTTTAGCATCTATTGCAGATAAAACATCTAACCTTTTGTAATCAATTGAATTTTCTGTCAAAGTTTTTCCTGGATATTTCAAAAGTTTATTCAAATCATAAGCTGTTAAATCGCGATCATATTTTTGTTTAAACCATTGTTTAACCAAAACTGCTGCGCCTGCCACGTGAGGTGTTGCCATTGACGTGCCTGATAATGAAGTGTAACTTGTTCCGTAAGGTGCAAAAATACTGTTCCCTGGTGCTAAAATGTCTAAGAAATTTGCCCTATTCCCGAAAGATGAAAAGCCGTCAGACAAAGTTACTGAACCAACAGTTGTAGCATTTTCAACACAGCCAGGCACAGATATTCTGTCACTCTGCCCTTCGTTACCAGAAGCAATTGTTACAAGAATACCATTTTCAACTGCCCGATTAATTGTTTCAGCTTCAGGCATAAGGTTGCAAGGTTCTGTAAATAATTGTGTGTTGTCCCCTAGGCTTAAAGATAAAACTGAAATGTTGTAAACGTCTGCTTTAGAAATGCACCAATCCATGCCTGCCAACAAATTTGCCAAATTACCGTTACCACTAGAATCTAAAACTTTTATAGCTACAATCTTTGCCCCGGGTGCTACACCAGGATAAGTTGTATTTTCTGATGCAACAATACCTGCAACGTGTGTACCATGTTCGTGGTCAGCCATTGGATCTGCGTCGTTATTAACAAAATCGTAACCAGCAATAACTTTTTCGCAAGAACCATCACTGATATTATTTGTTTGATTACATGAACCGAAAGCTTCATGCTGATAATTAATACCTGTGTCTAAAACACAAACACTATAACCTTCACCAGTTATGTTTAAACCGTTAAGCTGCCGTGTCCAAACATCGTCAGCGTTAATGAAAGGAATGCTTTGGTCCAAGAATAAACTTATTGGCCTGTTGTAAAAAACTTTTTCAACCTTGTCAGACTTTTGCAAGTTTTCCAAACCTTGCTCATTTACAATTCCAGTAACCATGTTAACTGTTTCAAGCTCGTGTTCTAAATCAAAATCTTGCAATTGCGAAACATCGTCTTTAAACTTAACAATCACGCTAACTTCGTTAGCATTTTCTAAAGTTTCAAATATTCGTTTTTCAACTTTGTTATCTTTGTTTTCTTTAGGGTCGAGGTAAACGTCAACATCCATACATATTCCACCAATACATTGGAAACCCAACGTGACGTTGAAAACTGTATATTGGCTTACATTAAGATTTTCCGTCGGATAAACAATGTATGGAACCAAAATTCCGAAAGGTTCATGTACTCTTATATTATATTTTCCCCCTTGCTGACTGTAATATTCTTTTATCCAAACATAATAAGTCATATCATTAGTTGCAGTTAAAGTTAATCTTGAGTCTCGAATTAAACCGTTCTGAATATCGTCATTAGTATCAATCAAAGTTCCATTCTCGTAATACAAGTAAATGTAAGTATCAGCTTCGTCATAAGATTCTAAAGCTTGGGTTTCAATCACATATTCTTTACCAGCAGTTGCGTTAAACTTTACATAATCATTATCTTCTGTTACATTAAATTCAGTAGAATTAAAGTCGTGAAACTGCCAATCACTATTAATTTCTAAATAAGTTGCGTTGCCAAAATTATCATCAGGCTCGTAAATATCTAAAGCTGTGGCTAAACTTAAAGTTAACAAGAATACTATAAACAAAATCATCCCTCTTTTTATCATTTCACTAATTTTACCCCTTTTGCTATAAATAATACTTTCTTATTATTTATAATTTGCGCTAATGCTTCCAAAGATTCTTTGGCTTGCTTGTCAGTCATGCCTAAAGTTTTTGCAATGGCTAACATATCTTTTACAGGACGTTGACCAAACTTGTCTTTAGCAAATGAAGCAAAAACTAATTTAACTTTATATTTTTTACAAAGCTTAACATTTTGCATAATTCTGCCCATACGCTGTCCACGGTTTTCCAAATATAAAAGATCATTCAGGGATATGCCGATGGCTGTTTTTTTCTTGTTTGCAATGTTGCATAAGACCTGGTTTAAGCCAGAGTTTCTGTGATGCATAAAATCTTTATGACAATGTTTTTCTGGGCTTAACAAAATATCAACTCTGCCAGTTTCCATAGCTTGACGGTTAATTTCGTTGGTTGAACCTTCAAAAATAACCACAGTACCATTCTTGATTTTTTTTAATTGTTTTAATTCTGTCAAAATTTCAACTTTATAATTTACAAATCCTAAATCAAAACCGCTTTCATCAAAAGATACTACGTCTATATACATAATATAAAAGAAAAACTAACGCAAGTTTATAAAATTAACCTTATTTGAACAGACTAAATTGGATATCTTTGAAAAGATTAGCGTATGTTATGTATAACCCTTCCTGCTGTACATAGGTATGTGCCTGGTTAAATGAATCTTGACATTTTTGCCATAAATCTGGTTGGGTTTCTTGCGAAATATAATGAAAATGATCTTCAGCACGTATTGTAACAATATCAATATCGTTATTATTGCCGTCGTATTCAGCTATCACCAACATATAATCATCTTCACCTGCAACAACATTTTGTTCTAAAACTCTACGCCCGTCTGATTCTAAACTAAAATAAGCTTTCTTATCTCCTGTTTCAATTTCAAAAGGTTTCATTTCTTGGTAAGGGTTAGCCCCCATTAAAAATAAACCTAAAGAAACAGAAGCTAAGCTTGTTCCAATTGTTTTTATGAAGTTAGTCATTTTAATAGTACTGTTCATCAGATAAAAGTTCTTCAGTTGGACGATTCAAGGCTTCTTCCATTGCATGTGGAGCTATCTTTTCCAGATTTGCCTGCTTTTTGTTGAAAATTTCTTGATCATCTTCTAAATCATCGTCATCATCTTCTTCTTCAATAATTTCGATTTTAATCTCTTTCTTTTTAGAATTTGCAGGAATACCTGCTTCCTCTAAGATTTCTTCAACTTCTTTTTTCTTTTTAGGAACAAACTTTTTAGTTTTTTTAACTTTTATCTCTTCAATTAAAACATCTGGTTTTTCCGACTTTTGACTTGCATCTGAAATTTTCTTTTTACTTACCTTTAATACTTTCTTAACTTTTTTCTTAACATCAGGCAACATTTCTTCAATAAGTTTTGCCGTAACCCCAGTTTCACCAAATGAATATGCTCTCCTACAAAGCATTTCACAGTTTTTTAACATACGACGTACATTTTTACCTGATCTTTCAAAGATTAATTCAACAACGTCACCAGTTAACATTTCAAAGTCGCCAGCACGTTTTTTAATAATTTGTACTGCATCTTCTTTATTTAGCTGAGGTAACGTGAAAAGTTTCATCTCTTTGTTAACCTTGTCAGTAAAGTTTTCTTTATTATATTCTACACCAACAAAGATTATAGACTTAAAGTAACCGCCTAAAAAGTGTGAATACAAGTTTTCAGCGTCTTTCTTTGTAAGACCTTGAGCTTCGTCAAGTAAAAGAATCATGTCCTTACCTTTTTTGTTAAACAACTTTCCCAAAAAACCATAACGTCCAGTTAACAACCTGTCAACGTCTAACCTACTATCAAGACGGTTGCAACTGAAATAGATAACTTGTTTTTTACCGCCGAAGTCTTTTATCAAACGTTTCAACATAGTAGTTTTACCTTCTCCAAAATTACCCTCAATAAAAATTAATTTATTTGTTAAAATATGATAAGCAATTTCGTCCATAAGCTTGTCAAGGCCAAGCAATTCATCGCTAAAAATAGCTGGTTTAATACTAAACGGGTTATTATTAAATCCTAGTTGTTTATACCATAAATTATTCATTGTGCTACTACCTCCTGGCTTGAAACAATTGATTGTACATCATCTTCTTTCAATTCCGGGTTTTTTATTGCTTGCGAACAAACTTTGTTACAATTGTCCAAGAACATTTGTGGGTTCTTATTTGAAAGTTTATATACTTCTTTAATCAAACGTTCTGATAACAAGTTTGTGCCAATCTTATTATGAATTAGTTGAACTGCTTCATAATCTGAAAGAGATTCAACCTTGACCACTTTACTAAGCCGTTCCTTAATACTTTCACCTAGCTCAACATTTTCAAACTGGCGACTTGAAAAGATTACTGATCGTAAATAATTTTGATCAAAATAATATTTAATCCGTTCACGGTTAGTCTTAGATAAAAATTCAATCTCATCAAGCAAAAGTATCATATTTTTAGGTTTTCTTTTTAAAATTTTTCCTAAAAGACCGTTACAGTTAACAAGAAGTTTTTCAATATTTAACCCTGCTTGCAATGTTCGACAGTTAACGTAAATTATTTTACGCCGGCCGCCAAACTTTTTGATTATTTCACCAAGAATCTTTGTCTTGCCCATACCTTCAGCGCCTTCAAGGAACAACATGTTTCCTGAAAGGATTGAATAAAAAATTTCGTCAATAACACCTTCGTTTCCAACAATTTTTGTCTCAATCTTAAGAGGATTTTCATCGTAATCCAATTCTTCATACCATTCCATTATTAATCATTCCCCCTAGCCATTTTACGTAACTCGTTAGCATTGTTATAAAATGCTTCAGCCAAATCGTAATGGCCAGAATTATAAGCTTTCTCACCTTTTCCATGCAGTTTTGACGCGCGTTTATACAACCGTTCTGGTGTTTCACTACGCATACTATACACCACTAAAAAAACTATAATCAATCCCAGTAATACCAAAAGTACTTTTGTGATAATTTTAATACACCTCGCTTTTTGTTAATCGTTAGTTGGTGAACTAATTATTGCTATATAAGTTTTGTTATAATAGAATGATATCTTTTTAAAAACGCAACTAATCTGAAAACAAACTTACTATTTTTAAGTAAAATTCTAATATCCAAGGTATATTTTCTACTGTTATTTCTAAGGATTGCTCAACTTCGTAATTTTTACCTGCAGTATCCTGGTACAAAAGCTTAACTGGAATTTTGCCTGCAAATACATATGATCCTTTAACAGGCAATGTTATGTCTACCTCATCCTGTAAACTTGCCATTGTTGCACCACCTTGCCCTTTAATTGTTAAAACTAAATTTTCTGCATAATTATCTGTCTTAACAGTAAAAACTACATCCGTTTTTTCGCCAAATGTTAAAATCTTAGGATCGTAATCAATTACAAAAACATTAGGTTGTTTTACAATGTTTAAGACTGGATAAGAATATCTGTAACTTTCGCCGTCCGTCGCATAAACAAGCATAACTTTAGTTGAATACTCTGCCAAAGGTATTGACCATTCCAGAGACGTTGTCCCCATAAAATTTGATAAAGTTTGACAATTTTCAACTAAACAAATTTCTAAATTTTGAGATTTTGAAGAAATTAAATTACAAATTAAATTTGCTGATTCTGTACCATAATAAGATTCTTGGTCAAACTCGCAATTAAGGTCAACATTGTCTAGCAAAGGTGCACTTTCCTGAAGCACATATTGTTCTACTATTGATTCGGCAAATTCTTTAGTGTATGTTTCATGACCTGAACCATAAATTATACTTGACTCTGCTAACTGGCCACGGCCAGATTTAATTTCTAAAGTTGAAGTGTAAACATACAACGGGTCAATGTCCGATGGGATTTTGATTATCCAGTATACATCTTTTTCTTCGCCAGGTTCAAGCAAAACAGCTTTCTGATTAGTGCCATAAATTTCAGGTGCCTTAGAAAACATTAAAGTTATTGGAACATAAAAGTTGTAAAGGTTTTTCACTGTAACTTTTACTGGCACATAACTGTCAGGACCTGCTGTGTCTGTCAAAGGTTCGACGCTAAGTTCAATATATTTTGTTGCTTCACCGTTAAATTGTATTATCGTCGATATTATATTTAACTGGCCTATCACAACGTCCATGTTTTGTGCACGCCAAAAATATTCAGCTGAAGATTCGCCGCTGTCAATTGAACGTTTGTAAACAATGTGAGTAGGATCGACCCAACCCAGCTGGCCATAAGTCACATCAAACGGTATCCATCCATAACCAGGGAAATAAACTTCTGCCCAACCATGGTTGCCAAACTCGTTACCTAAATTTGTATATGCTTGCCCTGCAACAAATCGAGCAGGGACACCTAAAGACCGCATCATAGAAATGTAAAGGTTGGTTAGTTCGTCACAAACACCTTGACCATTTTCCAATACCCAACTTGAAGGTTGAACAGCTTCCTGTGTTAATGTCGATAAATTATATTCAATGTTTTCTTTAACCCAATCTGCAACTTTGAACGTAAGATGAAACAAATCTGTTTCACCTTGAGCAAGTTCTTGCGCTTGTGCAGTTATCCTATCATTAATATCTATCTTTTCTGTATGTTGAGTATAAGTTAACAAGTCTTCTGTTAAAGAGTTGAATGGAAAATGTACTTTAGAACCTATTAAGGTTAAATCATTGTTAATTTGCAATTGAGTTTTTAACCCGTAAGTTAAAGTTGACTCTGTAGGAGTTGTCCATTCATAAAGGAAATAATTTTCAGTTTCAGTTATTGTTGCTCCTGGAGAAGATATTGGTGTTTGTGAAACAATTTTTTGGTAGATATCTTCACGAGGGAAAAAGGATAAATTTGTAGTAAAAGAATTTAACTTTGCACCGTTGCCTGTATTTTGGGTTTCAATACTGGAAGTTATATCTGATTCAATAGTCAACGAAGAATAAGTATTATAGTCAGACACCTGTGCGTAAGCTAACGGTAACATTACTAAAACTAATAATAAACATAATAACTTTTTTATTCTTCTTCACCTTTTTTTTATTGATTCTCTAATCATTCGAATAAATTCTTTAAACTGTGTCTGGTCAACTGTTGCACCACATGCTAATGTGTGACCACCGCCGTAACCGTTCACTTTACCTAAGACAATCTTTAACATTGAAAGAATCGGATGTTTAGCACTACGCAAACTCATGATTACTTTATCAGAATTTTGACGAGCAATGATAATTATTTTTTCTGGATATTTGTATAATAATTCGTTTGCAAGAATTGCTGTCAATGACATTGAAGTTGGAGTATAAGTAAAAACTAACAAAGGATCTTTTTTCTTATAACATTTTTCTGCATCGTGTAAAAGTGTTTCATAATTTCTATTTATTTTTGCATAATATTTGTAAATATATTTCCCTCTCGGTGTCGTTTGTTCAAGGATTTCTTTGGGATCATCAATTTTTACCAAAGTGTTAATACATTTGTTAACCTGTGAAGTTTTTCCCTTAAGACAAAACCAAAATATTCTTGCAAGCTGGCCTACTTTAGTTTCATGCAATGCTTTAGCAGGATCATTTATTCTTCCCAAATAACCAGGATAACTTTTTATGAAATCTTTCTTTAAATCTTGTAAAACACACCAGTCAGCAACAGTCCCAGTCATTGCAATCCATAAATTCTCTTTAACAACTTTGTAACACCAGTAACTTGTAGGCCTAGAATCTTTAGGATCAAATAAAAGAGGATTAAAATAAGTTGCACCTTGAATTTTCTGTGGACCGTGATGATCTATCAAATAAGTAGGAATGTTAATTTGGTCAACAATGTCCTGATCAACCACTGCCCTGTCTAAAATGAAAACTGAATCAGGTTTATATTCATCAATTTTTCTTAAAATTAAATCTTCGTCTGACCCATAAGCAACTTTTAATACAATACCTTTACCTTTCTTAGCAAATTTATATAATAATAAAAATGAAGCTAAACCGTCAGGGTCATCGTCATAAAAAAATAACGGGTCTTTACAAGTTTCTAAAGCCTTACGAATCCTTGCTAATATTTCAATCTTATTCATTTTAAAATTTCAAAAGCTTCACTAATTTGCTCATCAGTCCATCCTTTTGCAGCCAATTTTTTCTTAATTTGAGCAGTTGTAATGTGTCGTGACTTCTGGTTCTTTATAAATTTTTGCAAAGGGTTTAACTTTGTTGGAACTACCTTAGGTTGAGAAGATGGTTTATAAAAGTCATTTATTTCAGACGGCGGACGTTCACCTAACTCAGACAAAGATTTTATTTCTTCTTGTTGTATAATTTTATCTTTTTGCCGATTTTCGTAAATGGATTTACGCATAGAAAGAAAGTATAGACCTGCACCTACAGCACCTAACACCGCTAAGACAATTAGAAAAATTATTAAACCTGTTGAAAAGCTAGCCTTGTCAACACATTCGCTGTTTTTACATACCTGGCCTTCAACACATTTGACATCGTTCGGGCAATTGCTACAAGTTTCATCATCAGCTGTAACACCGTCGCCACAGAAACCTTCTGATGCTGTCATATCAATAATTGATTCTAAGTCTTGCTCTTCAACGTCGAAAAAACCTACAGCTGATTCTTCGCCACTAATTGTCAATGTCCAACTTTTGTTAGTTGTAGTCGTACTATCAAAAACTGCTACCAAAATTGTATGTATGCCTACTTCTTTATCTGTATAAGTATACGAAGAACTTGAAGCACTACTTTCTTTAACACTATCAATATACCAACTATAACTTAAAGTATCATTATCATTATCAAATGCAGTTACACTAAACGCTTGCGTTTCTTGATCAGTTATTTCTATACTTGATGATATTGGTGAATAAGAATCAATGCTTGGCGCATTGTTAGTTAAAACGGAACCTACTATCACTGAAATGTTATTAGCTGAAGTTGAAATATTACCGTCGTGTGCTTTGAAAATTATTGAAGCTAAACCTTCCCAATTTTCGTCAGGAATAATAGTTGCTTGTGTTGAGTTCAAATAAATTGTTAAGTTCGGCGATGATGAAGATGAATAACTTAATTCGTCGCCTTCAATGTCCCAAAAATATTCTGAAAGATTTAATGTATAATTTTGGTTTTTATTTATTGTAATATTAGATATTGTTGAATATAATGCTGCATCATTAACACCGTTAATTGTTAATGTTACCAAATTACTTTCAGTTGATCCTGAAGTGAAAATAACATTTTCAATGCCCGACCAGTTTGCCGGACCCGAAAACGAAACAACGTTGTTTGAATCTATTGTTATAGTAACTAAAGAATTACCTGTTACCAGATATGGTCCAGTACTAAAATAAGTATCCAAATCAAATGCATCTGATTTAGTACTGTCTTCTGACCAAGTTTGGTTATCTATTGGACCAGTGAAAGTTACTGTTTCTACTGTTGTATTGACAGTAAATGTTCGTATTTCACCAAACGCAGTATTGGAAGAATTATCTTCTGCCTGACAAGACCAAGAAAAAGTGCCATTTGGTAAATCAATTAAAGGGAAAAGTGCAGGTGAAAAATTACTTGTATATTTTTTCTCCCAAGTACCATAAGCATCCGTCCAAAAATATAGGAAAGCAATCGTCCTAGATTCATTTGCTGAAGCTGAACAAGAAAAACTTACGCTATTTGTGCTAGACTCATAAGCATCATCAGGGCTAATTAATGTAACATCTACTGCTGAGACCGAATAAGCTAACAACATAACCAAAGCTAGGATAAATAATAGACACCTCTTTTTCATTATATAAAGGACAAGGATTTTTCATTTATAAAGTTATTGTTAAATTTTTAGAAAAGCTTAAATTTTAGAGGAAAATTCTATAATTATGTTATATCTACCACGATTGATTATGAATGAAAAACTTTTTCCATCTATATTCTATCGTAACATTGAAAATGATAATGTTTATGTTCAGAAATGTTTAAAACATTTGGATAAAGTGCCTTCATGCATTTTAGATATTTTAATTGAAGACAATGTTTATATTGCATTTTATAGTGAAATGTTATTAACTGATCAGCCAGAATTTCTTGGTGTTAAAGGTCTTCAAGTTGACCCTGTTGAAGATCCTAGATATTGGGACGATATTGATATGGCTTACAATGATTATTATGGTTCAATTCTTATTGGTTTGGAGCCGATTCTTGATTTTAATAAAGTATGGGAAATAAAAGAACCGCGTACTGAAAGTATATTACATGAAGTTGGACATGCTGTTGATTCCCGTATCGGAAAATTGTTTACTAGGAGAAATTTTTCCCGCAATCCTATATTTTTAAATTTGATGGCTTCCAATAAAGAAGAATTTACTCCTCATTTTTATAAATATCCTGGAGAATTTTTTGCTGATTGTTTTCAAGATTATTATTTAAATCCAGAAAGTAAATCTCAATTAGAAGAAGATTGGCTAGACATGTTTAATTTTATAGAAAATATTGAATATAAAGCTTCCAGAAAACCGTGGTGGTTAAAACTTAGGATAAAACATTGGTGATTACTTAACAGCTAAATCGGATAAACATGCAAAGCGAAAAACCAAACATTTAAAAAGAAATTATTTCTTCAAATACCCTAGATTTAGAGGAATGTGGGACTAGTCACAATGGTTGGGCTACCTGAACCTCAAATTGGAACAAAAAATGTACAAACACATAAGAAACTTATGGAAAAAGCTGACCGGTGAGCATAAGGAAATGCACAGGCTTCGAATGGTTGCATGGCGAAAAGAAAATGCCATTGTAAAAATTGACCGACCAACCAGGTTAGACAGAGCACGTAGCGTTGGCTACAAAGCTAAAAAAGGTTACGTTCTTGCCCGAGTTCGAGTAAACAGAGGCGGACGTAAACGTGAACAAATCAAGAAAGGTCGTAGATCTAAGACTTCTAGAAGGCAAAAAATTGTTGGTAAAAGCTATCAATGGATTGCTGAAGAACGTGTTCAAAGAAAATTTGAAAACTTAGAAGTATTAAACTCTTATTTTGTTGGCAAAGATGGTATACATTACTTTTATGAAGTAATTTTAGTAGACCCTTACAGGCCCGAAATTAAGAAAGACCCTAAAATGGAATGGATCTGTGCACGAAGCCAAACTAACAGAGTTTTCCGTGGTAAAACTTCTTTCGCACGTAAAAGTCGTGGCTTAAGAAATAAAGGTAAAGGCGCGGAGAAGTTAAGACCGAGCAGACGTGCTAATAAAAGCAGGTCTAAATAATTTTTTCTTTTTATTATGAAATCCCTTTTATTATTATCAGGCGGGTTTGATAGTCCAGTAGCTGGACATTTATTAAAACAGAAAGGTGTCGAACTCGTTGCTGTGTTTTTTTCTATGGAACCGTTCACTGACCAACTTGCTGAAGATAAAGCTTTAGAGTTAAGCAAGAAAATAGGTTGTTCAAAGTTTCTTACAGTTAAGAATGGTATGCAGCATAAAGAAATTATTGAAAAATGTAATAACAGGTTTTATTATATTCTTACTCGACGTTTAATGTTCCGTGTTGCTGAAAAATTAGCTGAGAAATATAATTGTAATTTTCTTTCCACTGGCGATAACTTAGGACAAGTGGGTAGCCAAACGCTTTCTAACATGGGCGTAATTGATAACGCTGTGGATATTATGGTTGTTAGACCTTTGCTTTGTAACGATAAAAATGAAACTATTAAGTTAGCTCGCGAAATTGGCACTTATGAAATTTCTAAAGGGCCTGAAGTATGTTGTGTTTTAGCGCCCAAAAATCCTGCAACTCTTTCAACTGTCGAAAAGATTGAAGACCAAGAAAGTAAGTTAGATGTTGATTCTATGGTTAACGAAGCTTTGAAATTAGTTAAAGAATTAAAATAAATTATTTTCCTTGAAGTATCTGTTGCAAATCTTTAACAGTTGGTTTTTCAATCCCTAACGTAACTTGTGCTACTTCTAATACTAGCAGAAGCCTACTTTCGAAATCCTCTATTTTTTTTTGGTCTCTTGTACTTAAATAACTTATTCCTTTTTGATTCAAATGACGGGCCATTGTTTTTTTTAAAGCATGCCTATATGTTTGTTCTGTTCTTTGATAATCTATTCTTGCTCGGCTCAAATCTAAATCTTGGAAATTTCCTATAATTAATGTTCCAGGAGGTGCTTCTGTTTCAGTTATGTTTAATCCTAAACAATCATTTGGATGGGCCCAATCTACGGGCCTAGATAATCCCTGAAATTTATGAATTGCATAGGTTTGAAATACCTTTTGCAAAACTTCAATTGGTGATTCTATACAATAACCAATGAGTTCTTTTGGATCTCCCAAACCAATCCCACCTCTCCAAGTTTGATATAAAATTTGTGTTGGCATATTGTTCTCTCCTAATTCTAATAGAATAATAATTTATAAAATTTTGGAATTCGTTTAAAAAATTTAGTTAAAGTTAAATAGTTATTATTACAATATAATGTTTTATGGTAAATATTGAATTAGTGAAAAATAAATATCGGGATGAACCTAAAGAAATTTGGGCTAACACCGAAATGGATGAAAAAAGACGAAGTGAAAACCTTTGCCGGTTATGTGAACATAAAAATAATAATTTTGAATCCTGTGCTGTAGCTAAAAAGTTGTTTGCAATCTGTCAAGAAGATAACATGGCAATGGCTATAACACGTTGCGGTGCTGTTGATGGTGAAGGTAACTTAATGTTTAAAAAAATAGAATAAATATTATACAATAATAAACCTTATATATAGAATATACTTTATATCTAATTTGGTGTATATATATGACAGATTTGGTAGCTAACTTATCAACCGGGAAAGGCACTTGGGGCCACGTTGGAAGACTTATTAACGAAAAAGATTGGACTAATATTTATCTTATTACAAATGAGTTCGGTCAAAAGAATTTTACAACTGAAAAAAAAGTTAATTTTATCGTAATAAATCCTATTACTCCTTTAGAAGAAATTAAAAATTATATTACTGCAGAATTAAAAGATAAACTTAAGAACGAAGTTGCACTTAACGTTGTTTCTGGTTCTGGTAAAGAACATATGGCAATCATAGCTGCATTGTTTAACTTAGGAATAGGTATCAGGTTGATTGCAATTACTCAAGATGGAATTAAAGAAATTTAATTATTTTTTCTTTACTGATTCTTTACCTTTAATTGAATCCATCATATCTTCAATTTTAGCTTTAACAAATAAAGGGTTAGAGATGTTACGAATTTCTACTGCTGCATCGCCCATACCAGATGCATCAAATTCTAAATCACCATAATTTAAGACTCGTTGAATAACTGTTTTCTTTGCAACTATTCTTAAGATGTCAACATAATCAATGTCAATATATTTTTTGTTAAAAACGCCTTCCTCTTTTCTTACACCAGATTCCATTACATAAAGAATATTACCCAACCTTGCAATTTCTAATGCTATTGCTATTATCAGAGAAGGTACAAGAATTAATAATACATACGAAGATTGAGAAATCTGTAAGTAAACATAAGCAAATAATGCTATGAATAAGATTATTATAAGGTAAAGGTGCCAATACCGTTTCCGGGACTCTTCAACTTTAAGAAAAATCTTTTCTTCCATTGTTTTCATATTGAAGAAAGAAATATTTAAGGTTTTTCCCCGTGGGTTAATTTTATATAATATCTATTATCTCTTTAAAACTATGAAACTTATCTTTATACGGCACGGACAAACTGTTGGCAATATTGAAAAAACTCATCAAGGACAATCTGACGGCGAGTTGACTGAGTTAGGCTGGGAGCAAGCTCGTAAAGTTGCTGTTAAACTAAAAGATGAAAATATTGATTATATTTATTCTAGCGATTTAGGTCGTGCTGCTAATACTGCCAAGGAAATTGCAAAGTTTCATCCTGATACTCCTATTGAATTTGTTAAAAGTTTAAGGGAAAAATATATGTGTGCCGACTGGCATGGAATGCCACATGTAGAAATAGGAAAACTAATTGATCTTCATGGTCTGCCTGAAGGTGCAGAAACACCAGAAAAAATGGTACTACGTGTGCAAAATTTTTTCAATTCTGTTTATACCAAACATAAAAACGATATTGTCCTTTTCGTTGCGCATGGTGGTGTTGGAAAAGCAATATTAATTATATTAAGAAAACTTCATGCAAGCAAATTTCCAGAGATAGAACATGTGAGTAATACTAGCATTAGTATGTTTGAAGTTAATGACGATGGTCATGAAACTTTAATGTTAGATAATACTAGTCATTTAGATTAACATTTAATTTTTTAAGATCTTCTTTCACTTGTTCTATATCTCTGAAATGTACAACTTTTATTCCTAACTTGTCAGCCGATACCAAATTCCGATACTGATCATCAATAAAAACACATTCGTTTGGTTTTACATTTAAACGGTTAACAATTAACAAATAAAATTCTTCTTCAGGTTTAACCATCTTTTCTTCGTAAGAAACAACAACCTCATCAATTAAGTCGTAAAGCTTATGCTTTTTTAATTCCAAGTCAAACCAATTTTCAACATGATTAGATAAAATACCTAACTTATAATGTTTTTTTAACTTTACTGCAAGCTCTCTTACTTTTTCATTAAACCCAAAAAATTTCATGCAATCCTTCTGAACTTGTTCAGGTTCATTTCCCAAATATTTAGCTACCTCTTTCCAAAACTGATTACCCGAAATTTTGTTAACTCTTGCATCCCGATAATGTTTTCTTATAACTTCATAAAATTCATCAATATCCTTATCAAACTTTGAAGCATAAAATTTAACAAAAGGTGCAAACGAACCGTAATTAGAAAATACACCACCAAAATCAAAAATAATTGCCTTTATCATAACTTTAACAAATATCGTAGTTACTTATATGTTTTATTAGGGTAATCTATTTAAATTCAATCATTAACCTTTTTCAAATGGGACTTTTTAATGGAATGTTAAAAGAAGATGAATCTTTGTTCATAAATGAATTCGCTTTAGATTTTGATTATCTACCTCACATTATCAAATTTAGAGAAGAACAACAAAAGTACTTAGCTACTTGTATCAAACCTTTATTCTCTGGTAGAATGGGTAAAAATATTTTGATTACCGGTGCACCTGGCATAGGAAAGACTGCTGCCTGCAGATTTGTTCTAAGAGAAATGCAAAAAGAAACTGATTCTATCCTACCAATTTATATTAATTGTTGGAAAAAGGATACTCCACATAAAATTGTTTTAGAAATCTGTGACCAGATAGGATACAAATGGACACATAATAAAAAAACTGATGAGCTTATGAAAAACATTGCAGAAATCTTAAATAAAAAAGCTGCAGTAATAATACTCGACGAAATTGATAAGATAGATGCTGACCAAGTTCTGTACCAACTTTTAGAAGATTTATACAAAAAATCAATTTTCCTTATAACTAACGACAAAGATTGGCTTGTACAATTAGATCAAAGAGTTAAGTCTAGATTATTACCTGAAATTCTGGAGTTTAAGCCTTACAACTACGATGAAATATTAGGCATTTTACAACAACGTGTAGAAATGGCGTTCGTTCCAACTGTTTGGACTAATGAAGCCTTGGAAAAAGTTGCAGACAAAGCTTTTGAGCTTGAAGATGTTCGTACTGGTTTATTTTTGTTACGTGAAGCTGGTACAGCTGCTGAAAATAAAAGTCTTAAACAAATTAAACCTGAACATTCGGATTTAGCTATATCTAAGTTAAATGATTTTAAACCAATTAATTCTAAGGATTTGGATAAAGAATGTAAGGAAGTTCTTAAAATGATTAAAGCTAACAAAAGCAAGACTAGTACTGAGATGTATGAACTGTATAAAAAAGATTTTGACAAGTCGTATAGAACGTTTCATCGTAAACTGAAAATGCTGGAAGAAGCCAATTTAATCATTATTACCGAGGAAATGAGTGCCCAAGGTGGCAAATATTCTGTTCTTGAAACGAAAGAAAAGTAACCACTTGCCACTTGACACGGGTGCGCGTGAGGTTTTTAAACAAATTTTGATTATCTAATTATACAGCTCACTGGAGCTGAAAAAGGAGGGAACAAAATTGATATTCAACAAGAATAGTGAGAGCTATATAACATGGGAAGATTACGTGAAAATTGCACATATCCGAGCCCAAACAAGACGCATGAATAAAGTAGCAAGACGGTCTGTCTTAAGCTACTTAAGAAAAAACCAAGGGGTGGTATTTTGATAGATCTCTCAAATGATACAATCGAACAACTGTTAAGTCAACAGCTGCAACAACTGCCAATCAAACCTAATTATCAACACATAAATAAAAGGAGGTGATACCGTGCTTGATAGTCCTGAGGAAGAAGGACAATTGTCTTCTTCCTTCTTTTTTTCTTTCCAAAAGATATAAAAACACTTTATTATTCTAAAATCCTTATGAGAATTTTAGCATTTGGAGATCTACACGGAGATAGAAAAGCATTAAGTAAATTGTTAAAAAAAGTTACAGAGGATGTAGATATAATAATTTGTTTAGGAGATGTTGGAGATTGGGGAGAACATGATGAAAAAATTATTTCTCAGTTCAAAAGATTCGGAAAACCTTTCCTTCTAATACCAGGAAATCATGAACATGAATCGGGTTTATCACAAATCGCAGAAAAGTTTGATTTTGTTGCTTACCTCCATAAAGGATGTTATGAAATTAATAATTATTTATTTTTTGGTTATGGAGGCGGTGGTTTTTCAAAAGAGAACACAGAATTTGAAAAAGTTGTAAATAAATTTGCAAAAACGATTAAAAAAGATAATGTTGTTATTACCTTCACACATGGTCCGCCAATAGACACAAAGTTAGATTTAATACCTGGGTTCGGACATGTTGGCTGTAAATCAATTAGAAAATTAATTCTAGAAGTAAAACCAATCTTACACCTTTGTGGCCATATACATGAAACTTTTGGTGAAAAAGAAGTTCTTGGTAAAACTTTAGTTGTTAATCCTGGACCAACTGGAATGAAATTTGATATTTAAAAAAATAAAGAAAAAATAAAAATAAAATTTTTATTTCTTTTTTCTTCGTTTGGTAACCTTACTTTTAGCGGGTTTCCGTTTAACTACTCGTTTTCTTTTAACCGGCGCTTTCTTAACTGCTACTTTCTTTTTAGTAACTTTTTTCTTAACCGGTTTTTTCTTAGCAACTTTTTTCTTAGCTACTTTCTTAGGAGTAACTTTTTTCTTAGCTACTTTCCTTGAAGTAACTTTTTTCTTAGTTGCTTTCTTACGAGTGGCTTTAGTTTTGGATGTCTTCTGCTTAGATACCTTACGTTTTCTTTTGACAACTGCCATAAAATTTATCACCTCGTTTTTTTTATTGTAATTAATTAATTAAACCGTGTGTTTTTTAATTTAAAAACGTTTCTATTTTAAAAAATTTGTCGAAAGTTCATGTAAAATATTTTTTCAACTTCATTCAAGTCCAGTTTTTTAATTTCAGAAATCTTTTGGATAGAATATTTAATATTTTCTGGTTCATTTCTAACAGTTTTTTTGTGTGCGAGGTAAGGAGAATCTGTTTCAGTTATCAACTGATTAATCGAAACTTGTTCAACAAGCTCTTGAAAAGTTTTAGAGTAGTTTACCGACGGAGGAACAGAAAAATACCAACCATTTTTTTCTATTCTTTTCACTAATTTTAAGCCACCACAAAAACAATGCATAACTATTTTTTTTAGCTTTGAAGACTCCAACATTTCAATTGCTTTTTCTTCAGACTGTCGTGAATGTACAATGATTGGTAGTTTCATTTTTTCGGCAAGTTCAATCATCATACTAAAAACTTTTTGTTGTTTCTTTTCATCCAGAACATATTTGTTGTCCAAACCACATTCACCAATTGCAATTATTTTTTGTTTTTTAATAAAATCAAATTCAGTTTTAATTTCTTGCATAGACATTTTTTCAGCAAAAGTAGGATACAAACCTAAGGCTGGTTTGATAATAGAATATTTTTTTGCAAGGTCTAAAGTCTGACGATTGGTTTCAACGTTTAACCCATTATTAATCACTGCTACAATTCGGGCTTTCTTTGCACGGCCAATAACTTCGTCCAAATCTTTCTTAAATTGTGCATGATCCAAGTGTGCATGTACGTCAACTAACATAATTAAAATTAAAACATCCAAAACTATATAAAATTTCCTAACAAAAACGTTTAAATAACACTAATAAGTCTTTGAACGTATGAAAAACGTGTTTGTTGTACTGTTAGAGTTTCAAAATTCAGGTAACATTGGAGCAATAGCTAGATCTATGAAAAATTTTAATCTAACAAACTTAATTTTAATTAATCCTAAATGCAATCATTTAGAAAAAGAAGGGTTGGACCGAGCAACACATGCAAAAGATGTTTTGAAAAAAGCTAAGGTTCTCAAATATATTAAAGAACTTGAAACCGATTATATTGTTGGTTCTACTGCAAAGCTTGGCAGTGAATATAATATTCCACGTTCACCTTTAACACCAAAAGAATTTAGTAAAGTATTACCAAAAAATAAAGTTGCCATTATGATAGGCAGGGAAAATTCTGGATTAACAAACGAAGAAGTTAGTATGTGCGATTTTATTGTTAGTATACCTACTTCAAAAGATTATCCTACAATGAACGCTTCTCATGCAGCAACAATAATCTTTTACGAACTTTTTCAAGAATTAGAAAAAAATAAAGTTGGTAAACATATTAGGGTGGCAGAGAAAAAAGACAAAGAAGTTGCCTTACAATTAGCAAATGAAGCATTGGACAGATTAAAATTTTCAACTGAAGAAAAAAAGAATACACAAAAAACTCTATGGAAAAAGATAATAGGAAAATCTTTTCTTACCAAACGCGAGATTTTTGCTCTTTACGGATTTTTCAAAAAGATAAAATGAAACATGTCTTTGTCCTATCAATGGAAAATAAAGATCTTGCTAAAGAAGAGATAAAATCTTTAACAAACAAAAAAGAAAAGAAAATATTTAATAGATTTCTATTCATTGATACAAAACAGATTGATTACACGCGTTTGGCATTTACAAAAAAAGTTTTACAACAGATATTTATTTGTAAATTCTCTGAACTGGAAGATAAAATTAAAAAAACTAATTTTCAAAAATATTATGAAAAAGATTTTTGTATAAGAACATTTGGGGAAAAACAATTAGAAGAAAAATATCTTGCAGACCTTATTTGGCCCAAGTTTAAAAAACCTAAAGTTAACTTATCAACTCCAAAAACCTTATTCAACTTTTATTTTATAAAAAATAAAGTTATCTGCGGTAAAGTTTTACATGACACAAATAATCAATTTAGAGAACGTACGTTAAGGAAACGACCTGTTGCTTATTCAGGCACATTCTCAGCTAAGATTGCCAAGGTTTTAGTAAATCTTTCAAAAGTCAAACCTAAAGAAACTTTATGGGATCCGTTCTGTGGCACTGGCGCCATCCTCATTGAAGCCAAGCTTATGAAGACTCAAATAATAGGTTCGGACATTGAAGATAGAATGTTGGACGCAGCTAAAACTAATCTTAAATATTTCAAACTTAAAGCTAAGATAAAAAAACAAGACGCCACTACTGCGAAAGAAAAGTTTAATGTAATTGTAACAGATTTACCTTATGGTAGAAAAACTAAACTCACCAAAGAAAAAACCCAATTATATAACGATTTCTTAAATAATGTTTACAAACAAACAAAGAAAGGTAAAAGGGTTGTTATCGTAATGCCAAACAATGTTAACATAAAAAGTAAATTCAAAACTGTTAAAACTATCAGGCATTATGCACATAAAACTCTTACAAGAAAAATTATAGTGTTAGAGAAATAAGTATTGTAACTGCCTGTAAAAGGAAAATTAAAAGTTTATTCAGTAAAGGTAATAAGTTAATAACAATTAGTAACAAACAAAACCAAGATACCATTGTCCAAATTCTACGTGTATGTAACTCATTATGTGTTATACCTAACAAAAGAGTGTAAAACATTCTACCACCATCAATCGGACCTAAAGGCAATAAGTTAAACAAACCTACACCAAGAGAGATAAGAAAAATCCAAAGTATCAAAAGGTTTATCCAAGGCCAAGCCAACGGCAAAGATCCAAGGTAACTTACATCATCTTTAACTGCGTAAGATAACCTGAAATCTTTCATACCTACTAACGCACGGTTAGGATCATCAGGACTTTGTATAGCAGTAACTTCATACTCACCTTTATCAGTGCCTAAAGTTATAACATCACCGTCTTTCAAAAACAAAATTACATCTTCAAAATTGTTTTCTTCATAAATAGGTAAACCGTTCATTTTGTATAAAACAAACGGAGTTTCAATACCTGTCTCAATCAAAGAATAATTTTCCATAAGTTCGTTAACTTGTATACCATTCACGTCTAACATTGTACCTTGCAACGGCGTAGTAACGTAAAATAAAAGGAACAAAAATATTCCTGCCATAACGATATTAGAAAACGGGCCAGCTGCAAAAATTGCTAACTGTTTACGTTTTTTTAATTGCTGTATACCTTTCTCGTCAGGTTCGACAAACGCTGCAAGCAACGGACCTAAGAAAGCAAAACCTGAACTTCTAATTTTTACCCTGTACAACCTCGCAACAACACCGTGAGAAAACTCGTGCACAACTGCTACCAAAAAGATTGATATGATCCAATGCCAAAACGATAAGGGCGGTAAACCAGGTATTTGTACCGTCGGTATGATTAATTTTAAAGCTGCTTCAGCGCCAGGTGTAATTATAAATTTCCATGTTTCAATTATCAAAAAACAAAACACGAATAACATTCCACCAAAACCTACAATTACTCCAATAAAAGCGAACAGTTTTGAAAGGTTTGGCCATAACTTAGCATACTTGTCCATCAGTTTTAAGCCCCACTTGGCTTTGTACATAACAAATATTTTAGACTGGACAGTGAATTTTTCCTTGAAAACGATATATAAAATTAGAAGAATAGTATAAAAGATTAGAATTGAAATCAGATCCCAGTTCATAAACTGAAGCACTTATGTGCCTTTCACCTCCTTTTTTAACTCTAACGGTTTTTCTTGATTGGTCGAAAATATTTACTACCACACTTTTTACAGATAGCTTTCTTTTGGATAACTTTACGAATATCCATCCTTTTCTTAGATTTACATTTTTTACAAACAAACACTCGGTTAAACAACCTTGCGATAGCTTCATCAAATTTTGCCATTTTATTTTACCTGTTGCACAATCTTATCGCCCAGCACAATCCAATATACAATCTGACTGCCTTCCTTAACCTGATCTTCAAGATTTTGAGGAACTACAACATCAAACGTTTCGAATGATTCCATATCCATAACATTTGCAGTTTTGCTTTTGACAGACAAAACTTGAGCAGTTTTTTTCTCAATGATAGGTGTGTCGACATTATCATGCGCCGGGATAATTTTAATTATTTTTCTACCATCTTTGATAGATACAGCTTCAATCCTACACTTAGCATGACCGTGTTTACCTGTCCTAGATGTTTGTACACTTTTAACAACGCATGCTAGGTCGTCAAAAACAACATATCTTCCAGGTTTAAGTCCGCCTGCGTGTGATTGTTTTATATCCATAAGGAGTTTAGAATAATATGTTGTTTATAAAAGTTTCGGGTTTTGCCTTCGGCTTTATGAGTTGTTTCTTTTAGCTCTTTCCTAAACAGTAACAATAAAATATCAAAATAAATAATCTAAACATTCCTAAAAGGCGTAAGCCAAAATTCTAATATTTCTTCAAATTCTTAATATCTTTAGATTTAATCTTAGAAACACGTTCCAAATATTTAACCTTGTAATCCAAATCTGAAACCTGTTTAGAAAGAAAAGCTATAGCACACCATAACTGTGCTTTGCTAGGATCTTTAGCTTTAGAAAACGCTTTTCTTTGTTTATGCGATTGTTTAAACTGTTCGCTCAAATGAGTTTTTAATATAGGGTTAAGTGATTCGAACCAAGCCATGCATGAAAAGAGTTTTTATTCAGAATATAAAACTTATGCAAACCTTTATAAATATCTTATGATTTTTCTCAAAACTATGGCTATTAAAAAAGGAGATTATATTGAAGTTAAATATGTTGGACGTTTACCAACACGTAATTTAGTTTTTGATGTTAATGATGAAGAGCTAGCTAAAAAAAACAATGTTTATGATTCTGAACGAAAATATAAACATGCTATAGTAAAAGTTGGTGAAAGTGATATTCTTCAAGGCTTAGACGAATCTTTAGAAGGTAAAGAAATTGGTAAAACTTATACAGTTGAAATACCCGACGAAAAAGCGTTCGGTAAAAAAGATGTTAAATTAATTAAACTGATACCAGCATCCAAATTTCGAGAGCAAAAGATTCAGCCACATCCAGGCATGCAGGTTAACGTAGATAATAATATTGGTATAATAAAAACTGTTAGCAGTGGTAGAATTTTGGTTGACTTTAATCACCCATTATCTAGTCATGATTTAAGTTATGAAGTTACTATTGTTAAAACTGTTTCTGAACTGAAAAAACAAGTCGAAGGATATCTAGAACTTTCTTTACAGCTGCCAGAAGTTGATATTGAAATTGTTGAAGGTATATTAAAAATAAAACTAGGTTTACCACCCCAATTGAAGCAACCTTTACTAGAACAAATCCAAAAACGGTTCCCCGAAATTAAAGATATAGAAATCGTTAATAAATAACTGTTACTTGAGTATAATCATATTTATATATCAGATATTTGCAAACTCTTTCTTTAATTAGATAATAAAAGGGGGATTAACACGATGGGATATTTAGACGTGATCAATGATTCTGAAGAACAGAATGAGACTCAACAAGATAATCATTTTCAAAGGCCTCAACAGCCTAGAGAAATGCCACAACAAGTTAGAACTGAGCCAGTTAGAAGAACTGAGTCAGTTAAAGGAGCAGGGACATCACAGCATGACCGTGTAAGAAAATCACACGACCTTGATGCTGAGCTAGAACAACTACTTACAGCACAAAAAGCTAAGATTAAAGTTGTTGGTGCAGGTGGTGGAGGTAACAATTCTATTAACAGAATGAGCGAGATAGGTATCACAGGTACTGAAACAATTGCAGTTAATACTGATGCTCAAGATTTATTGTATACAAACGCCGACCACAAAATTCTTTTAGGGCGTGAACTTACCAAGGGTTTGGGCGCAGGTAGCATGCCACAAATTGGTGAAGAGGCAGCAAAGGAAAGTGAACATGAGATTAAACAAAAATTAGCTGGTGCTGATATGGTTTTCATTACTTGTGGTCTTGGTGGTGGTACTGGTACAGGTTCTGCGCCAGTAATTGCTGACATATCTAAAAAAATGGGTGCATTAACTGTTGCCATAGTTACAATACCGTTTTCAATGGAAGGACAGCGCAGGTACGAAAATGCCATCGTAGGTTTAGAAAGGTTAGCTACTGTTGTTGATACCTTAATCGTAATCCCTAATGATAAACTTTTAGAACTAGCACCAGATTTACCATTACACACTGCGTTTAAAGTTGCGGATGAAATCTTAACCAATGCTGTTAAAGGTATTGCAGAACTTGTAACAAAAACAGGTTTAGTTAACCTAGACTTTGCAGACATCCGTGCTGTAATGGGTAAGGGTGGAGTTGCAATGATTGGTATCGGTGAAAGTGATTCTGAGCATAGAGCTAACGAAGCTGTTGAGAAAGCTATCAGTAACCCTTTATTAGATGTTGACATCCAAGGTGCTAATGGTGCATTAATTAACATATCTGGCGGTTCTGATATGACATTAGATGAAGCTAAAAAAGTTGTTGAAACTGTGTCAGAAAAGTTGGATGAAAATGCGAAACTAATTTGGGGAGCGCAAATTAGTGAAGACCTTGAAAATACAATCAGAGTATTGTTGATTGTTACGGGTGTTGACTCACCGCAAATTTTTGGAAAGAGACATACACTAACTGACAAAAACAGGTCTGACATTGAAAACGAGCTTGGAATCGAGTTCGTTAATTAATTTTTTCTTTTCCTATGGCTTTTTGTTCATATTTATATGGATTATGGAATAAAACTTTTAATTCTCAAGAATCTTTAGAAAGTTTAATATTACCTAACGAACGGACAATTGAAAATGAAGTACGTGGTTTGATCTCAAGGAATAAATATCAAGATTTTCTTAAATTATTTTCACGTGAAGGTGAGTTAGTAAAAGTTGACGAACAATTAACTTATTATTTTAAAGGTGATCAAGAGTTAAGGATTCAGCAAAACCTTTCTCATGCTTTTGTTCAAGTTAAGATTGGTGGAATAAATAGTGAACAAAAACAAAAGATTACTGTTAGGTATGCCCATGAACAATTTCCTGAGCTAAAATTACTTTTTCTTAATTTAGGTTATGAAATAAATAGTGTTTGGAAACGTAAACGGCACGAGTTTAGATGGGGAGGGGTTAAGGTTACTCTTAATGATACTCTTGGTTATGGTTGTCTTATTGACATGGAAGTTATGAGCCAAGAACAAAACCCTGAGATTGTGAATGAATTAAAAAATAAATTTTGCTCCTTAGGTATAGAACCTACAACACAAGAAGTTATGGATGATAAGTTTGAATGGTTTCAAAGACATTGGAAAACTTTTATTCCTGAAAATACAAATGTTCCTACAAAAGAAAAACCTATAAATGAACCTCTGAATGTTGTAGAAATTGAAACAAAAAGTCTTCTTTCAAAAAGAGACTATCTTCGGTTGTTAGACTTTTTTACACAAAATACTCCTTTTGTTAGAGAACAACAACAGTTTACTCATTTGTTTGAAATGGATAACAAGTATCTACGGGTCGTAAGAACCGATGATTCTATGAATTTATGTTTAAAGATAGGCGACATGCATGATGAGATTCATAAAGAAATTAATTTACATACTGCCCCTGAATTTTTTACAGAAATGATGTATTTAATACAAACCTTAGGTTACGAAGTCAATACCAAATGGTCACGAAGAAGGCACACTTTCAAATGGAACGATATTAAAGTTCAGTTAGGTGACACAAAAGTTTACGGTCCTGTTCTAGAGTTAGAAAAACTGATTTTAGAAGGTTTTGAAGAAGATGCTATTCAAACATTAAGAAAAAAATTAGATGAGTTAAGTGTTAAACAATCTACAAAAGAAGAACTTGATACTCGTTATGAATGGTACAGAAAACATTGGGCAAAGTTTGTTACAGAATAAAATTTATATATAATTAAAAATTATGATTATATACCTTATTTTGAAAAAATGATATCCGCAAAAAAACAGTTTGAGTATGATCAAGAACATGGTGTAGATTTTTATATCTGGACAATCCTAAATTGGGAAAAATCCAATTATCCTGAGATCAAAGCATCTAATGTTTTATCTGCATGGTTCCAGGTTTACATGGGTTTTAAAGGCTATAACGAAGAAACTGATCAGTATATTCACCGTATGATTCAAAAGACTGAAGCTTACAAGTATATGGATAGTCTTTATCTTTGCAAATATCAACTAGGATTAGAGTTTTATATTGACGACGAAATTGTAGAAACTAAACGCGAAAATAAACGGTATTATGATAATTATAAACTTAAACCATGGGCAATTGCCGACTTAACCGGTGAAATTGATGTTAGGCACCATAACCTAATTTTGAAATATCAAAACTGGGGCCGGATTTATCCACATGTTGTCAAACAAAATATCCAAAGTGGAAAAGTTTTAGAAATAAACAAGCCTAATGTTGTTAAGTTTGATTTAGAATCTTCGGTTTAAATTCGGATACAATTGTTTTATTATCATAAGAACTTCGGGTGCTTCTTCATAAGTTTGTAATGCTTCATTTTCAACTTCGTTATCATCCCTATTAACTATACCCAAAATATATTCATCTCGTGCGTGAACAAATTCATGTAAAACCGTGAAATCATAATCTTGCTGTGATTCAACCTCTGGTGCATAAACATTTACTTGACCTAATCCATAAGGAACATCCAATTTACCTTTTAATTTCAAGGGATGTGACTTTTTATGCAAACAAGCTTCGATATTTTCATCAGCACATAACCTAACAACTTCTTCAATAGTCAGCATTATAGCTTAAAATAATATATATGAAGTAAATAAGACTTTTGTTTGAAATCGTAAGCTTTTTATACTCCTTACCATTCATTCTTGTTTAAAAATGAGTCCTATTTTTATTAAAATCAAAAGCTTTATAAAAGAAAGCATAAGGGTACTCAAGATAACCAAAAAACCCAACATGGAAGAGCTCAAAACCATAGTTAAGATTACTGGGCTTGGCATGGCTATTATTGGTTTAATTGGGTTTAGCATTACAATAGCAGTTCAAATAATCACCGCGTAAAAATGGAAAATAAAATTTTTGTGTTAAGAACAACAGCAAACAGGGAAGATCAAGTTGTAGACTTTGTTACGTCTAACGTACAAAAGAAAAAGCTTGGTGTATACAGTGTGATTAGACCACATGGTATGCGAAGTTACATTTTTCTTGAAGCAATTAGTAAAGAAGATGCTGAAGAATCTTTTCAAGGTGTTCCTTATGCTAAAGGCTTGTTACCTAAACCCGTTGAGTACGAAGAAATTGAAGGTATGCTAGAACAAATTAAAACGCCTATCAATATGCAGAAAAATGACATTGTTGAAATCATCTCTGGTCCGTTCAAACATGAAAAAGCTAAAATTTCAAGATTAGATGAACAAAAAGAAGAAGTTATTGTTGAGTTGCTTGAAGCTGCTGTACCTATTCCAGTTACATTGAAAATGGATGCAGTTAAAGTTATCCGTCGGGAAGATGATCATAGCGAGGATGAAGAAGATTAAACAAAATTCTTTTAATTAATCCTGGTTTTAATTTCTTTTTTACTTGTTTGAGTTGTTTTTTGTATTTTTTGTTTACATATTTATTTTTGTTTAATATATTAATTAAATACGAAACTTCTTGAGATTCTGTCAAAGAAGTTAAAGAATTATATCGCATGTAAAAAAATTTTAACCTATCGTTCCAATCCAATTTTCTGCCAACAAATTCTCCTAAAAGAATGTTTGCTAAATCATTAGAATATTCGGTTGTTGCGTATCGCTTAAATTCTTGTAACGATTTTTTGTAAGATAAACGTTTGTCTAAGCTTATTTCTTCTAATTTATCATATTGAACCGGACAATATACATTTGTTAACAATAAATCTAAGGTGCTCAATGTACACACCTCGCTTCAATTGGGATCTGTGCAAATTTATGGTTGGATTGTGAATCGTAAAGAAATTCGTAGTTGTAAATCTGAGGATATATTTGTGGAGAACTTAATGCTTTAAACTCAGCAGCCATCATTGCACCAATAAACGCGTTCGTTGAAACAATATTAGAATTAGCAATGTTTGAACAAGAAGCTGGTGCCGTTTCTGTCTGCATTAACCTGTCAAAATCGTGCCTACATTCTAAACAAGAAGTCAAACCAGGAACATATATTTCTAACGAAGCTGTGTAAGCTGTAACAGAAGCGTTAATCAATGATGTTTCAGTTATTAGAGCGTACTTACTTAATATTTTTCTTGTTTCCCAATTATCAACGCAACTTAAAATACAGTCGTAGTCAGGAAGATTGTAAAGAGTTTTTTTGTCTAAATAATTTTTATTCGGTTTTAACTGAGACCAACGTGTCAAATGTTTAAGGCGCTTAGCCAAAACCTGAGCTTTGTTTTCTCCTATTGCATTATAATAAAAAATCTGACGGTTCAAATTATGATCTTCGATTTTATCGCCGTCAAATAAATCTATTTTTGCGCCTAAAGGAATTAAATTTAAACATGCATAAGTGCCTATACCCCCTGCTCCAACTACCAAAACACGTTTTGAATTTAAAACCACATTATTATCATATTCTAATTTAGAAAAAAATCTTGGATTTGAGCCTAACGAATAAGTTAAAAAATTTAAATTTATATCCTCTTCAAAAATCTGTTTACGAATCTCGTCAACTAAAATCGCAGCCGCCATAGCACTAGTATAATCTCCTTGAGGAGAATCTAAGGGGTGAAAGAAGTCTGGACTTATAATAAAAGAGTCCGTTGAAGAAGATGCACTCAAATATTTTTCAAATTGCTTAAGTTTAAACTTTGATTCTAAAGAGTTTGTTGTGTCAACTAAAATCGAATCAGTATTAACAAAAGCTCGATGAAAAGGAAGTTGTAAAATCTTAACTGATACATCTGGATTCAATTCGAAGATTGTTTCTTGCAACGGTTTGGTTTCTTCATTTTTCTCTCCAATCAAACTAATCTTACCTATACCCATTGCAGCTAAGTAAGCACAAAGGTATTCCGAGATTTTTGTCTGACCAATAACTGTTACATGACCATTCAAAAGTTGGCTTTGGTCAAACATACGTTGTCTTGAATAATTCATTGTGGTCTCTCCATTGTTGATAACCTATGCCAAGCGCCAGCTGCATCATCCCAAACACCTTTCGTTAAAAATTGTTCCGCATGAAAAAGCACAGATTTAATCTGTGAAGGTAAATCATAACGTTCACGAATTTGGTTAAAGTTGAAGTTACCACAACATATTTTTTGGTAAGGTTTGTTCTTAGATGGTAATGCCGGATGTGTATAATCATTAATAACTATAGGATCTTGCCAAGAAATTTCGTCTGATAAATATAAAGGCACACCAATTTTTGCGGAAGGAAAATGATATTGATTTTGTATCATAAAAGGTTTTGATTGTTTGGTAACATAAACTATGTTATTATGGACATGGACACCTAAATCTTTTTCTTGATCATAATATTCTCCTTTATCTAAAACATTTTTTATCAAAGGATGGTTAACATAAATCTGTTTTTGTAACAAAAAATCATAATCTTTTAAAGAAGTTTTAATTTTTGCACCAACTGTATACTGATTTGAATCTAAAGAAAAAAGTAAATGCATTTTTCCAAAATAAACAAAAATGTCTTCATTAAACAAATTTAGTTTTGGTTGAATCGATGAGGATATATTTTTTCCAATAAGACTACATAAGACAAATTCTACCAAAGTAGTTTTATTATCTTTTTCATTAAAATCTAAAAATATTGAAACTGGTTCCGTTTTTTGTAAACCATAACAGCAATTATGTAAGTTTAAATATTTGTCACATTTAACATTTTCTTTAATAGTATAAATTATATTGTCTATCACTAAAAAAGAAGAAGAATTAAAATAATCAAAAAAGGGTGAAACCATTTCATCCCACCCTTGAACGTAAACTTAATTCTACGTCTAATACATAATCCTCTTCTTTTTCAATAAAATAAGATTTAACTTTTTCATCTAAATTTGCTTTATTACCTTTCACGTTAATTTCTAAGATGACGTTTTTCCCATCTTGTTGGTCAAGGTATGATAATACCTCGCTAGCAATGTCTGCTTCATCACCTTTATACTTTTCATTAACTGTATAATTTAACAGTTCTTCAAAAGAACCAAAAACCCTATCTTGATCTAATTCTTTTAACAAACCTAAACTTCCTGTTGCTGCCTTATGTGCAGCCGTGTTCAACAACAAATAATGTTTTTCCATTAAAACCACCTCGGAAAAGATTAAGAAAAAAATATTAATAAAGTTTGGCCATAAAATTTAGAAAGATTTCCGACGAAAACAAATAAACTAACTAAACATTTAGAATTATTTTCCCAAATACCTGTAAATGTCTTTCCAAGTAGCTTTAGTCAAAACTGTTTTTGATGCATCAGTAGGAATATAAGTATTTAACAAATTATATCCAATTATTTCTGGTCTGCCGTTAAGCATAAATGTTAAAAGACATATGTCTGCAATAGACCTATCCCTTTGATTAATTACAAAATTAGCTGCATCTAATCCATTACTAATTGTTTTAGGATGATAATGATGATGGCCGTTATAACCAAATGTTTTTGCAAAATTATATTCTATCTGAACCGAAGATTCACTTACATCAGTTACAAACTTTTTTTCCTTTGATTCTTCAAGAGATAAAATATCTGTTATTACTGCATCATTTTCTGAACTTGAATATTTATAACACGTCCCCCATTCATATTTCCCTTTCTTGGCTGTTTCCGAAAGCAACATTTCTAAACCGTCACGATATTCAAAAACAATTCTTTCATAATCTTGTCTCGGATATTTTTCATGGTTAGCTTTTAACATTTTCTTCATCTTCTTAACTTTCAATTTATCTTTACCAAATTCTCTTGACATAATTAAACCAAAAGTTAAAGTTCCTAAAGGTAAAGCTGTTTTATAAAAATCTAAATCAATTTTGTCAAAAAATATATATTCCAAACTAACAACCCCTATTGTTATAGAATATACAACTATTTCGGAATGAAGATTAACCAAAGTTCCAAATAAATAAGCTAACTGATCTTTGTTCAAAACCCACCCCTCGCATAAATTACTTGGCCTCTGACTTTAGCAGTAATATCTTTCAACGAGAAAAAATAACCAATCCCTTCGCCAAAAATAATATCAGAAAATATAATATCAGTTTGAGAACTATTTGAAGACAAATTTTCATAAGCTTCTTGAACTTCCTTAAACCTTTCCGTAGCTTCAGGACTATTGTTCAAGTCAGGATGCCAATAACGAGCCTGCCGACGATGAGCTTTCTTAATATCTACCTCACTAGCAGAATCACTTATACCTAACACCCTATAATAATCTTTCATAACTCAAAAACTTCTACTTTTTCTTTATAAAGGTTTCCTATAATAAAGGCTAAGCCAAAACTAAATCAGAAAAGCTTATAAAGGGGATAAATTTCTCAATGAGAGTATATAAGTTCAGTAGATAAAAATGGCTAAAGAAAAAATTGAATCTCTTGTTGAAGGCGGAAAAGCAACTGCAGCGCCACCATTAGGACCAGCCTTAGGTCCATTAAAAGTTAACATTAGTGAAGTTGTTGCAGCCATCAATAAAAAAACTGAAATATTTAAAGGAATGAAAGTTCCTGTCAAAGTTACTGTAGATACTGAAACGAAAGAGTTTGAAATTGAAGTTGGTACGCCACCAGTTTCGCAGTTAATTAAGAAAGAACTTAATCTGCAAAAAGGATCAGGTATACCTAATATTGACAAAGTTGCTAACATGGCGATGGAAGATGTTATCAAAATCGCTAAGATGAAGGAAACTTCATTGTTTATCCGTAACCTTCGAAGCGCAGTTAAAACTGTTATTGGATCAGCTAACGCAATGGGTGTCCTTGTTGAAGGTTTGGTTGCTTTAAAGATTAATCCTAAGATTGATGCTGGCGAGTTTGATAAAGTTATCAATTCGGGTAAAATTGAAGTTAGCGATGAAAAGCGTGCTAAACTTAAAGAACAACTTGATAATATTCGTAAAGGGTTCCAAGGAGAACTTGATCAAATCGCAGCTTCTAAAAAAGCTGCTGATGATAAAGCTGCACAGGTTGCAGCTAAAACTGAGAAAGCTACTGCAACATCAGCAGCTGAAACAAAAAAACCTGAAGCTACTAAGAAAAAATAATCAAATGGGATCGTAGGGTAGCTTGGTCCATCCTTTCGGGTTTGGGACCCGACGACCCCGGTTCAAATCCGGGCGATCCCATTTAATATGCGAAAATAAAATGGTAAAAAAAACAGGATCTGTAGGACGGTTCGGCGCAAGATATGGCCGTAAAATGCGTAATAAAGTTCAAGCTATAGAAAAAATACAATATTCTAAACAGAAATGTCCGTACTGTAATCAACTGACTGTCAAACGTATATCATCTGGTATCTGGCACTGTAAAAAATGCGATTCTAAGTTTGCTGGCAAAGCTTATCGTGTAGGAGATAAATAATGGCTGTATACAAATGTTTCGATTGTAGACGTGAAATTAAGTCTGATTATGTTAAAAAGAAAATTCGGTGCCCGTACTGCGGTTGTAAAATCATATTCAAACCTAGAACAGTACAAACTGTTGTGGAGGCAAAATGAGTAACCAAGAAGAACAAATTGCACAGTTGCAAGTAATTGAACAAAATCTTACAAACTCAATGATGCAACGTCAAACTTTTCAAAACCAAATTCTTGAAATTAAAAATGCTCTTAAAGAACTTGAAAATGCAAAAGGTAAAAATTATAAAATCCTTGGTGGCATCATGATTGAATCTAACAAAAATGATTTAATTAAAGAACTTAATGAAAATAAAGATGTTTTAGATTTAAGGTTGAAAACAATTAAGAAACAGGAAGATTCACTTAAAGATAAAGCACAAGCTATCCAAAAAGAAGTTATGGATCAACTTCAAAAAGAAAAAAAATAATCTTCACTTAAGGGACTAAAAACAATGGCAGACGAACACTTACTAGACTTGATTGACTGCTTGTCACAAATTGAAGAAGATGACAGTGTACCTAAGAATGTTCGTTGCAAAGTTAAAAACGCTATTCTCGCTTTACAGAAAGGTGATGAAGAACTTAAAATCAAGGCTAATCGTGCTTTGCAAGAACTTGATGAATTAAGCGACGATCCTAACATTCCGTCTTATGTCCGACCCCAAATTTGGAACGTTGTTAGCATGTTAGAAGGGTTATAGAATTCTATTAAAAACCAACCTTTATAAAAGTTAAAAACTATATATAAAACTAAGTTAGAAAAAGAGATAGGCACAAAACCAAGATATTCAAATCTTTAAGACAGATTGAAAAAGATGAGAGTGTTCCGCTAGAAGTAAGAAAACACATTAAATCCGTAAAGAAAACTTTACAAAACCGTAACGAAATACAAATAGTCAAGCTTCATAATGCTTTAAAAGAACTAGATCAGTTAAGTAAAAATCCTAAATTGCCTAATTATACAAAATATCAAATTCTAGAGTTAATTAGCCAGATTAAGGCATATAAAGAGTTTGGCCTATAAAAATCAACGCTCAAGAATACAAATACTTATATATTGAATATTTATATCTAAAAATTAATTGGAGGGTGCATAATATGAGAGACACATTCGCAAGAATAAAGGACAAAATCGTTGGTAGTATGAGTGAAGACCTTTACCCAGACGAAATGGATGATGATTACCTTGAAATTGATCATTCTGAAGAAGTCGAAACAAATAAAGCTAAAGTCACAGTCAAACCCTATTCAGTTAAAGAGTTCACTGATTTGCGTGAAATTCTTGATGATTTGAGAGGCGGTTATACTATAGGTTTGGTTAATATAAAACATCTTAAAGATAAAGATCTTATTGAGTTAAAACGTGTTGTTAACAAATTAAAGAAAACATGCGATGCTTTAGACGGAGATATTGCAGGATTCGGTGAAAATTGGATTGTTGTTACACCCTCATTTGCACAAGTTTTTAGAGCTGCTGTACCTTCGGCACCGCGAAACTCAATTGACCAATATTAATTTTTTTTCTTATTAAAGTAAAAATATAGATTCTATTAAATCCTCTTTAGTTCTAGAATAAGCTTTAGTTGTGTTTTTTAGAATTCTGTAAGCTTCAGAAGATTCATTTAGTATCACTTCATGTGGTTGGACTATTAATGTAGGACTGCTATATACATGCTTAACAGTTTCGTCTTTATCTAAAAGAAGAATATGTGTTGGAATATCTTTTGTTTCAGAAAGTTTAGCTAAAGATAAAGCGTAAACTCTTTGTGTGACGCGGTAACCAGATCCTGGATTGCTGCCTAAACGCATTTCTTCTAATTCCGGAGTGAAATAAAATTGTATATATCTGGCAAAGCCTGCTAACATTCTTTCAGGCATAAATGGGTTAAGTTTTTTTCTTTGCCTAACTTTCTTTTGTGTACGTTCAAAATGATTTTCATAAAAAACTAAGACTGAAAATGGGTTTGTATCTTTTAACTTTTCATAAACTTTTAAATAATCTCTTTCATATTCATATTCACCTTGATATTTTTTAATAGAATTTAACAAAGTTTGTAAATCTTTAGGTACATCGTCCCTATTTTTAAAGTCAGTCATTTTCTAGTTAACCTAGAGTTATTAAAAATATAAATAGTTTTCTTCTTTCAAAAGTTTTATAAATAGTTGAATTCTTTTTTTGTTGCATGGTTGATGAAATTAAAGGAGAAATGTGTGGATTTTGTCATACAAAAAACCTTACCTTGAGAGAGGAAGAAATGGATATACCTTACTTTGGTAAAGTATTTTTATTTTCTATGACTTGTTCTAATTGTAAGTTTCATAAATCAGATGTTGAAGCTGCTGATAGTAAAGAACCTTGCAAGATTACGTTTGAGGTAGAATCAGAGAAAGATCTGAAAGTTAGAGTTGTTAAAAGTTCTGAAGCAACTGTTAAAATTCCGCAAATGCGAATGAGTGTTGAACCCGGTCCTGCTTCTATCGGCTATATTTCTAATGTTGAAGGTTTACTTGACAGATTTGAAAAAATTATTGAAGAACAACGTGATAATGCTGATGATCCTGCTATCAAGAAAAAAGCTAAAAACCTTTTGAAAAAAATGCGTAAGGTTAAGTACGGCGATGAGAAGCTTAAGATTATTATTGAAGATCCTTCAGGTAACTCAGCGATTATTTCTGAAAAAACTAAGATTGAAAAATTGAAGAAATAATTAATACAAACCTGATTTTAAAATATCATTCCATTCTAATTGATTTGTTAAAACCAAATATTCTTTGTAGTTAAGTAGGGGTTTTGTGAACCTCGCTGACTCTTCTACTACTAACCTTGGACATGCTAAACTAATGAAACAGTCTATGTCGTAGAATTGTATTAGTTTTTCAGGTGTTATTTCTGTTATTGAAATTGTTATTGAGTTTTTTATCTGTAATTGTTTAGCTAATTGCATTTCTTTTTGTCCAGGTTTTAGAGAAATTAAGATTGCAAACTTTTTTGCTTCTTTAGCTTTTTCAATTTGCGCGTAACGCTTTTGTAACATTTTGTTTTTATCTTCTTCCATGTTTAAAATTTCTTCATTGTATAAATCTAAAAGTATAACTGGATTACTTGTGTTTAATGCTACACCTAATGCATGAAACCTTGTTCCTATTACTAGTATAACATCAACTTCTCTTTGAATTTGTTTTGTTCCAGAACAGTCGCAGCCTAAAACTTGACCTTCGCATATGTTTCTTCCTGACTGTGGTGCTATCAAAGTTGGTTTGTTTAATTGTAAATTTTGTAATTGGTGAACGTGTTGGATTGATGCAGCTAAGCCAATTTTGTTGTAAGGTTGTAGTTTTTCTTTCAATTTAATTAGTAAATCGTTAGGGATGTCTTTCAGGTAAGGCGTTTCCGCGTAAATGATTGGTATGTCTGTTTTAATAAACGGAGCGTGGCCGAAAATTATAATTGCGTCCACCTTAAGTTCTTTAGCATCGTTAATTGCTAAATCGCAAGCGCCCCAACATGGTTCGCCTGATACAAAAACTTCAGCTTCTAAAGAATTAACTATGTCGTAAGCTTTAGGTTTCAAACCTTCAGGTAACTGTAATAATACCTTCTGATAACCTTTTTCCTTAATTTCTTCGTTGATTTTGTCTAATTTGAAGTCGTACATAAGTTTGTTACTGATTAGAAGTTATTTATAAAAGCTTCTGTTTAATAAAAAATAAAGAATTAAGATTAATTTTGTTTATATTTTTTATATAAACCCACTCCACCCCAACCAATTGCAATACCTAAGGCATAACTGAGGATCATTCCGTCATTACATCTTTCATAAAAAGTAGCATCTGTTAATGTACTATTTATCAAAGTTAATATTGGGGCGCCAATTAGAGTTGCAACAGCAGTTTCTTGTAATATCCTGTTTAAACTTTTGTTTTGTTTTCTAATCATTATTTCATCTCCTAAGAATTGAGGATTAAATATTTATTTAAATACTTTACCTATCCCCATCCAACAAAGCAAAATATATATAAAACCCTAATTGTTTAACATAACAAGTATGGAAGAGTCTAAGTCTGAAAAGATTATGAATATTGCTAAGAAGAGAGCTTTCTTCTACCCTTCATCAGAAATATACAAGGCTACTGCAGGGTTTTGGACATATGGTCACTTAGGTACAAGAATCAAACAAAAGTGGGAAAATCTATGGCGTAAACAGTTCTTAGGCCTATCACCATACTACTTCGAAATTCAAGATTGTAACATTATGCCTGAAAAAGTTTTCAAAGCTTCAGGACATTTAGAACATTTTAACGATCCTTTAGTTGAATGTAAAAAATGTCATCAAAGATTTAGAGCTGATAATTTAATTGAAGATGCTTTAAAAATTGAAGCTGAAGGTCTTGATGAAAAAGCGTTAACAAAATTAATTGAAGATAACAAACTTCTTTGTCCAAAATGTCAAGGTAATTTTGACGAAGTGAAATGGTTTAACATGATGTTTGATGTCAAGGTTGGAGCGACTGATACTGAAACTCTTTACCTAAGACCAGAAACTGCGCAAAGTCCGTTCCTTGCTTTCAAGAAAGAGTTTGAAGCTTTAAGAAAACGATTACCTTTCGGTTTAGCTGTTATAGGTAAAGCTTACCGAAATGAAATTTCGCCAAGGCAAGGTTTTTTCCGGTTAAGAGAATTTACGCAAGCTGAACTTCAAATATTTTTTGATCCTGACAACATTGACGAGCATGAAGATTTTAATGATGTTAAAGATTATAAAGTCTTATTAAAATTAAGCAAAAATAAAACTGTTAAAGAGTATACATGCGAAGATGTAAATAAAAAATTGGAAATACCTAAATTTTATGTTTATCACATGGCACAAATTCAAAAGTTTTACTTTGAAGAACTAGAAATTCCTAAAGCAAAGTTTAGGTTTAGGGAACTTAACGAAAAAGAACGTGCATTTTATAATAAAATACATTTTGATATTGAGTTAGACATGGAAAGTTTACACGGGTTCAAAGAAGTTGCAGGTTTACATTACCGGGGCGACCATGATCTTGGCGGACATCAGAAAGGATCTAACGAAAAAATGGAAGTTATGATTGGTGATAAAAGAGTTTTACCGCATGTTCTAGAACTTAGCTTCGGTGTAGATAGACACGTATGGGCTTTGATGGATATTAATTATCAAGAAGATAAGGAACGTACATTTTTTAAGTTTCCAACTTTGATTGCACCGTTCGACGTTGCAGTTTTCCCTCTGGTTAACAAAGAAAGACTGCCTAAAATTAGCAAAGACATTTTCAAAGATCTTACAAAAGAGTTTAACGTATTTTATGACGATAAAGCTAGCATTGGTAAAAGATACAGAAGACAAGACGAAGTGGGTACAAAATATTGTATCACTGTAGATTTTGATTCTGAAAAAGATAAAACTGTTACATTAAGAGAAAGAGATTCTATGGAACAAGTTAGAATAAAAATTGATCAGCTTAAACCTACTTTACTTGCTTTGAAATATGATGCCATGGATTTTAAAAAAGTAGGTAAAAAAGTTAAATAAAAATATTTTCTAAAACTTCATAAAGTTCTTCATCAATTTCTTCACAATAACCGTGATCACAAGGTTCAGGCATTTTAATTAATTGTTTAGGTTCATTAGCCAAACCAAATGTTTTTTCTGCATAAGAATAAGGTATAACTGAATCTTTTTCAGAATGGAACATTACAAGTTCCGACGTAATCTTGTTAACATAATTGTCAGGATCTATTGTGTAAAAATAATGTGAAAAGATTAAGTTGGATGGCATGTTTAACCCTGCTGAAGAAAAAATTAAAACACCTTTAACCCTATCATCTAAAGCACCAATAATCATAGCAGTACGACCGCCCATACTTGAACCTGCAACAACGATTTTATTTTTATCAATATTTTTATGGTTACGTAAAACGTCAAAAGCTAATAAACCATCATAAATCATTTTGTGGCCAATTGGTTCTTCGCCTGCGTCCATTAAATCCAAGTCAGCATCTATTGAATTTATTTTACCACTCGTTTCCCCAATCCCTCTTTGATCAATCGCAAAGAAAGCGTAACCTTCTGCAACCATTTTTTCAGCTAAATACTTTTCATTCTCCTTGGTACCTCCTGCTGCAGGGAAAAATAAAATTGCTGGAACATCTTCTGAATCCAATGGTAACCATAATTGCCCATAGATTTTATCTTTATCATTCTTGAAAATAATTTTTGATACTGTAAAAATATCTGTTTCTTCTATTTCTTCTACAGAATACAATGGAATGTCTCTTTCCATAGAATAAGTGACAAGACCATCAGTAATAGCATAACCTTTATCACCATAATTAACAAACTTAACTGCAAACAAGATTATTAAAACTATTACTATAATGAGAAATCCGTATTTGAAATGATTCAAATATTTGCTCATAAGATATTTATACGAAAAACAAGTTTAAATTAATTTCGATTATAAAACTTGTTTAACCAAAGAAACAATTTCATGATGAACAGTTTCAATTTCACTGCGTTTAACTAATTTAAGCCTACCAGGATTTTCAAGAGTAATCTGTCTATAACCGTCACGAACCTTAGAATGGAAATCTAGTTTTTCCTGTTCTAACCTATCACCGTCGCCACCTGTAGACTTTTTAGCAGCTAACACTGCTGATTCTATGTCCTCAACGTCTAAGACTAAAGTGAGCTGAGGCATGTACTCAGCAACTACCAACTTATTCAAATTATCTACAACATCTACGCCTAAACCTCTAGCATGGCCCTGATATACAGTTGAAGAGTCTAAAGACCTGTCAGCTATGACCACCTTACCATTATCTATATTAGGTTTTACTATTTCTTTAAAAAACTGTGACCTTGCAGAAATATATAACAATAACTCTGTCATAGGATGCATTTCTTTGTTATCAGGGTTAAGTAAAATAGAACGTATCTGTTCACTTATAGAAACACCACCTGGTTCACGTGTCAAAACAACGTCATAACCGGATTTTTCTAAATAATCTTTTAACAAATGAATCTGTGTCGTCTTGCCACAACCTTCCATCCCTTCAAAACTAATAAACACCCCTTTTTTCATTAAACTTATTCATTTAATTTTAACTATATATTTATTTCTATGCTAAACCAAAAGGTTTTTAATATCTATATTGTAAAAAAAATGTTATGAAGGATGTAAGAAAAGCTTTGGCAAAACAATATGTTACAGAAATACGTAAGATTGTAGATCATATGCCGCACTATCAAATCTGGAACCAGTGGTTGATACCTACTTCCAGTTTACAATTTGAAACTTTTAACTATGACTATCATCAGATTCAGTCTTTCCCAGGCATTGCCTTAGCACAAGTAATTCGTGATGGTTATAATGAATTTAAAAATAGGTCAGGTGTTCGTGTTATCACAAATTTTATGAATAATAGTCTTAACACAAAAATCAATGGTCTGTTCGAAGTTATTGAACAACTGCATGGTCTTGTCGAAGATAGATTAGATTTAGAAACTCCCACAATAGAAGTCCCTAAAGACATTAAACCCCATGATTTAAAAAATATTGTTGCAAACTGTTTTGGTTCCATACAAATTCCGGAAGGGCCTGAATATTATGAACAATGGCGCGACGAGTTTAGCATGTTAACCTTAAGACAAATGCAAAATGTACATTATATTGTAAATTATTTTGTAGAAAAATCGCAAGGTCAACTAGGAAAAGTTGCTCGACGTATTGTTGAACCCCGTGCAAAAAAAGCTTTAGACATACATTCTAAATTAAACTGGGACAAACTTCCTGAAGATATTGAAAAATTTGGCAATGTTTTTGTTGAAAAATATATTAAACGCGAAGATGAACTTATGAAAGAACGATACAAATTATAAAATTGAAATTAGTTCTGTATTGCCTTGATTTAACATTTTAATTTTTTCTCTAGTAGTCTCAGGGATTTTACGTTCCATAAAATAATTATAAATCATTTCATTAGTTTTTGTAACAGTTTTCAAATTTCCTAAAATGGATAAGGAACGCCATTTAACTTCTTTCTCATCAAAGAAATTTAAAAGTTCGCCTGTGCGCAATACTGAAAGTTCTATACTGTTTATCAAAAGGTCTTGGTTAATGTCGCTTAAATTTTTAATAAAATCTTTTTTGGGAGGACATAAAATCTCTTTAACCTCTATTAAATTAGTATTAAAATTAGAAATACTCGATGATAAATCTGATCTACGTTTTTTTGTAAACGTGTCCCTATCCATGTGTTCCATTGCACGGTTAACGTCGCTACGGTACAAATATAAAGCCGACCTCAACCTACTAACTCTCTCATGAAAAGAAATATCGTAAATCTGATCCAAGATAAGTTCTTGTTTGAACGAAACTAATTTTGAAATGACTAAACCGAACATAATCATACCTCAAATTATTTCTAAAACTGAAAATATTTTTAAGAAACCTATCGATGTGATATCGCCATAACCAGTCGACGTGGCTGTTACAAAACTGTAATAAATTGCGTTCAATAACCCTGGCAAATCTTAACCAATCTTTTCTCCATTATAGATTAAATAACTTATACCATTATAACTGAAAAACCAATATAAAAAACCGAAAAAAAAGATTAATAATATCCAGTACAGAAAAATACGTTTTAAAGTAAGTTTATGAAAATAATTTATTAAATAAAGACTCTTTCCTTTTTTCATTTTTAATAACTTTTAGCTATGTAGACTTCGTGTTTAGCAGGTTTTCCACAAACAACACATTTTGCTGATTTAAGTTCGGTCTCTTTTTCACCGAACCTTACACCTCTTACTTCAGCAGTAATATCTTCTTTAATCTTGTTAGCACATTTTTCTCCATCTTTTTCCATCGAACAAAAACAAACTTTAACAATTTTTTCGTTATCAACAGCTTTCTCAATCTCTTTCAATGTTTTGGCTTCAACAATGTTACCTTCGAATTGTTTTTGAGCTTTTTTTACTAGATCCTTAGTAAACGTTTTTGCAATGTTGTCAACAGTTTTTACCAATTCTTTTTCTGAAATTTTATCTTTATTAGATTTGTCTCTTCTTGCCAACATTACACTTTTATTTTCTAAATCTTTAGGTCCTACTTCTATCCTGATAGGAACACCTTTCATTTCCCACTGATTAAATTTCCAGCCAGGAGACTGGTCCCTTTCATCTATTTCTACAATATAGTTGGAAAGTTTTTTCTTTAATTCATTACATTTTTTCAAAACTTTCTCTTTAGTTTTTTCAAACAAAATTGGTACGATGACAATTTGTATTGGCGCTAAATCAAACGGTAATACTAAACCTTTATCATCACCATGTAACGCAATCATGGCACCGTATATTCTACTAATTGCCGGACCATAACAAGTTAAGTGAGGTGTTTTTGTTTTACCTTTTTCGTCTGTAAATTCAATATTAAATGATTTTGCAAAACCTTGCCCTAACAAATGTGTTGATGGTAATTGGATTACTTTACCTGATGGCATTAATGCATCAGAAGCAAATGTTTTTTGTGCGCCTGGAAACTTGTCCCATTGTGGTCGTTCAAAGAAAATAAATGGTAAACCAAATTCGTTTAGTAAAACTTCATCCGTTGTTTCCATATCTTCCAAAACTTGTTTGTAAGCATCTTCGTGATTAGCAAACGCATTATGGGTTTCTATCCATAAAAATTCTCTGCCTCTAAAAAAAGGTCTTGTAGCCTTGCCTTCACACCTGAAAACACTAACTGATTGATAACGTTTGTAAGGTAAATCATTATAACTGCGAATCCATAAAGAATACATTTGGTAAAAGGCTGTTTCTGATGTGGGTCTTAAAGCCATACGTTCGTCGAACTTTTTACCTTCTCCATGTTCTGTAACCCAAAAAACTTCTGGAGTAAAACCTTTAATATGCTCCGCTTCAATCTGAAAATTCTGTTCGGGAATTAAAGTTGGCATAACTAATGGCAGATGACCCTTACGTTCTAAAACTGTTTCCATTTTGTTATACATTTTTTTCATGGTCAGTACAGACCATTCTCGGAAAACAGTAAAACCTTTGATATTGTACCTAATGTCAGCAAGCTCTGCTTTTTGTACTAACTGTGTGTACCATTCTGAAAAATCGTCAGATTTTTTGACAGTTATTCCTGCATCAGTATCTTTTTTTACCATCTGAGTATATATAAAACTTTAACAGCTTTAAATGTTTTTTGGAAACATTTAATAGGAATTAAAATTGCATATTTAATTATGGAATGTAAAAAAGAACAAAATCTTGAACATTGTAGTTGTACTTATACCTGTGCAAAACGTGGCCTTTGTTGTGCATGTGTCCAGTTTCACAGAGAACGGGGAGAAATTCCGGGATGTTTTTTTACTAAGAAAGGCGAAGCTTCTTATGATAGGAGTGTAGATAATTTTATTGAAAATCTGTCATGATTTTTTATTTGAAGCAAACTTACCTATTTGAACAGTTATTATAACAGCTAAAATCGTAACAAATATAGCATAAATTAACATTGCTATTACATTATTTATTTCTCCAAAAATTATTTTAAAAAAAGCTTTAACTGTTTCATTCCAAGCTAAAGCTGCCACTAAACCAAAAGCCGCAATAACTAATGTTGCAAGTTTTTCAATTAAGTCTTTTTTCATTGTCTACCCTCCCAATCTAAATATAAATCATACATACCAGGTATTGTTTGCCATTCAACCTGGCCAGAGTCAATATAATGTTGCAATCGTTCAAACCATTGTTCAAACAAATCAATATTATTGTTTACCCTTTCCCTCGAACCAATGCTCCAAGAGAAGTACATCATATTAAATTGTTCTGAATCAACATAAGTTAATGCTTTGTCTAACCTAATAAAAAATTCGTCAAGATCTTCTTCAGTAAATTCTGCATTAGTACCATAAGTCGCTGTGCCTAAACTATCTTCGTAAAGGTTATACAAAACAGAACTAGACGGGAAAAAAACTAACTCGCCGTCAGGATCTTCTTCTATCCAGTTTAAACCAGAACTAATACGCCACGGATGTATCCTGTCTTCAATCTCAGATGGAAACGCATCATGACACTCTCCAGGGTTAGCACAATTTTTATATTCTTCAGGCCTTAACTCTTCAGGCATCGACATTACACAGTAAGCAACGCCACCCGTCGTAAACTCGTAACCTGCTTCAATCGTAGCCTCGACCCAATCATTTTCTGAGCATATGCCTGAAACATGACGAACATCAGTAGTTAATAAATTATCCATCTCTCTTTTTCTTGTTGTTAAAAGTTGGATAAACTTTCCTTGTTCGATAGGTGTACCACCAAGGTCTGCATGAGCACCAATACCATGGCCACGGTCATAAAGTTCTTGCAAAATATTATCTTCCCAGTTAATTATTCCTTGGCTAAGCTGCTCCCTTGATTCAAATGTTAACTTTGCATCATATTTTTCAAACACGTCTGCCATTGTCCTTATTACTTCAACATGGCGGTTAAACAAATCTTCGTCAATTGTTTCTTCGTCCCAACTTTCCAAATGTACCATCATGCCTAAATATAAAACAGATTCTTCTGTTACTTCTTCAGGTTGAAATTCGAAATAAAAATAAACAGTTGTTAAAATTATTATTGCAACTAAAAGTGATATTAGAATAAAAATTATTTCTTTCTTTTTAAGATTCTTTTTCGTCCTCTTTTTCATTAATAAACAAAAAGAAAAATAGTATATTAATGTTCTTATTTGAACAAAGATTTAATATTTTAAAGTTTCAAAGTAATTCAAGTTTATCGTTAATTTTAATTGAATCAAACGTTCCAACCAAGCTTTCAATAATATACTTGCATTTAGCTCTAGGAACATAACTTAAAACCCATGGTTTCAAAACCTTTTTATCAACAACCTCAAACTTAGAATTTACAAATAATATCTCCAAAGAGTGTAAACAAAAAAATGTAGTTACACTAGTTCTAAACTCTTTCGGCATAATCAAACATAATCCTTTACTAATCCTATTCTTGCCAGCAAACATCAACCCAAAACCCAAATGTAAAATAGAACGAGCAAACTGTAAATCTTCTAAAACCTCCTTTTTTTCATGTATCAAACGTGCCATTATCTCGAAAAGTGGACCTGCCCGGATTTGAACCGGGGTATGCTGGTCCGAAGCCAGCTATGCTATCCAAGCTACATCACAGATCCTTAACAAAATGTCTAAATTTCATAGATTAATATACTTTTCGGCTTGTAAAATTAGTAAAATTTGCTAAAATTAAAATCTAAAAACCAAAAACCAAAGCTTTATAAAGTACCTATTATATATAAAAAATAACCGCCCGCCACGAGAATACTCATGGGAGCAAACGGCAATGCCAAGCAATGAGCTTGGGGGTTAGTGTCGCGGGCAACATTCATTATTACAAAGGAAATCAAGTTTAAAGTCAAGTTAATAATCACTGACTAACCTCAATCACTGTTAGATAAACTCGCAGTTAAAGCAAAAAAAGGCTAGATAGGGGAAATGCCAGGGAAAGGCGCTAATTAGCTAAAGCGTCATACACTTGTTCTTTTGATTTGAAACTCCAAAAAAATAATTATCAGGAGGATAAGAAAATGGGAAAAATAAGCCCAGTATCAGCAAAATATATTGTTCACGCACATATCCAGATTGAAGGTGTTGTTGAAAAACCTGACATTATAGGCGCTGTCTTTGGACAGACTGAAGGTCTATTAGGCTCAGATCTAGAATTACGTGAATTACAAAGAAGTGGCCGAATAGGTCGAATTGAAGTAAAATCTGACATTAAAAACGGTAAAACTGACGGTATTATCACAATTCCGTCTAGCTTAGACAAAACTGAAACTGCAATTATTGCAGCTGCAATGGAAACTATTCAAAGGATAGGTCCATGTAATGCAACGGTTGTAATTCAAAAAATTGAAGATATAAGGATTTCTAAACGAACATATGTTATTAACAGAGCTAAGGAATTGTTGAAAAATCTTACCAACGATGTTCTTCCAGATTCCCAGGAAATTACTGACGAAGTTGCAAATTCTGTGCGTATGATGGCAATTGTTGAGTATGGTAAAGATCGAATGCCGGCAGGACCGGGTATTGATGATGCTGACGAAATTATTGTTGTTGAAGGTCGAGCAGATGTTTTAAACTTGTTAAAGAACGGGTTCAAAAACGCAATAGCTTTAGGAGGTACAGGTGTACCACCAGGTATAATTGAGTTGTCTAAAGAAAAGATTTTAACACTTTTTGTTGACGGCGACCGTGGTGGTGACTTGATTATTAAAGGTCTGATGGAAGTTGCAGAAGTTGATTTTGTATGTAAAGCTCCTGATGGTAAAGAAGTTGAAGAGATTACCAAAAAAGAAATTCATAAAGCTTTACGTAATAAGTTTGCAGCTGAACAAGCTAAGGCTGACATTAAAGAACTGCCTAAAAGAATATCTCCAATAGCCAGAACAAACAGTACCGTTAAGCGTCCTTATACATCGACGACTAACGGAACACGTCCGGCTGTAAGAGCAACACCTGCTATAAAACCAAGAGCACCTGTTAAGCGCGAGATTGTATCAGCTGAAAACAAAATCAAGTTTAAAGAACTATTAGATGACTTGTTCGGTACACGAGGAGCTTATATCCTTGATACTCAACTAAACATCTTAGGTAAAGTTCCTGTGACTGAAATTGTTGGCACAATTAAAAACTTGAAACAAGGTGTGTTTGCAGTTATCTTAGACGGTACAATTACCAAAGACATTACAGCTAACGCTGCTAGTGTTGGCGTAAAATATGTTGTGGCAAACAAGTCTGATGTTAGACCAACAGAAACAAGAGTCTTTATCTTAACCAGTAAAGACCTTTAATTTTTTATTATTTATTTTTATTTCTAAAAGTAAGTTTTATAAACCTGTTTTACCTTTGTTAAAATAATGGCAAAGAAGGAGAAACGTTCTAAAGAAGTTAAACTTCCTAAAACATTAATTCTAATTGAATGGAAACGGATTACTGTTTTTATTATATTTGCTGTTTTAATCTTAAGCGTATTGGCGTTCAATTTCGGGTTGTTCAAGAAGACATGTACGGACTCTGAATGTTTTGATGCTGCGCTTGTTAAATGTCAACCTGCCAAATATGAAGTTGTTAAAAATAATAACCTTTATAGTTATATAATTAAACGTGAGATGGGAGATATTTGTAAAATTGAAATTAAATTGTTAGCAATGGCTGAAGGTTCGGATGTTACCAAAGTTGCACAGTTTGAAGGTAAAAGTATGATCTGTGAAGTGCCTAAAGACCATCTTAATGATGTTTCAAGCGACAACCTTAAAGGTATTTTGAATTATTGTTCAGGTGAGTTAAAAGAAGCTTTGTACGAAGAAATTATCAAAAAGCTTTATGGTTTGGTTCTGATTAACCTTGAAGATGTTGCGTCTGAAATTGATGGTGCTTTAGCAGGGATATAAAATGCGCGGAGTTTTTAGAGGTGAAGAAGCCCTACAATATCATTTAAATCTTAAAAATTCTGGAAAAACTCCTTATGACAAATTTATTTTGCGTTCTGTCGAATATACAAAGCAAATGAAAGTTCTTGACATGGGTTGCGGATCAGGAGAAATTGTAAAATTATTAAAAAATAAATGTTGGATTAAAGGTTATGATGCTTCTAAAGATTTGGTTAAGATAGCTATTGATAAAAATGTTCATCTAGGAGATATAACTAAACTTAAAGAAAAAACAGGTGCGTATGATTTAATAATCATGAAAATGGTTTTGCATCATATTTTCCAGCATAAAAATATTTTAAATGAAGTATACAGGTTATTGAAACCTAATGGAAAATTTATTTTAATTGATTATTATCGTTTAAAAAATCCTCTTTTGACTAAATTATATGATATTAAATTTTATTTTAAGAAAGGGAAAAAATGTTTTTTCCGGCATAGTCATTACTCTAAAAAACAATTAAATAAATGGTTATTTCCCCGATTTAAACTTCTAAAAAAAGAAATAGTCCAATTTCCAAAAAAACAAAAAGAAAAAAGCAAACATTTTGAACGTTATATGTATCTGTTAGAAAAAGATTAATCCTAGTTGTGGAGATTATTTAAGAATTTTACCCGTTTCCATATACCATAAATATAAGTCTAGTTCTGCTAAAGTCATATTAGATTTTTTTGCAATCGTTTTTAATATTTTTTCAATTTCAAAATATTTAGATTTTGTGATTGGTTTTTGGATATCGGTTAAGTTGTATCTTTTTAAGAGATCTACTATATGAAAGTCAACTATTGCTACGTCCTTGTAACCGATATTCCTGAGGAAGTGGCTAGCTTCTTTATAACCTAAACCTTTGACATTTTCTACTAACCATTCTCTGTATTCTTTATCTTCTTTTAATTGAGGCAATTCATGTTTTCTAGCTTCAACAATATATTTTGCTCTTATGTTAGGATAACGGTAACCTAACTTTTGTAAACCTTTTGCTAATTCTTTTTCCGGAAGTTTTTCAAAACCTTTACCAATTTTTTCTTGAATCTGAATTGCTTTCTCGGCGTTATAGTTTGCAGTAAGTAAACAAAAACAAAGTTCTGAGAAAAAGCTGTCAGGATTTTCAAACTCTTGAATTCTATTATCTACTTCTTTCTTTACCTTTAACTTCTTTAAATCAGATAATAATTTTTTCATGATTAATATTTCTCACATTTTATTTCAAAGTAGTTAGGAGGGTGGCCGCATGACGGACATTCTTTAGGTGGTTCGTTGCCTTCATGTTCGTAACCGCATTGCCTGCAAGCCCAAATTTGACTTTCTTCTTTCTTAAACATTGTACCATTCTCAACCTGTTCAAGAAGTTTTTTATAACGTTCTTCGTGATGTGCTTCAGCTTTAGCAATCGCACGTAACCTACTAGAAATTTCTTTCAAACCTTCTTTCTCTGCTAAATCTGCAAACTCTGGATACATTTCTTCGTACTCATAATGTTCGCCTGCAATTGCAGCCTTAAGATTTTCTTTAGTATCACCTAAAACTAAAGTTGCAGTAGCTTCAACAACAAGTTCGTCGCTTTTCTTCAATTCTTGAATAAATCTGAATAACCATTTAGCGTGTTCCCTTTCCTGGTCGGCTGTTTTTAAAAATATTTCAGAAATGTTTTCAAAACCTTCTTTCAAAGCAACTTTTGCATAAATCGTGTATCTGTTACGCGCCTGGCTTTCACCGATAAACGCTTTTGTTAAATTTTTTATTGTCTCTTCCATAATCCCACCTTTTATCATCAAAGATTAGCTTGATTTATATGTTTTATGGAAGTAGAAAGGTTTTTAAATGTCTTCTCGCCAAAATCAAGTATGAAATTAGGTAATTCACAATTTAAGTTTAACTTCGAGAAAAAGGTTAAACAGACTATTCGTAAGTATAATCTTTGTAACAGAAAGGATAAGGTAGGTGTAGCTGTTTCAGGTGGGAAAGATTCCATGGTTACATTATATTTATTAAAAAAATTTGGATATGATATTGAAGCTATCACTATCGATGCAAAAATTGGGGCTTATACTGATCAAAACCTAAAAAACCTTAAAAAACTGTGTAAAGAACTTGATGTTAAATTACATGTTATATCTTTTAGGGACGAGTTTGGCTCTTCTTTATGTCATATTCAATCTGTTTTGAAATCTAATGGTTACAATTATTCGTCTTGTATGATTTGTGGTATACTAAAAAGGTATTTACTAAATAAATATTCTAAGAAACTTAAGTTTGATTGTTTAGCTACTGGACATAACTTAGATGATGAAGCACAAGCGTTTATGATGAATGTTTTTCGTAGTGATGTTAATCAAGCTAAGAAACAAGGACCTATCTCTGGGATAATTAAATCAGATAAATTTGTTAAAAGAATTAAACCTTTATACTTTAGTCCAGAACTTGATGTTGAACGCTTTTCTAAAATTATGAAGTTTCCTGTTAACTATGAAATTTGTCCGTGTTCAGTCGGCGCTTACCGTAGAGAATATAAAAATATTTTAGACGAGTTTGAAAAGAAACATCCTAGTGTAAAGTTTAACATTGTAAGGTTCCATGAAAAACTTATTTTGCCTTTAAGAGAAAATGCTAAACAAGTGAAAATTGATTCTTGCGAAATCTGTGACGAACCTTCAAGTAGAAATGTTTGTAAAACTTGTGAGTTGTTGATTTGTCTTAAAAAAAGTCCGAAGAAAAATTTAAATAAATGTTAATTATCTAATATTCAACATGAATCAAAAACAAATTGGTATCATCATTATTATTTTAGGTGTTTTGTTAGCATCTTTTGTAATTATGGAAAAACAAAAAGAAGATTCTTATATCAATTTAATAATTCAAGAACAAGGTGGAAGTTGTTATCTTGACGACGGTACTTGTTTACATGATGATAGAAGTTATACCACTTTCATTTTTGGTACTGCTTTAGCATTAGCGTTAATCATATTCGGAATTTATTTAGCTTTTTTTGATAAAACACAGAAAACTTTAGCCAAGCATCAAATTGATCTTGCTTCGGCTTTGAAAGAAACTAAACAGCAAGATGTAGAAAAGTCTAAGTTTGAAGCTTTCCTTTCTGGGTTCAGTGATGAAGAACAAAAAGTTTTGAAAGCTGTCAAAGAACAAGAAGGTATTAAGCAAGCTACTTTACGTTACAAAACAGGAATGTCTAAGACGTCTTTATCATTATTATTAAAGAGATTAGAAGAGAAAGAAATTGTTTCTAGAAAGCCTTCAGGGAAAACTAACGAAGTTTACCTTCGAAAACGGTTTTAAACGGTGCGGGACGAAAATTCTTAAGAATTAAACGATTTTAGTGTTAAATTTCTTGCGAATGGTATTAATAAATGTTTAACTTTCTAATTTTCCATGAATAAAAATTTGGTGACGAAAAAGTTTATCGCTCGCGGTACAACTTGTAACAATTGCGCAGAAATTATTAAAGATCAAGCTTTACAAATTGAAGGCGTTAAAGATGTTGATTTTAATTATTCTACTGAAACAGGTTCTGTAACTTTTGATGCGAACAAAACTAATATTGATACTATTCTTTACAAAATTGAAGAAAAAGGATACACTTGTACGATTGGAGTTGAAGGTACTAAAAATAAGTGGAATACTATTTTTGGTTGGATTTTTGCTTTAATCGGTATCATTGTCGCAGGATATTTTATATTACATTTTATTGAAGGTATTAATTTACCCGAAATTAGTGCAAACATGGGTTACGGTTTGTTGTTTGTCGTTGGTCTTCTTACAGGGTTCCATTGTGTTAGCATGTGCGGCGGGTTTGTTGTATCATATACAGCTAAACATGCACAAGAAGGTACTAAATCTCATAAGTCGCATTTAATGTACGGCGCAGGAAAAATTGTTTCTTATACTGTAATAGGTGCAATGTTTGGTTTGTTAGGTTCAATCATTGCATTCACACCGATGATGCGAGGAGTTGCAGGGTTATTAGCAGGATTGTTTTTAATTTTGTTCGGATTAAAGATGCTTAATTTTATTCCTATCTTAAGAAAAATTCAGTTTAAAACTCCTAAATTTATTGCAAAGTTTGTTGGCGAAAAACAAAAAGATTCTAGCCCGTTAGTAATAGGTTTGTTAAACGGTTTAATGATTGCGTGCGGTCCGTTGCAAGCAATATATATCATGGCTGCAGGTACAGGTAGCATGGTTGAAGGTGCTAAACTTTTGTTTGTGTTTGCCTTAGGAACTTTACCTGTTATGTTAGGGTTTGGTTATTTTGCAAGTTATCTTTCAAATAAAATGACTAATAAAATCTTGAAAGCATCTGGCGTGGTTGTTATTATTTTAGGTTTACTTATGATGAATAATGGTTTAACATTAACAGGGACAGGTTATGATTTTAATTCTATTACTGGGAATGCAATTGCAACATCTTCAGATAATGTTGCTGTAATGAACGGCGATTATCAGGAAATAAAAATGGAAGTTGATAGAAGTGGTTGGACGCCTGACCGATTTGTTTTAAGAAAAGATGTTCCAGTAAAATGGATAATTAATGGTGAAGAGATTAATGGTTGTAATAATGCTATACAAGTTCCTAAGCTAGGATTAAATTTTGATATTGAAGAAGGTGAACAAGTTATTGAGTTTACGCCGACTGAAGAAGGTACAATAACGTGGAGTTGTTGGATGGGGATGATTCCTGGTGTGTTTATTGTTAGTGAAAATGTTGATCAGGTAGAGTTAGATGAAATTGAAGTTCCTAAAGGTGGTAGTTGTGGTGGTGGCTGTGGATGTGGATCAAGATAAATAAAGTTAAATAGGAAAAAAACTTTAATATAAACAATGAAAAAAAGTACAATCAGAATAAGCGGTATGCATTGTGCAAGCTGTGCTGTGAATATTAACAAATCTATTACTAATACTCAAGGTGTTAAAACATCTAATGTGAATTATTCTACAGCTAAAGCTACTGTTGATTATGACGAAAATAAAGTTTCAGAAGAAGAATTAATAAAAATAATTAATAAAAAAGGGTACCAAGCTAATAAAAGTGAAGGTGAAGAAGATTTTGAAAAAGAAATGGATTTACAAATTAAAGAAACTAAAAAGATTCGTAACTTATTTTTTTGGGCTTTACCTTTTGCAATACCTGCTTTCATTTTAGGCATGGTTTTCATGTGGATAGGTATTAACATACCTTATAATGATTATATTTTATGGGTTTTGGCTACGCCAGTACAGTTTGTTATAGGTTGGCAGTTTTACAAAGGGACTTGGACAGCTTTCAAAAATAAAACAGCTAACATGGATTCGTTAATTGCTCTAGGTACAACAGCTGCATATTTTTTCAGTGTATATAATGTATTATTTAACCCAGGTACTGGACAATATTTTGAAACTTCTGCAATATTAATTACTTTAGTTATTTTGGGACGGTGGCTTGAAGCTATTGCTAAAGGTCGAACATCTGAAGCAATAAAAAAGCTTATGACATTAAGTCCAAAAGTTGCAATGGTTAAACGTGGTAAAGAGTTTGTTAAAGTTAATGTTGACGAAATTAAAGTTGGAGATCTGATATTAGTTAAACCCGGTGAAAAAATTCCTGTTGATGGTGTTATTGTTGACGGACATTCTAGTGTTGACGAAAGTATGATTACCGGCGAAAGTATTCCTATTGAAAAGAAAAAAGGCGACGAAGTTATTTCTGCCACAATAAATAAGCAAGGTTCGTTTACTTTCAAAGCTACAAAAGTTGGTGCTAATACAACTTTATCACAAATTATTAAGTTAATTGATGAAGCTCAAGGGAAAAAAGCACCTATCCAAAGGTTTGCTGACACAGTTGCAGCGTATTTTGTACCAATTGTTATTCTTATTGCTGTTATTACATTCCTTACTTGGTTTTTTGTTTTTGACAAAGGTCTTTCTTTTTCATTGATCACATCAGTTGCTGTATTGGTAATAGCTTGTCCTTGTGCTTTAGGTTTAGCTACGCCTACAGCTATAATGGTTGGGTCAGGTAAAGGTGCTAAAGAAGGTATCTTAATCAAAGGCGGAGATTCTTTAGAAACTGCGCACAAGTTAAAGTATATCATATTTGATAAAACAGGTACAATCACTAAAGGTTTGCCGGAAGTTACCAAAATTATTGCATTGAATAACGAAACTGAAAAAACTGTTTTACAAATTGCTGCAGCATTAGAAAAAACTTCTGAACATCCGTTAGCTGAAGCCATAGTTAAAAAAGCTTTGAAACTTAAATTACCTAAAGCTACAAATTTTGAAGCTGTTACTGGACATGGTGTAAGAGCAAAGATTGATTCTAAAGAATATTTCTTAGGTAATCCACGGTTAATGGAAAAAAATAAAATTAATATTATTAAGTATAAAGAACAAATTTCTAAATTAGAATCAGAAGGTAATACTGTAATGATACTTGCTTCTGAAAAAGAGCCAAAAGGTTTGATAGCTGTTGCTGATACTATTAGAGAAACGTCTGAGGAAGCTGTTAAACAATTGCAAGAGTTAGGTTTAGAAGTTTATATGATTACAGGAGATAATGAACGTACAGCCAATGCTATTGCTAAGAAAGCAGGAATTAAAAATGTTTTTGCAGAAGTATTGCCAAAAGATAAAGCTGGTTACGTGAAGAAATTGCAAAATCTAGGTTTAGTTGGAATGATTGGTGACGGAATAAATGATGCACCTGCAATTGCGCAAGCAGACATAGGTATTGCCATGGGTTCAGGTACTGATGTTGCAATGGAAACAGGTAACATTGTTTTAATGGCTAATGATTTGTTGGACGTGCCTAAAGCAATTAAGTTAAGTAAGTTTACAATGGGTAAAATTAGACAAAATATGTTCTGGGCGTTATTCTATAATAGTTTAGGTATACCAATAGCTGCAGGAGTTTTGTATCCGTTTACAGGGTGGTTGTTATCTCCAATAATTGCAGGCGGTGCAATGGCTCTGAGTTCAGTAAGTGTTGTAACAAATTCTTTATTGTTGAAAAAGAAAAAGTTGTAAGAAGTGTTTTTAAATCAACTGGTTA
>JBDRJY010000017.1:0-3557 GCA_043814545.1 archaeon | reverse complement strand
TGATAAAGTTGGAAAGTCTGCTTTCTTAATCGAAACAAAAAACGAAAAGAAAATAATCAGGGAGATGTACAAATACCGAATTCCATTAACTCTGATAAAGCTCATACTTAAAAAATAAGATTAATTATGCAACAGAGTATTTTTTTCAAAACATATTTAAAGGAAAAGAGATGAGTCTTATGTTCATGTCATGGACTTTTATTAGAGAGTTAAAAAGGAAGGCTTTTCATTTACTTATCCTGTTTGTTATCGGCGGGTTTGTAATCATTCAGAATAATTACAGTAAGCAGATAGCCTTAATCTGTCTTGTTGGGTTGCTTGTGTTCTTTTTGCTCGCTGAATATTTTCGTTTAGAGCTGGGTTTTAGAATTCCAATCTTTGACCAGATTATAAGGCCAAAAGAACGTGAGCATTATTACGGTGTAATTTATTTTTTATCCGGCACAATTATTTGTTTAGCAGTTTTTGATTTTCGTATTGCGCTTGCAGCCTTATTAATGACCACCTTTGGCGATATGTCAGCTGCTTTGATTGGAAAAAAATATGGCAGGACATTATTGTTCAAAAATAAGACACTGTCCGGGACCTTATCAGAACTGGCTGTGAACATTATTGTCGGTTTTTTTGTTTTAACAAACGCGTACATAATTATCGCTATGGCTTTTGTTGCAACTTTTGTGGAGACTTTTGTTGAAGAACTGGACGATAATTTATTAATTCCACTCTTTACCGGCTTTTCCGGTCAAATCCTGTTAATTCTTCTGCTTTAAACCTTTATACAACAAAGACTGGGTAACAAACTAATATTGCGCATAGCGCATTGGCATAGTTGAGCCCCTTTGTCCTTGTTTTGTACGGTTAATTCTTAGAAAAACGGTATCTTATTTAAATTTGTTTTCTATTTGGGTCAAGGGTTCAACCGTTTCAAACATTGTTTTCAATCCTGTTTTTAATGATGTTTCATCACAAATCTTATGGTGCGTGTGCGGATAGACCATCCATTTTTTGTCAAGGTTTGATTCCGGGTTTACAAAATATATGCACAAACACTTAAATTTAATAAGTTTGTCCCAATTTTCAATAATCAGATTAAAATTATCTATGGTGTTGAGAACAACAAGCGCGTAATGTTTATCAGGCTGCAATTTATTTATAATATTGTCAATATCATTTAATATTGGTTCGATAAAAAAGGTTTGTTGTTTATCCTTGAAATTAATAATTAAATCATTCTCCTGTTTTTCAATGGTGATTATTTTCTTTAGGATCAAATCACGATTTTCAACATATTTAATGATCCAGTCTTTTAAGTATGTTTTTGCATTCATTTAGCGTAACACTGTAATAATCCATTTATATAGTTTTCCTTTGGCAAAATATTTAAACTCTAATATTCTAATAACAATAATATGAAAAAACTGATGATTTTATTGTTGCTTCTTCCTTTAGTGCATGCTGAAGAATTATTTAGCGGTTCTATTACGGACGGTGAGTTTTTCGATGTTAACGGTGTAAATTGTCGAACAGTCTACAGTCAAACTAATGAGAAACTGCTTTTCGAGTATGGTAACGAACGTAGAATCATCGATTTAAGCGAATGTGCTGAAATTGACCAGACCAATATTTGTTTTGATGATGTTGACTATCCGTCAATTTCTGTATCCCTTTTTAGTCTTTCTCCAGACATTACTGTTGAAAGGACTTTTACTGACACCACCTTTAATCTTGGCGATACTATAGAAGTTGAAGCAATTATTACCAATGATGGTGATAAGACAGCCTCAAACGTTGTTTATGTTGACACTTTTCCAGACGAATTAATGTTATTAAGCGGTTCAAATAATGGTAATAGTGTCCGCTGGGAAGGTAAATTAACAAAAAGCAATTCTGAGATTATCAAGTACAAGATCAAGGCTGTTGGAATTACAACCTATGATTCAATTGCACAGCTATCCTACGATTTTAATGGAAAAACTCACAAATTAATTTCTGAGGACACGCTTGAAGTGAAGAAGCCTTTTAGGTTTATTTCCCGGATATCTTCTGAATCTCCAAATAAAGGACAAAGAATTGTATATAATGTAACATTAGAAAACACCGGTGATACTAAACTAACAATCCAAAATTTGCTTATAGAACCTTCAAAAAATGTAGAGATTCTTGAATATTCACCCACTTTAAAAAGCAATGATGGTATTTTATCCTATTCAGGTACCCTTTCAGAATATGAAGAAAAAGTTTTTCCGGTACAATTCAGGTCTGTTAGAGTTGGAGAATATTCCATAACAGCATCTGTAAAATTGAAATCGAATACAATAGTTTTCGATGATGAAATAATAACAGAATTTGGTATTGGGGTTTCAAAAATCTACAGTGTACTAAACATATCACCTAAAATTGTCAGTTCAGGCGATGATATTAAGATTCAGGCCATATTAAAAAATACTGGTAATGAACACATATCAGGTATCAATGCAGTAGTTCAAAGCGAATTCTTTGATGATCTTGAAGCATTAAACAAAAAAGTAAACCAAGGCAAAACTGAAATAATCCTCCAAAAAAATCTTGTTGCTCCTGAAATAGAGAAAGAATCATCATATAATGTCCAACTCATTGGTTCATATAAGGATGCTGACAAGCGCACGTTTACTTTTAAAGATGAAGGTGAAGTATTAATAAAGCCGTTACCCAAAATCATTAAGCCGTTCTACGAATTTGACAAAAAAGAGTATAATTTTGGAGATGAAGTAAAAGTTGACGTTTACGTAATTAATCTTCTAAACAGTGACTTAAATGACATAAACTTGGTTGAAATGTTGCCTAATAAGATTAAATCTTCGTTAAAAGGAACAATTACTGATGATATCACGCTTGGTTCAAACGAAAAAAAGAAAGCTTATTCTTATAGTTTTATAATACCTCTTGACTATGATGAATCGTCCATAACTTTAAAATCTAACATTAATGTTAATAATGGCGGCAAACTTTATATCTACGAGTTAGATGAGGAAATAAACATCACACAACCTGAGACTATTGTTGAACATGATGAGCCCAAAACAGTTATTAATGATTCTGTGGGAATTATTGAAGAAAATATTGATGAAAGTGAGGATCCAGGTTTTCTAAGAAAAATAGCGAACTTCTTCAGAAATTTCTTTAAAAAATAATTTTTCTTAAAATAATGCGTATATAAACGGGCTTAACGCACTGCTTTGCCCAAAAATTATGAGCACTCCAACAAGTATTAGCATTATAATGATTGGCGCAAGCCACCAAGCTTTTCTTACTTTTAAAAAATCCCACGTTTCCTTGATTAATGATTTATTCCCTGACATTTTTTGTTATAGCCTATTAATACTATTTAATGCTAATCCTCAGTAAATAATAATCTATATAATAACTTTGCTAATATCTTACTCTGTTGCATAACTATTCCATAAATTTCCACCTAGTTAATAATTAGGCTTCTGCATAAGCCATCATCCTCTCATAAAGTACAAACTTTCTTCTTGCTTCTTCAATCATGTTATTTTTCTTTGCCGATCTAACATATT
>JBDRJY010000016.1:0-3553 GCA_043814545.1 archaeon | reverse complement strand
GAAACTACTCAAAGAAAGAAATTTAAGTTATTTTTTAAACTTTCAACTTAACATTTATATATTAGTTATTGTACAGATTGTTTTGGGGAGGGTATTACAATGAAAAAAATAGGGATTAAAAATATTCATAAGAGGGAAGTCTCAATCGGACTATTCACTGGTGCAGTATTTGGTATGTTCGCTTTTGTTGGAACTTTTGTAGGAAATTTTCTTTGGTGGTTTCAACTTCAACATCCAAGTAAGATTTATTTTAATGGTTTTGGGGTAATTTTGCTGTTTTTTGTTCTATTTGCAGTAATAGTCCAAGTTGCCATAAAAAACTTAAAATGAAAATCCAAAATAAAAACAAATTAATTTGGAATATCCTAATTTTAACAATCCTAACTACTTCCGTTGTTAGTGCAGAAGAATATCTGATAGAAACAAAAACTAAATCTATTGGTTTAGTTCTTACTCTTAATGAAGACGGTAGTGTTTTGAGTGAAGTCGAACTTCTAACTAAACTCGAAGAGATACCTGAAGAATATGAAGAGAATATTATAACTTTAACATACAAGGTCAGTAACAAAAAATTAATTAAGGATGTGGAAATCGTGGATTTAAAAGAACCATCACTCCCTCCTTTTATAAAAACATCTAAATTAAATCAATCAAATTGCAGTAGGCAGTACTCCATTGATTTTAAGACAAATATTATAAAAATATGTTCTCCTTTTAGCTCAGAAAAAGAATTACTTCACAAAATAACCTATACATATTTACAAGAATTAACTTGTAAGGAATTTGAAAGAGTAAAGCAAGATATCCCTATTTTTATCCGTAGTAGGGAAGAACCTTATTCTGTGAGAATTACAACCCAAGCTAATGAAAAAGTTGATTACGTTGCTCCCAAGAATTGTCCAGACGGTTGGGTCAAGAGTTCACAACCTAATGGAATAATATGTATAAATGATGAATTTACAACAGGAGACCCAAAATATGGATTACAGTTAACATTTCCATTAACTGGTGACGTTAAGAAAAAAATAGATGAAACAGAATTAAATAAAGAAAAATACAAAGAAATTATTGGTAGTATATTATTAGTTGTTCTTGCTATATTAACTTATTTAGGATTTCAAGACTTTATAAATAGCAGATTTACAGAACATCCAATCATTTTTACTATTATTGCCCTAATTTTATTATTTATCTATATTCTCTATTTGCTTTGGTGAATGAATGCTTAAAAGATTCAAAAAACTAAACAGATTTGAAAAGTTTAAATTTGTTATTGATGTTTATATTATGATTTATTTTGTTGTTTTGGTTGTGGTTAACAGTTTCTAAGAATAGGCTTCCATTATTCTATCGTCAAAAACAGCAAATCCTATCTTATCGAAAAAAAACCAATTTTCAGGTAAATTTTCTTTAGTTATTTTCTCGCTACCAAATTCTTGAATTAACTGCCCGGTGTGATAGGTTTCTTCTCTGAATGTTTTATTCAATTGGTCAGAAAAGAAGTAAATGTCCCAATAACAGTGCATACAAACATCTACAGAAAATTTTTGATGAGGTATTATGATTTTGCCTGTTTCGTTGTGCCTATACACTTCTACCCATACCTGAGATTTTGAAAGATTGACCTTCAGAATATCATAACAAGGTAGTTTCTTAAATTCATTTATAGTCCTTTCATTATCAAACCCTATTTTTGTTTTTTGTCCTTTTTTTAATTCATCTCCCCAATATGTTTTATTTGTATCCATATCACAAGCACTAATTTTGACTCTAATGTTGGTTAAGGTTTTATCTCCCATATTGTCTAACCATATAGGCAGATAATCTTCCTCCATTTTTGTTGGCATTATCACATCTATATCGGCTTTTTCGCTTATTTTTGTTTGTAAAAGTCCATAATTATAGCTAATTATAGAAGCGATAACTGTTAAGATTAACCAAACCACGATTTTAATTTTTTTATTATCCTTTTTTGGTTTAGCCATATATAAAATAACAAAACTTTCACAGTTTATTTAAATACTCCTATTCTTTTTAACTGGTTATGATATCAATGTTTATCCTATTTCTGAATATTTTATTGGGGTGTGTAATAAAAAGAGGTGTCAAGTATGTTTCTAGAAACTCCCCTGTTTGTTCTTATCTTCTGCTGTATGTTTAAGCAAGTTCTATCCAAACCTCAAAGAAAACATTTTAATCTTTTTATGACTCAAAGAATGGTATGCTCTCCAAAACATCAAACTATGTCGCACATTAAGAAAATATTCCTTAAGTCTCCGTCTGTTAATGCCTTCTCTAATTTCCTCAATACCCCCACAAGAGTCTGGAAAAAGATAAAAGAAAGAAGAAAAGAAATCCTTACTTCAAAATTCAAATCAAAGAAAGGCGCAATAATCATAGATGATACCTTCTGCTATAAAACAGGCAAGAAGATGGCAGGTATCTTCATGAACTTCTGCCACTTACTAAAAAAAGAAGTGCTAAGCCATGTTGTTGTAACCTCTGTTTACAAAACCCCCAAAATAAGCATAGGTTATGATTTCAGGGTTTATATTCCTGAAGAAATTGCTGAATATTTTAAGTCAAAATATGATCTCGCATTAGAGATGATTAAAGATTCTTATAGAAGAAACTTGATCAAACGAGTTTACTTTGATAGCTGGTTCTGCCAGCCAGTTCTCCTCAAGAAACTCAAGCCAATGCGTCTTGAGTTCTTTGGAATGTTCAGAATAGGAAGGATGAAAGTGAAGTCAGATGGAGAGTACAAAACACTTTCAAAATTTGTTGAGGACGTTATTAAAGAAAACAGGCTCGTTTACAGAAAATTAAGAGGAAGAAAGAAAACTTACAAGATAAGATACTATAAAGAGATTGTTTTTGTAAAGCATATAGGCAAAGTTAATCTCGTTGTTAGTCAGAAATATGACCAGAAGAAAAAAGTTTATAATGAACCAAGAGTGTATGTTACTAATGTGCTAAGCTTACGAGCATTAGAGGTAATCAGAACATACCTCAACCGTTGGGACATAGAGGTGTTTCATAAGACTGTCAAGCAATCCTATGGATTCGAAGACTATCAGGTCATCGAAGCGCAGGCTCGGGATGCTTATTTCGAGCTAGCTTTTTTGTCTGATATGTTACTTCAACTAAAGCAGCTTGGCCAGCTTAGGTCTCATCGAGCGAGTATGTATGTACCGCGCACTGTCCCGGCTGAGAAAGTAGGTTCAGAAGATTTGGTCGTGAATGCTCTTGCTGCGCAGAAAAAAGGAACATTAAAGGAGTTTGTTGAGATGTGCGGCTTTAGGAAAGAGCGGTTTAAATATTTTACATAGTATTTAAACAAAAAGATATAAAAAACATAGGAAATAGTGAGAACTCTAAATGTGTTTAAAAGGAAACTGGGAAACTTGAGTCTGATAACAACATTTATAAATAACCATCTAATTCCAAACATAACATGGCAGAAGAAAAATTAGTATGTTTATCCTGTAAAAAGCGCATAACAAACACAAAAGGCACAACACGCTTTAATTGCCCTAATTGCGGCAAATAC
>JBDRJY010000015.1:0-27291 GCA_043814545.1 archaeon | reverse complement strand
TTATCCCAAGCATAATTTAACGCGCGAAGCGCGTCACGAAAAAAACACTTAAGCCAAAGGCAAAAATCAAAATAAAATGTCACTGAAAGAAATCTTAGGAAATAACCCTGGAAACGTAGAAGATTATGTTAAAGCTTTTGGCAGTCCGAGATATGTTAAACAGAATGATGTTTATGTTCCTGGAAATGTAAATGGTAAAACTAAAATATTTTACAATAAAAAATTATACCAAGCTTTACAAGATTGTTTGGATGAAGATTATAAACCTTTGTACATGCCTGAGTTGGCTGATAGAAGAATCAATTTAAATGAAGACGATGAAATTTGGAATAATTGGTTTATCGCTCCTAGCGTAAGAGTTACTGGACGGACTAAACAAGGCAACGCTGTTGTTGTTTATGCCCATATTCCTAATTATTTTTCCAATCCTGAAAATATTAAAAATGCTTTAGGAAATTTAAGAAACGGCGCAGGTTCAATGCCTCAAGAAGAATTTTATAATCTATTAAATCAAGAAGATAATGAAAGAGTTTTTGTAATTGATTATTCTGATTTAAAGAATAGTTCAAATGGAATGATTAAAGTTGATAAGGCTTTAGAACATCCTCAAACAATTCCTTTTTTGGGTGGAAGAGGACGTGCTGAACAATATTTGGAAAAGTTTAGAAAAATAAAAGGCGATAAAATTGGAATTTACTATAGCAATGATTTGGATGATACGGCTAGGGGCCGTTTGCTCTTCCTTTATAGTAGTCGTAGCGGTCTTGACGGCGACTACGATCTTGATTACATTGGCCGTTTCCTCAGGGTAGCGGCGGAGCCGCAGGAATAACCTTTTAGAATTAGAATAATCATAAAAAACATTTAAGCCAAAGGCAATCACCTAACTTCATACAAGATAACTAAAGGCATAGTTTGTGCTTCATCATAGAAATAAGCTTGTATAGGTACCAAATTCTCTCGTTCATCACCATAAGTAAATGCACAATCGAAGTTGTAAGCGTCAATGATAACATATTTAGAATCATATTTTTCAATCAACTCGTCAGCTTTAGTCATGTTAGTACCAAAACCGTAAACCATTCTACTAGAATAATAAATGAACGGAACATTCTGGTTACAGGTAATGATAACATCACCTTCAACAGTATTTTCGTTTAACCATTCACCAATAAACCTTTCTCCAGCAAAAGAATCTGCCTTAGCATCAATCAAATTATCTGCATACGATAACTGTGTATAACCACCAAAAGCTAACAAACCTAACACAACAACCAATCCAAGATACTTATTATACTTAGCCAAGATATCATAAAGTTTCACTGTACCTATGCCTGCGATTATAAACACTGCAGGGAATAATGGAAACAAGAACCTTGGTTCATAATAAAAGTGTGTAAACGTTAAAATAAAACTAAATATAATTAAGACAGACAAAATCCAAGTTAATAAAAACCATTTTTTCTTGAGCTTAGGCTCTTTCCCTTTAACCATGAGGTCAAAACCTAAGATAACGTCAAAAAATGTAGCAAGACCAATCAAAAATAATATTAAAAACGGCCAAAATAAATATTGAGGAAAATTAACAGTATAAGTTACAAAATCGTTTATTTGTTCGCCGATAGGACGGTTCCACGGCTGAGCACTTTCTTCTAAAGAAGTTTCAGCAGTTATAGTACGGACGATACGAGGGTTTACTGATCCAAAGTTAATATAATTGTAAGCAAACATGGTACTAATAATTAAAAGAGCAACACCGAAAGCTATCCACATTTTTTTACTTTTAATAAATTTAAATCTGTCAGCAAACAATAAAAATACTAAATAGAATATTGCAATAAAACCTACTGCTGAATACATAAACATTCCGTAAGCAGCAAGACCTGCAGCCAAAGCTAAGTGCCAAGTTTTACCGTTCTTCACATACCCTTTCCAGAACAGCCAAGCAGATATAGACCATACTAACATACCATGCATTGCCATTTCAATCCGGGCAGACCAAAACAAATGCACCCAGAACACACTCATCATAAACGCAGCAACCAAACCAACTTTTTTGTTAACAAGATCTCTACCAAGAAGATAACACATGTACACACCGCCTAAAGAAGTTAACTGGATCAAAATTCTAATTACTGTTTCGTTAGCACCTAACCAATAAAACACAGCCCAGACAAAAGCCATTCCACGCGCACGCCAAGGCGCAGTGTCGATAGGAGTTCCTAACCCGTAATGTTTAGCGAGACCAAGATAATCAGCTTCATCCCACCATAAGGCGGCGTTAACATTCATGTTTTTGAAACGTAAATATGCTGCAAAGATTAAGATAGCAATCAGAATAAGGTGCCATTTATTGTACAAAAAATGCCAAAACTTTTCTTCCAAAGTTTTCTCTCTTTTTTCTAATTCATCCAACTAAGTCACCAGAAGAAAATTAAGTCTCAACCATTTAAAAGGTTTCTTATAATCTAGCCTATACAAATGCTTTAAATAGAGAGAAGTAATAAAAATTACTATATGGTAAAAAAATTACTAAGGGAACAATAATTGAACTTTTTCTTAATGATTATAATAAAAAATATTATCTTCGAGAAATGGCTAACGAATTAAAAAAACCGCACCAATCATTAAAACCTTATTTAGTTGATTTAATTAAAAAAAAAGTACTTATTCGAAACCGCCGAAAAAACATAGTAGAATTTGAGCTTAACTTTAAAAATAAAATAATATATGATTATTTGGTAATGGCAGAAAAACAAAAAACTTTAGATTTTTTAGAAAAAGAGATTTTATTAAACATATTATTTGAAAAATTATCTTATTATTTTAATAAAAATATTTTCATTATTTTTGGTTCGGCAGTAAAAAATATAAAAACAGCGTCTGATATAGATTTGTTAGTTATTGGATCTTCAAATGTCAAAGAAAAAATAGAAGATTTTGAAAATATATACAATAAAAAAGTTCATTTAATGCAAATAAAAAATCTTAAACAAATGAGTCTTATCTTTACAAAAGAACTTTACAAAAAACATTTGATCCTCAATAATACAGAAACAATAATAAGATTTTTTGGAGATTTATATGAAAACAATAAATTGGTGTAGAAAACAAGTCAAAGGTATAAAATTAGTTGAACCTAATGATAATCTTAGTCTTCAATATTTTGAAACAGCTGAAGAAAGTTTAAAGGTTTTACATAATCTTAAAAAATAGCAAATATGGTCAGCAGTTGTAAATTACTACATAAAGTATTTTGCTTTTTATTCTTTACTAATAAAAATAGGGATAAAATGTGAAATTCATGACTGTACAATCGCTTTAGCATCCTATTTTGAAAAAGAAGATATACTCGACAAAGGCGTAGCCAAAAACTTAGAAAAAGATAAACAATTAAGAGAAGATAACCAATATTTTTTAAAAAATAAAGAAGTAAACCTAAATTTTCAAGAACTGTCCCAATATCTAATCCAAATTCAAAAAACAATAAATAATTTAACTACAGAAAATATTCAAAGTATTAGGAAAAAGCTAAAATGAAAAACAAATGTGTTATGATTACGAAACAGAAAGATATTGCTAAGGAAAGGATAACAATTTTGTTCCAGCAAGCTGACAAAGTTTTCAGTAAAAACAAAGGGTTGGCTAACAGGTATGTTACGTTAGCACGAAAAATTTCAATGAAATCTAAAGTAAGAATACCTTCTGAATTGAAACGAAAATTTTGTAAACATTGTTATCATTATTTCAAACCTTCAGTAAATGTAAGAATACGAACGCAAAAAGGTAAATTGGTATACTATTGTTTAAACTGTAAAAAGTTTACAAGAATTCCGTTAAAATCGAAATGATCTGAAGATAGGCATCCATTGTTTTTGAACAAATTCTTTTTCAACTTTCATTAAATGTCCAAAACCTCTTTTAGCTAATTCTTTGTTAACAACACCGCCACGGTGTGGATGTTTGTAACGTTGTGGATATGGAGATTGAAAACCGTGTAAGTAATGTACCAGTTCGTGAGCAATGGTAGTATCAATGATATACTCAGGCACACGTTCGTCAGAAAACAAACCGTTAATAGCAATTTCAGTACTTTTATCTCTTAATCGTTTGATATGGCCAAACTTATTTTTCCATTTACCTTTAAACCTGATACGAACAAAATTCAAACGTTCAACATCAGGGAAAAGCAGTTCCCACATTTGGTCAAGGCGTTTAATTAACCAATCATTATCTCGCATAAATTATAAAATAGAATTAAGAATATAAAAAAATTTAGCTTTTTTTGAACTTAGCAACTTCGTCAATTAAATCAACATGGCTAACGAAAACAGACCTGCAACAGTATCGTTCAACTTTCAAATCGTCTAAAACTGTCTTTGGATCTTCACCGTCTTTAACACGTTTAGTAAACTCTTCCCAAAGGTGCCCTATTGGCTTTCCACATCCGAAACATCTTATTGGAATTATCATTTTGTTCTACCTATATGATTTTTGTCTTTTAGCTCTAGGCTTAGAATCGTTAGGTTTACAAGGTTCATTACGCCGAACATCGCCCACTAAAAGGTGTCTATCATAATCTTGAAAAGTTTTCTTCAGGCTTTTATTAATTTCAACTAAACCACGTCCGATAGCTAAACGAACAGCTTCAGATTGGCTAGACCAACCTCCGCCGAAAACTTTAACGTTAATGTTAAGTTTTTTTACCATATCACCAGCTAACATTAAAGGTTCTTGGATTTTCATCATTGCAACTTTTGGTTCAAAATGTTCTAAGGGCCTACCATTGACATGGACATTACCGTTACCAGTACTTAAAGTAGCACGCGCAATAGCTTGTTTACGTTTTCCTGATGTATGAACATTTTTACTCATCTTTTGACTCCTAATTCTTCTGAAATTTGTTTAAGGGTTAAATACTTTCCTATTGGAAGTTTTTTAACATGAATATCTTTAAATGTTACTAATTCTTGACCTTGGAATGCTTCCGGCACACCATGATAACACATGACACGTTTTAAAGCTTCCCTGCCTTTTGCTTGTTTGTAAGGTAACATACCACGAATCATTCGTTTCAAAATTGCTTTTGCAATACGGGAAAAATATGGACCATGGTGTGGATCGCCACGTTTACGAGATTGTAAAAACCGTTTCATGACACATTCTTTTGGGCCAGAAATAGCAACTAACTCAGCGTTAACTATCTTAACTTCTTCGCCACGAAGAGCCATTTTAGCTACTTTGGTAGCCAAACGTCCGCCAATCATATCTTTACCATCGATTATCATGCTAAGATCCTCACTTTTTTTGCTTTAGGATTAATTTTCATTAACTCCCGTAAGTTCATGAACTTACCTGATTTTTGGATTTTTAATTTAGCAACATCTGAAAAAGTGTAAGCAGCAACTGTAACTTTTTTATCTAAATCACCTGTAGCCAAAACTTTTCCAGGCACAACAATAATTTCATCTTTCTTAGCAAGTTTGTTTATCTTATGCAGATTAACTTTAATTTCATTACGTGTAGGTTTACTAAGATCATTAGCAATACGTTTCCAGAATGCGACTTTTTCTTTAGTTCCTAATCTACGAAGGTCTTCAATCAATTTCGCTTTCTGTACATTTTTGTTAGCCATTTTATTTCACTTTTTTTAGCTCGTTACTAAGTTCTTTCAACTGTTGATCAAAAACATCTATAGCAGCAATAAGCATATCTTTTTTTGAAAACTGTCCCCATGGTTCTACAGTCATAATAAACTTTGAATTATCGCTTTCAACAACGATGTTATGATCTTCATCATGGCATGCCATACACAAGTTACATTTGGTTTCGTCAGTAACTTTTACTTTGCCAGCAGATTCAATAAGTATTTTTTGCGGACAAACAGCTACAACTTTTTTAGGCGAAGCTAGTTGTCCTATTTTAAAGTTAGGGTAACCTTGGTAAAATACTAAGCCAGCTGAATGTCTTACATGGTCTTTACCATAACCTAAACGAGCAGTAGCTTCAAATTTAAGATTTTGGCCTTTTAACAATTTTACTAAAAGTGTTTTCGGATGAAAAGGTTTTATGTTAGGATCAGTAGATTTTAAATCTTCAGCATAAACATTTTTAGGGCCTTCAACATCCATAGTAATTTTAAGTTCACACATTGCACAGCCAGCATCTTTACATTTACATTCTGAAGGCAAGTTATAAGATTTTAAGTCAGTTGTTAAAACAACTAAACCTAAACGGTGTGCAAGCATTTCATCGTACATTGCCGAACTGTTATCAGTAAAAGTTATAGTTTGAATAGCCATTGTAGGTACTTTGTTAACAATTTCTCTACGGATAAGGTTCATATATGCAGGATTCGAACCTGTTATCATTAATCTAGCTTTCTCTTCATTTTGATCTAAAAGTTTGATTTGCATTTTTCTATACTCTTCTACCGCGTCGTCCGCCTTTCTTTCGACAACGGTCATGTGGTACTGTAGTTACATCTTCAATAGTGCCAATCCTAATTCCCATACGTGATAACGCTCTTATTGCAGCTTGACCACCTGGTCCTGTATTGTTAGGTCCGTTATGACCACCTGGCGCTTTTACTCTAATGTGCAAAGCGTTGATACCTTTTTCCTTAGCTTCTTCAGCCACTTGTTTAGCAGCAGCCATTGCAGCTGTAGGACTAGACTCCATTCTATGTGCTTTAACAACCATACCACCAGAAGTTTTAGCAATTGTTTCTGTACCAGTGATATCAGTAATATGAATTATAGTATTATTGTAAGACGAGTAAATATGTGCAATGCCCCATCTTAAATTTTCCTTTTGAAATTGGGATTTGTATGGTGGTGCCATTTTTACTTTTTCTCCTCTTTAGATATTTCTTCAGTTTTAACTTCTTTCTTCAGTTTTTCTTGTTTAGTTATTTCTTCAACTTCTTTCACGACTTGTTTAACTTCTTTTAGTTTAACAATACGTTCAGGGTGTTCTTCATCTGCAAGGTTTGATGAAGGGTTAAAAGAAACCAAATTTTCTTCTTCATTATTAATCAAATAACTAGGAACATTAATTTTTTTCTCATTGACAAAAACATGCCCATGTACAATAAACTGTCTTGCTTGTTTAGCAGATTTTGCAAAACCTTTTCTTAAAACTTGAGTTTGTAATCTTCGTTCAAGAATTTCTTTGGTTGTCAATTCTAAAACATGGTCCAGTTGTGCACCCGAATCAATAAGTTTCATTTTTGCTAACTTATCTAAAAACTGTTTTTTCTCGCCTTCAGCTTGTTCGCCTTTTTGGCCAATAAGTTTTTTTGCTTGTAGCTTAAACTTTGAAATTTTGGAACCCATTTTCCAAAGCTCTTTTTTATTTTTAAGACCATACGTTTTAAGGATTTCCCTTTCTTCTTTAATCCTCTCAGCCTGCCAAGGATGTGCAGGAGTTTGATACTTTTTCCGTTGTTTTCTAGGGTCGCCCATTTTTCATTTATTTTTTACTTTTCTTTTGAACACCGGTAGCTTTACCTTTGTTCTTTCTAAAGTTGGACTTAGTCTTTTGACCGCGTGTAGGTAAACCAAACATATGTCGTACGCCACGATAAGCTTTAATTTTCTTAAGACGTTTAATGTCGAACTCTTTTCTTAGTTTTAAGTCTGATTCAATAAGATGTACATCTTCGCCAGTATCATAATCTTTCTGACGGTTTAACATCCATAATGGAATATTAATAGATGCAGGATCTTTAGCTGCATTTTCAATTTTTTTAATAGTAGAATCATCAATTGCCCCAACTGGTTCATTTTTGTCGAGGTTTAACATAAGGCAGATAGCGTTTGATAATGAAAAGCTAATACCCTTGATTTTTCGTATTGCTATATAGACTTTAGTTTTACCAGGAACATCCGCACTGAACAGCCGGATCATTGGTTTAATATTCTTTTCTGCCATTTTTTGTTTAAACGAAATAGTAACTCTTTAAAAAGCTTGTGTTTTATCGGATAAAGAGCTTATATTTATCCTCCTCATTTATTTCCATGATAATACGTTTGATTATAGTCTTTTTTGGGTCGGGAATTAAGCTAACACGTTTCTTAAGATCTTCAAAATCTTTAAAATCTTCTTCCTTTCGAGCTTCAATAATTTCCCACATATGCTTTTTACCAATACCTGGAAGTAATTCAATTTGATGTCTTCTAGTATTAATAGGTCCAGCTTTATTAAAAAATTCAATAAACTGTTTTTGATTTTTTTCTACAAGATCTTTGATAACAAACTCTAACTCTCCTCGAGCAGTTTGAGTTAATTTTGATAATGGGATACGACCAAGAACATGATGCACTTCTTCTCGTTTGCCTTCACCAATATATAATTTTTGGTTTGGTTGTAAATTAATACCTTTCTTAGGTACTAGTTCTAAAAGAGTAAAATTATTTTTTCCTATAGCTTGAGCTATTGCGGTTTTTTTATGCATTGGTCTCGGGTCAAACGGATAACCGTGTGGCAGGAAATCCAATACAATAACATACTCTTCTTTTGCAGTTTGCATTTGTCTCATCATTATTGACACCTGTTTAGTATTTAGTTACAATATCAATGATCTTTTTGAGATCTTCGTCTTTAACTGTAACTGTTTCCCCGCTTAACAGGGACTTTAGGCTATCAATGTCTTCTGGTAGAATATCGGCTATTTTAACTATATGTCTATCTTTTAACCGAGGAATTTCAAGCTCTTTCATTTTTGTTTTAAGCTCTTGAACTTCTTTAAGTTTCAATCGTACGAAGTGATTTAGGTACTCTTTAGTTTTTTCGGCCCTAAATCCTAATTGTCCATCTCTCTTTTCAATAGCTTTCAACTTTTTTTGCATTTCAACCAATGAAATTGGGTTGTCTTCAATAATATCTAGTTGTACCATTTACTTTTCACCTCGAAGATGGATCGGATGTACTAGCAAAGACTTTTTTAATTTGCCGTCTTTGACTTCTACCTTGTAACACTCACCTTGCTTTCCTTTAACGGTACCGCTACTTCCCATAAAACGAGGCATCGGCATAGCTTTATGAACAGCTGAATCTAATACTAAAAATACACGCTGACCAAGGTCAAACTGTTTAAGATATCTTGTAATATTCAATTTACCTTTAACACGAACATTTTTTCTTAGCTTACTACGCGTTTTTCTTCTTGAACCGCCTGTTCTTTGAACCATTTTATTCTCCGTTGATATTTTGAATCAGGTCTTATTTATAAACTTTTTGTTATAGGCCTTAAATTGTTTTTTCAACAGATTTTAACAAAGCCTGTCCAAGAGCACAAAACCAGTTAGAATTTTCAGCATTGACCTTGATTGCACCATTAATTAATTCAATATGAATTTGAATATTCTGACCATTTTTAATCACGGTAAAAGTTTTTAAATTATTTTTTTTTGCATCACTGACTTTCTTGGCATAGTTACCAATAATCTTTTTAGCTACTATCATCTGCATTGGTTCAAGGTCATCAAAACCCTTTAAATTGATGTTTCCACCAAGCTCAATCATACTAAATATATGGGTTTACTGCAATATATAGCTTCCGATAAGAGTTCACTACTTTAAAATAGTAAACTTTATAAAGATAAAGATTCTTATAAAAAGTAGGTGAAAAATGAGTTTAGTCAATAAAATCAAAAATAATTTGTTAGGGCTTACAGTTGCCTCAAGTGTTCTATTATCCTCTACATTATTTTCTGTTCCGATAAATTACAAATTACATAAAGAATTTAACCCATTATTTGACGAAGCTGCTTTGGTAGTTGATTTAGGTTTACAAGATCTTGTTGCTACATCTCAGGGTTTTAACGATGCAAGTCTTGACGAAGTAGCTGAAGATGTTTATGAAACTCAAAAAACTTTAGGCTTTAACCATGAAGATATGCCTGAGTTTGAACCTTACAATTTTAATTTGTCTAAGGAATTAAGTAATGAGCTTTGGCATTTAACTAAACCTTATTTAGATGGAGCTGGTCCAATCGAAAAAATGGTATGGACATATTATTTTTTAGATGAACTAAAAGGATTTATGGATTCTACCGAAGGATTGACTTTTGGTGATGAAAAAATTTTTATTGGTTCAAGTCCTTTTTTAAGAGATATTATAGAAGGTCATGATGGTGCTTACTTACGTTGGACAATTGCGCATGAGTTGGGACATTCTTACATGGCTGAAAAAAATCCTATCCATGATAATTTTATTCAAGAGATTAATGAAGATGATAGTTTAGAATTTTTATTTGTACAACAAATTTACCGAGAGGGCATAGCTGAATATATGGCTTACTTGACTGCGATAGAAAATGGTGATGACGAACTTGCGCAGCAGATTAAAGAAGGGTATGGTACCGCTATACTTGCGGATGAACCTTTGGATGATATGATGACACCTTATATTGTTGGGTTTAATTATGTTAAAAATTGTGTCGATAGTTTATCAAAAGAAGAAGCAGTTGATTTAATTGACACGATGATTCTGAACCCACCAACAGGTATGGATGAAATTAATGATTATGATTCGTATATCTTTCGTATAACGGGTGAAGAAGATATAATTATTATTGATGAAGAAGACTAATCTTTCTGAGTAAAGTTTATATATTAAGAAAATAGTTATTTTTCATATGCAATTCAATAAAAAGAGATTGATGGTTTTGATAATTATTTCTTTGATTATAGGTTTAACAAATGTAACAAGTTTCACTTTGAACGAACAATGCGAGACACTTAGTTTACCTGATTGTGCAGATTGTTCTGATAATGATGCGGATAATTATGCAGATTATTATGATTTACCTCCTTTATATTTAGCTGACGCAGGATGTTCTTCACCTTTGGACGATTCAGAAGAATCGGGTTTTGTTGCAAGTTTAGCAGACCAGTGTACAGGTTTTGGTTGGTGGATGTGTAGTGATACTTCGGTAAATTTTTGTTGTCCGTCTCCACAATGTACTGGCAATACTTGTATATGGAACCCTATGTATTCTATCTATCAATGTGACAGTAATTTAGACATTGATTGTTGTTTGGTTGCTGGCAATTGTATGATTAACGGTGCTTGTATTGCTGATGGTACAATAAGCCCGCAAGATTCTTCTTTAGCTTGTGACGCGAATGTTGACCAACTTTATTGGACTGCTGACAGTTGTTATACTACTCCAGAAACTTGTGATGGTATTGATAATAATTGTGATGGTAACATTGATGAAGGTTTAGTTGATTGCGGTTGTACTGATATAGATAACGATGGTTATGGTACAAGCAATCTTTGGGATTGTACTGATACTGTTAACTTTGACTGTGATGATTCTAATGCTTTAGTAAATCCTGGTCTTCAAGAAGTTTGTTCAGACTGGATTGACAATAATTGTAACGGTTACATTAATGACGGTTGCGATGATGATGATCTTTTCTTGGGGGGATCAGGAGATCTTATTGCACATTCTACCGACGGTGGTGGAACTTGGGGAACTTATTACACAATTCCTGGTGCAAACAACATTTTAAATATTTTTCAAGCTAGCGACGGTGAAATTTACATTGGCACTTCTGTCAACGGTGGTTTTTACAATTATAATTCAGGATCTTTTACTTTGTTAAAAGAATGGGCTTCTTCTTTAGGTAACATTGATACTAGTGTTTATGACATTTTGGAAATGGACGATGGTACGATTGTTGCTTCAGCTTCTAATAATGTAATAGGAAATATTTTCAAGTCAACTGATAATGGTGACACTTGGATTGAAGGTGCGGCTGCAACTTCAATAGCTAAACCTTTGTTAAGCATGGCATACAATTCAGCTAATGATAGAATTGTTGTAGGGGTTTCTTCAACAGGCACAGCAGTTTATTATTCTGATGATAAAGGTATTACTTGGCTTGAATCTGATTTAATAAATACAAATTTAATTAAAATGTTTTCTTCAAGTACAAAAATTGTGGCTGGTTCTCTTAGCACAGTTGGTAACGCAAAAATTTATTATGCAACAGCTGGCAAATATTGGTTGCCATCAACGATAATGGATAATTATGCGTCAGGATTTTGGGACTTTGCAGAAGCGTCTAACGGTTATTTGTTTGCAGTAGCTTCTGTTAACGGTTCAGCCACTTCAGCAATTTATCGTTCAAATAATGAAGGTAGAACTTGGGTACCTTACGGAAATTTCATTGATCAACGTTACTTGTTTGCAATCGAAATTGATGACGATGGCGACATGTACGTTAGCGGTATAGGTGGCGATGTTTACAAGTCAAATGATGAAGGTTTAACATGGAACTTGATTGGCGAAAATATTAACACATTTTCCATTTATGATATAAAAGCAATCACAGGTTTAATTTGTACTGATTCAGATGGCGATGGTTATGGCGAGTTTGGCAACTCTGGTTGTTTAATGCCTAACGAAATAGATTGTGATGATACTGATTTAAATGTTAACCCTGGTGAAACAGAAGTTTGTAACGATGGGATAGACAATGATTGTGATGTTGCAACTGTTGACAATTGCGCTTGTACTGACTCAGACGGCGACGGTTATTACTCTGACTGTGCACCTTTGGACTGCGATGATACAGATGTAGGCTTGACAGACACTTGCGTTTGTACACTTGATTTGGCCGAATGGCAAGACGAATGGGGTTATGCGTTAACAGAATCTGGTGAAGGTTACGACGTATACTTATCTGCTGAAGGCACAGGTTGCGACGGAGAATCAGTTGTTTTTGAAATTTATAATGATGATGGCGATTTTTTTGGTTCAGATTTAGATACTTTTAGTAGTGGCAGTTCTTTAATAACATGGAACACTGGCGACGGTGGTTTAGGAACATATTATTTCATTGTTACTAACGACATTGTAACAGTGCAAAGCAGCTATTTGGAAGTTAAATATTGTCCTGGGGACGCAGACTGTGACGGAATCTTAGACGACGATGACCAGTACGATGCACCTTCTGACAATGTTGATGCCGATGGTGTACCTTTTGACGCTGACAGTTGTTGGGAAAGTTGGAGTTGTAGTTCTTGGAGTAGCTGTGAAAATAATATTCAAACTAGAACTTGTAATCCACCTTCATTACCAGAATGTGTAAACACAGTTTCACCACCTGAAGAAATTGAATGTTTGGTTGAACAACCGTTTCCTGTATTCGACTGGATAAACATAGTTTTGGTATTATTCCTTTTAGTAGGTTATTATACTTATAAGAAAGATTAATTATATTTTTTTAGTTACATAAGGGCCTTCTTTTTGGTACCCTAATTTTTTAATATAATATTCTCTAACACCTATGCCTGAAATCACAACCATTTTGGTTTTGCCTTTGGCTTTGGCTATTTCTTCAGCTTTCTGCATTAACTTGTATCCATAACCTTTATGCTGTGTATCACCTTTTTCAGTTAACCCGGCTGCAATTCCATACACATGAAGTTCTCTGATTAAAGCTGTTTTTGGACTAATCTCTTTTCTTAAGAATTTGAATGGAAATCGCATTCTGCAAAAACCTAATAGAACATTATTTTCTATATCTTCAGCAGCTATAAAATATTCTCTGCCATTGGAAGCTTGATATTTCTCGACGGTAATTTCAACTTTGCCAAGTTTTTTACTCCGGCCTACTTCTCGACATCTAATACAATTACATTTAATATTTTTCTTTTCCATATAATTCTGTAACTCTTGCCTTAGATTAGTTTTGTCAACACCTGCGATTGTACGTTTGGTCGGTATGTCTCTCTGAATTCTCATAATTCTTAAATAAGAAGGGATAGATCGTTTGAATTCTGCAAGAATTTTTATTGCATCTTTAGTGCTAAGAGGTTTAAACTTTTTTTTGTAATATAACTTTTCTAATTCAGTTCCAGGTAAAACCATGCACGGATAAATTTTTAGCATGTCTGGTCGGAAAGATTGGTTAGAAAACAATTTTTTCAAACCTTTAAGATCTTTTTGCTTTGAAGTTTTAGGTAAACCTAACATGTAATGTGCGTTTATTTTAAAACCTAAATCTTTCAGAATTTCTAGAGCGATGATAGAATCAGAAACTCTATGTCCTCGGTCAATAGATTTTAGTACATTAGGATAAACAGTCTGGATACCAAGTTCTACTCTTGTACAACCTAACTTTAACATTTGGTTAGCATGTTTTAGTAAAGCATAATCAGGCCTGGTTTCAATTGTTAAACCAATGCAATGTACTTTAGTTGTTTCATTTTTATTTTGTTCAGTTTCAAGTTCACATTTCTTTTTCAGTTTAAACAATTTTTCTTTAATTTTCTCAATACGTACTTTATCATGTATGTCTGCTGGTAATAAAAAGAATTTTTTAAACTTTGAAAAATCAAACTCGTTATTTTTGAAAAACATTTCACCAAAATCATTCAAAGCTTTGAAGGCATATTTTACGAACTCTTCCTGATACTCTTTATTTCTTGCAGGGAACGTCCCGCCCATAATTATAAGTTCAACTTTTTCAAAATTCTGGTTAAGGATAACATACTGTTCTAACCTGTTAAACACTTGAAGGTAAGGATCAAATTCGTTTCTTATTCCACGCATAGTTGCAGGTTCTTTACCGGTATAACTTTGCGGTACTTCGCCGAAAAAAGATTTTGGACCACCAGGACACATTAAACATTTACCGTGCGGACATTTTTCAGGTGAAGTCATGATAGCTACAGGTGCAACGCCAGATATTGTTCTTGTAGGTTTTGTTGTTAAGAATTGAAGCTTTTTCATTTGTGCAGGGGTTGCATGTAAAAATATTTGGATTAAGGAAGGTAAAGTTTTCGGGTTATGCCTGCGGCAGAGGTCTCTTCTTATCTTTAGAACTTCGTCTATAGTGGATGATTTACTTTTGATAATTTCTGCGATTAATTCCTTGTAAAACATTTGTTCTTCCATTGTTGAAAATGAAGCAGGCAAACTTTTAAATACTTTCCGACCGTATTTAGAGGTATGAAAAAGGGGCCTTGGAATGTTTTTACAATTGTTGGATTGGTATTTTTGGCTATGGTAATTTTAGTTATTGGTTACAGTTTTCTTGTAAACAACTATGCTACCTCACCTTTAAGCAATAACATTGCTGTTATACCAATAGAAGGTATGATTACCTATAACGGCATTGAATCTTATTTGAACTTAAAATCTACAGTTTCTGCGTCCGATGTTATTGAAAAGATTGAAGCTGCCAACGAGGATTCATCAATTGTTGGTATTGTTTTAGAGATAAGTTCACCTGGCGGTACAGTGGTTGCGTCGAAAGACATTGCTAATGCTGTTAAAGATTGCGACAAACCTGTTGTTGCTTTTATTAGGGAATCTGGCGCAAGCGGCGCGTACTGGATAGCTTCAGCATCTGATTACATTATAGCTGATCCGTTGTCTATCACAGGTTCGTTAGCTGTTGTAGGTTCTTACTTAGACTTTGAAGGTTTGTTTGACGATTATGGTATTAATTATAACAGGTTGGTTACTGGCGAGTATAAAGATACGGGCAGTCCTTTTAAAAGTTTAAGTTCTTTAGAGGAAGATTTGTTAATGGAACGTATGGATTTAATACACGATTATTTTGTTTCTGCTGTTGCTGAGAACAGAGGGATGGAAGAAGCTGAAGTTGCTTCATTGGCTAATGGTGCTTTTTACTTAGGGATTCAAGCAGTTGATTTAGGGTTGGTTGACGCTACAGGTACGAAAGACGACGCTGTTGAAAAATTAAAAGAATTGGCTGAAGTTGAAAATGCAGTTTTGGTTAAGTTTCAAGATCAAGCATCATTCTTTGATTATATTATGAACAAGGTAACTGTTCAAGGTTTTTATTTCTTAGGTCAAGGTATTGGCGACAGTTTACTTGTAGAATCTGGACAAGATAGTTTGGAACTTAGTTTGTGAACATCGTAATTTTGTGTGTACATAAATTGTTAGGTTTGTGGACAAGATGCATAATGTTATTAAATGTTCTATCAATTAAATGTTCTATCATTTTGACTTAAAATTGCTTTCTCAAGAGGCGTTGTATCAAATGGGGATATTAAGAAAACCTTATTTCTCCTTACACCTAGGACTAATGGATCTTCGACTTCTCTTAGTCTTAGTGAAGGGTTTGTAGAATACCATTCAGCTTCTGCAATTATGTAGATTTGATCTTCAAATATTCTTTCAGCTTTTTTGATATCTTCTTTTACTAATTGAGGGATTAAACTTGTAAAAGTAGTTTCATATGCACCATGATGTTCTGCTAAAAAATCTAAGATTCCATTTAAATTATCACTCCTCTTTTTTTTTGCTTGAATTGTATAAGATAAAGATATTGTAGCATTTAGTTGTGTAGATAAAATCTCTGGCAAAGTTGGATCAAATCTTCTTGAATTAATATTAAGAGATTTAATTTTACTTGTTTCCACTTTATCAAAAACAGAACCACCATACTCTAGGCATAATCTCAAATTAGAGGTTTTTAAATTATATACTGCTAACACTGGAAGTTTAATATTTATTTCTATAAAAGTTTCCAATAAATTATTACCTTTACACCAAACCCTTCTTATTTTTTCAATTTTTGACTTCTTTAAAAAATCAGGTCTTATAGTGGGATATGTTAATTCTGCTCTTTGATCCAAAAGCAGGTTTCTTGCTTTCGCTTCAATTCCATATGGTTCTCCCTCTATTGCTCTATCTAATAGCAAATAAGATACTTCTGATAGTCTATCTTCTGGTTCTTCTATATATTCTTGAAGATTATATTTTTCTATTAATTGCTTAGCCATTTTGGTTTCTCTTTATTTTACACTAGAGAACATTTTCTTGTAGGCTTCCTCTTTCTCATCTTTTTATTTGATTCATAAATTTATCAATTCTTTCTCTTTCATCTTTTTCTCTTCTCGTTCTTTTCTCTGTGATTAGCCTATCATACAAAAGTCTAAGTGGATTATATCCATAAGTTTGTGCTATTATCTGGAAATTTTCTCCCTTTCCATCTTTTCCATTTATATCTACACATAAATAAGAATCTTTAGCTTTTATTATTACACAAAGTCCCTCTAAATAAGTCCTAACAGATCCATTCATCTGTGCACCCTGATAATAATGTGGTCTATCATCTACAAAAAATTTACCTGAATGGTTTTCTAATTTTCTAGCTAATGTTTCTAAATCTTTGTTGTTCATTTTTAGCATTTTTCTTACAGTGTTTTATCCTTATTTTTATTTTTAGTGAAAAATACAAACTATTTAAAATTATGTTGTAAGTTTAACTAACAACAGTTTTATATACTAGTAAAGAATATTATTTTTCATGGTTAGCGTAGCAGAAAAATTGAAAGAAGCAGGATTAACTGGCAATGAAGCTAAATTATATTATGAATTATTAAGAACTAGCCCTATATCTGCTAATGAATTAGCTAAAAAGAGAGGTATGGATAGAACTTTAACGTATCAAATATTACGTAATCTTACAGATAAAGGTCTTGTAAACTATATCATAAAACATAACAAAAAATTCTTTGCAGCTGCTGATCCTAATAATCTATTAAATCCAATTAAAGAGAAAGAAACTTTTGTTAAAGATCTGATTCCAGAACTAAAGAAAATTGAAAAAATAAAGGAACTTATCCAAGAGGTAAATATCTATGAAGGTAAAGAGGGTTTAAGAACAATTATGAGAGAAGTAATGAAAGATAAATCTCTTTGTTCTTTTGGTGCCACTGGAAGATCTTATGATATTTTATATGAAATGCCTCGAATAGCAAAAGAATTAATGAAAAAAGGATTTGATGCTAGGATAATTACTCATCCAAAGTATAAAAAGCATAAAGTCACTAAAACGAAAGGAATGAAATTTAGATATTTAAATATAGAAAGTGAAGTTACGACTTCCATATTTGGAGATAAAGTAGCGATACATCTGATAAAAGAGAAACCTTTAATAATCTTGATAAAAAATAAAGAGATTGCCGAGAGTTATAAAAACCATTTTGATTTTTTATGGAAACAGGCTTCTGTCCACTAACCAGTTGATTTATGGATAATGGTTATTATGTTCAATTTATATATCACTGTGCATACATAGTTGGCGTCACTACATCAATATTTTAAACTCATCATAATCCAATTTATTCAGTTTTCCCTGGCGCCCGGATTAAAGAAGTATATTTCTTAATTCTTGATATTTCTTTGCGAGGATTTTCAGCAAATATGGACCTATATTCGTCTAAACTTGTAAGTCTCACCCCTGTTTCTTCATCAATTCCAATAAATTTTGTTACAAAGACTGTGTTAGTAGATCTGCCTAACACATAATACAATTGGATATTTTGATATTTTGCACCTGATTTATCAAATGGCATATAATGAATTTCTGCGATATCAACTATTGGGGAGTCAGATCTAATTTCTTCTTCTTTGATTATTGGTAAATCTTCAATTGCCATTTCATATTAGTGGAAATCTACTCTTTTATAAACATACCGATTCACTGTCCTCAAATCAAATAATTAAAACATAACTAAAACAACTATACAATCTCCTAAACAATTCTTGCAATAATTTACGGACCTGCCGGAAATACGAATGAAAATTCTAAGCAAACTTTAAATTAAACAAAACACCCAAAACTATATAAATATCTATAATCATTACAAATATCTATGGGTAGAATAAAATATCTGAACAAAAGTGGTACTGGAAGAACAAGTTATTGGTATTCACTAGATACTTCAAAAAAGAGTTTAATGAGTTTAACAAACCTATGGAATTTGTCTTGGATATTCTTGAACGTGGTATTCACATCTGCGTTGCCAAGAGACAAAATAAATACAATGTTTTTTACCCTTACAAAAGAAAATTCATTTGCCTGTCCTACGCAGAGCAAGATAAAATAGTTTTAATTCACATAAAACCCATAACAAAGAGGCCCAAACAAAATGAAAAAATTCATGGACAAATGTTATTTTTGTAAAAGTAAATTAAAAGTAACAAAAACTAAAATGGATAATATAACTTTAGACTGTATGAGATGTCCTAAATGTAAAGAAGAATATTTCACTTCAGATCAAATGATCAAATATGACATTTTAACAGGTAGAAGACAAGATGTAAGAAAGTTTGGAACATTAGGCGATTCAACAATCATGCGTTTCCCAACAAATATTCTAAAACATTTTAAAATCAAACCCGGGGACTATGGAAGGATACAAGAGACTAAAGATGGTATTCTAATAAAACCAATCCATGCAAAAGAACTTTAGGCGTAAGCCAAAAACCGAAAACCTTATAAACATATTAACTCCTCAAAAGTAGTAACAATGAACCAAATTATTAAATCTATAGGTGCAAGTTTAGCAAGTATTTCTTTAGCTTGTTTGTTAGCTGGTTCAACACCTAACGAATATAATCAATACCAAGATATGGAATGGTTGACACAAAGAGTTCCGCCTTATGAGACATTTAATAAGTTTAGATTATTTAATGGCATAAGAGAATTAAGAGTAGGTAAATATAACGCTGTGGATGATTTAATGGGTTTATGGGTAATTCAAGAACAAAATGGCGATACTGAAATTGATTTAATAGAATATAGGGATTTTGAAACTGGTGAAACACTCGAATCATTACCAGAAAAAAAATATAATCCTATTTTTTGGAATCAGTGCCAAAAAAAGTTTGATGATGCTCATATCTATATTGAAGAAAAGGGATTGTATAAAGATCTAGAATTAGAAGATTTCTAAGCCATAGGCAAAAACCAAACACTTATATACGCTCTATTCTACTAAAAATTTGCGGACTAGACCGGGAAGTTAGCCGTTTCCTATTACCATAAATCGGCTTTATGATGGGGTTGAAGCCTTAAAGGCGGTCTTTGGCTAGAATGACAGCCTCGACTTGGACTGTGAAACTTTGTCCTGTAGGGTCGATGTTAACAGGAATCGGGTCAGACGGGGAACTGAGCAGCCCTAACTGCTGATGTTGGCGCTTATAGGGGAGCGAAGTGGAGAAAAAGTTGAGACCAACTGTTATTTTAGTTTTAGATCCACTTTTTGGCACGTCCGCATACTTACTTAATCTTTATAAACTTTAAAATATTTGATATTATCTAGGTGAAATCTTTTAAGAGGTTTTTACAACATTCTTTATTAGGCCTCACTCTGTTGTTTCCAAATCTAACATCTGCTGGAACTATCTTAACAGATAAACAGGAAGAAGCAGTTAATCATCTTAGACAATTAGAATTTGAAAAAAGAGATGCTACTTTTATCGAGATTGAACCTTCTAATAAAACTAAAAAAGAATTAGATGATTTAATAGCATTATTCTACGAACCTGTAATGGTTAACCTTAAATTAGGTATAATAGAAAAAAGGCAAGTTCCAGTGAACAAGTCAGATTTTATTAGTTATACAATCCAATCCAGGGACCTTCTGCCGTTATGTACTACTTTAAACAAAGATGGTTTTGTTGACGTTTTGGTAGATAGGGAAACATCACCAGACTTATTATTCTCTTATTCAGTTAAAGGTAATGAAATTCAGCTTGAAGCATATGTTCAAGGTAAGGCAAGAGATTTAGAATTGGACGTACCTTTGTTTGAAAAAACTCAACAAGTTTACAGTTTTGAACCAAAAAAATTATTGATAAATATTTCTGATAAGGATAAGCGCGAGTTTTGGAAACCTAAACAGCCGAACGCTTACGCATTAAACGATTCTTTAATCTACAACACTATCGACCTTGCAAACTATGTAGCTTACGATTTAGTTTTCATATCTAACTCTGGCATACCTACTAAATTTGATACGCGGTTAGACGACACAACTTTATGGCGCCTTTGTGCAAAGGAACGTTTAAACATTTCTTTGCCTGACATTACTCAACGCATGCGACGTTCAATAGCAATTCATGAAACAACGCATGCTTATGTTTACGGTTGGGAAGATCCGCGAGTGATTGAACAAACTCATACTCAAGCTGAAGAAGTGGCAATGTTAACTTCATTATACGACGACCCTGACACAGGTTTGTTAGCATTGTTCTTAAACCTTAGCTCGGACGAATTAAAAAACACATATAAGGACGAACCTAATGCTTGTGCTGCGTCTTACATTTTAGAAAATATGGCAACTTATTTTGACAAAGATTCGTTGGAAGATTTAATTTATCTTGAAGATGAAAAGATTCAAGAGTTTGCTAAACATATGTTTGTGCACGAGCACCAAAACTTTTTCGAAAACTTTTACCCTTTACAACTTGTTGAACGTACGCATTTTACTCGACGAATCGACCCTGAAGACTGGGGTAGTTTTGATCGTAAGACAATAAAACTAGATTCAAATGACGAAACAAAAGATGCATTAAAAAATCTTTTGGACGAGCTTGTTATAAACACTCCCGACAGTGAAGAATTAACGGAGTATTTGGAAGATAAAGAAAATTTGGAATGGTTTGAACCTTTGCTTGAACAGGAAGGCATTTTCTATGTCCTTTTAGACGGCGAAGGGGACGAAGATTATTTGGCAATCATAACATCTGATCAAGATAAATGGGAACACGGCTTATTTGCTAGTGTAGAAATAAAAGAAGTTAATGAACATATTGACCTTTTTGACAAAGATGTAAGATCTTACGATTTATCAAACTTATATTTGTTAAATCCTTACCCTATAGATCTGGGATATTATGTTTTGGTTGACGGGTTTAACGCCTTTGCACTAACATCTGATTTAACAATTAATGTTGAAGGTTTAAGTACAGAAGTGGCTAAGGAAGTTGTTTGGTATCGCGACAATGATTTTTATCTTAACGAGCTATCATTTTTGTTTAGCGACCCTGTACCAGGTTCAAGAGAATATTTGCAAGAATATGCTAAGGGAGATAAGTCTGAAATAACTGAACGGTTTGTTGACACAGTATCGCAGCATGAAGCTACACATTTGTTAACAATGGCTAGCGGTGTTGATCCTAACAAAAGTGAGTTCACGACGTATGTTGACGAAGAGTTAGGCATAATGTCACAAATTTTTGCGGACCCCGGGATAGGTTTACCTGCAGTTTATGTAAGCTTAGGCTATTCGGGTTTAAATGCTTATTATTCTGGTTTAGAACCTCACCAAAGTGCAATCATTTTTTTGACTGAAGAAATGGGCGATTATTTTCGGTTACAAGGAATGGAAATGGAAGAGTTATCTGATTTATATAATTTAAATCCAGAACAAGTCCAAGAATTTTTACAACATCATTATGACGAAACTTACAAAGATTATTTTGATGGTAATAGCGAAGAAGTTAATATTGAATACTTGCCTTTAGATTATGTTTCAGAAAAAGTCGATCCTGCTTATAATATAATTATTGTTGTACCGACTAACGAGGAAGGAGAAGAATCTGATCCTGAACCATACTTTTCAAAAGATTAAATATTTCTAATTTCACATTTCTGAACATATTTTTTTGCTAATGTTTGAAATTTTTTAATCTGGTCAGGTGTGTATAATTTTATTTTAAAGAATTTAGGATCAATTGTTTTATGCCTATTATCAAACTGTTGCAAATAATATTTTTTAGCGCCTTTGATCCATTCACATATTTGTTTCATTTCAGTTTCATTTATTATGCTTGGTACAATAGTTGTTCTGAACTCGTAATTAATGTTAGAATTTTTTAGAAGCTCAACACTATTTTCAACATTTTGAATATAATCTTTTTTATCAAAGAACTGTTTATAATTTTTTTTTGAAGATTTAATATCCATTGAAACATAATCCACCAATTTATTTTTAATTAATTGTTTTAACATTTCAGGATGAGAACCGTTAGTATCAACCTTAACTAAAAACCCTTTATCTTTAATTTTTTTCAAGAATTCTGGAAGGTCTTTATTGATTAAAGGTTCGCCTCCGATAATACAAACACCGTCGAGTTTTCCCTTGCGGGTGTCAAGGAATTTTAAAATATTTTCTTCTTTTAAGTTAATGGTATTGTTTATGTCTATGACAAGCTCAGGGTTATAACAAAATCCACATTTGAAATTGCATCCTCCGAGAAAGATTGTGCATACTATGTTGCCAGGATAATCTACTAAAGAAGATTTAATTAACCCTTTAATTAACATCTTTTATCGGGTTCTCACAGGTAATGACTTCTTTAGGGGTTTCATCAAGTTTACCTTTAACACTTTTGTTTAAATTAAACTCAACTCTTTCATTAAACTCTTCTCTTTTACCTTTATTCCAGTTTTGTACCGGTCTATGGTATCCTACTATACGGCTATATACTTCGCACTTGCGGTTGCATCTGGCCAATAGTTTCACCTCCTTCTTTTTGAATTTCTTTTTCGTCTTCGTACGGACATTGGTGATGTTCACCTGCAATATATCCATGTACAGGACAAATGCTAAACGTTGGTGTTATTGTAAAGTAAGGCATTTTATAATTGTACGCTAAACGTTTAACTAACTTTTTACAAGTTTCAATATCATTTATCCTTTCACCTACGAACAAGTGGAACACTGTCCCACCTGTGTATTTGGTTTGAATTTCGTCTTGATAATCCATCGCTTCAAAAAAATCATCAGTATAATTTACTGGTAGCTGTGTAGAGTTAGTATAATATGGCTCTTCAGTACCTGACGAAATTATTTCTGCAAACTTTTGTTTATCGATTTTTGCAAACCTATATGATACACCTTCGGCAGGTGTAGCTTCAAGATTATACATATGATTTGTTTCTTCCTGATACTTGGTTAGTTTGTCTCGCATAAAATCTAAAAGTTCTAATGTAAACTGTTTACCTTCGGGCGTTGCAATATTTTTACTTAAGAAGTTTAAACAACATTCGTTCATACCGTTCAACCCAATTGTCGAAAAATGGTTGTCGAACGAACCAAGATAACGTTTTGTGTACGGAAGTAAACCTGCGTTCATATACTTGGTTACAGTTTCACGTTTGATTTCCAAAGAATCTTTTGCAAGATCCATTAACCTGTCTAAACGTTCGAAAAATTCTTCTTTGTTATGTGAAAGGTAACCTAGCCTTGGAAGGTTAATTGTTACAACACCGATTGAACCTGTCTGTTCACCTGACCCGAACAATCCGCCAGTTTTCATTTTCAAATCACGGATATCCATTTGCAACCTGCAACACATTGAACGTACATCACTTGGTTTCAACGAACTGTTAATAAAATTTTGAAAATAGGGTATGCCGTATTTGGAAGTCATTTCAAACAACAATTGAGTATTTTCACCGTCCCAGTCAAAATCATGTGTTATGTTGTAAGTAGGGATTGGAAATGTAAAAACTCTTCCGGAAGCATCGCCTTCAATCATACATTCCATAAACGCACGGTTAATCATATTCATTTCTTTTTGATAATCACCATACTTTGTGTCTAAAGGTTTACCGCCTACGATAACATGTTTATCTTTCATATCTTTAGGAACAGTCCAGTCAAATGTAAAATTAATGAAAGGTGTCTGTGTACCCCATCTGCTCGGTGTTGCAATGTTAAACAACAACCTTTGAATCTGTTGCTTAACTTTTTTATAATCCATATTATCATATCTGATAAAAGGTGCAAGGTACGTATCTAAGGATGAAAACGCTTGCGCTCCTGCCCATTCGTTTTGCAAAGTACCTAAGAAATTTACCATTTGACCAACAACAGTGTCAAAATGTTTAGGTGGTACAGTTTTAAGCTGCCCGGTAACACCTCCAAAACCTTCGACTAATAATTTTTGTAAACTCCACCCGGCGCAATATGCAGTAAACATGGAAAGATCATGTATGTGGTAATCACCGTTTGTGTGTGCATCACCAATTTCTTTAGGATAAATATTGTTTAACCAAAAGTTTGCAGTAACTTTACCTGAGATGTAAAGGATTAAACCACCTAACGAAAATCCAACATTACTATTTTCATTCACTCTCCAATCTAAACGGTCAAGATACTCATGCATAGTTTTATCAATATCCATCATAAGATTTTTGGACTCACGAATTTTTCTATGCTGATCACGGTAAAGAATAAAAGCTTTAGCAGTTTTAGCATGACCGTTCTCAATTAAAACTTTTTCAACAAGATCTTGAACTTGTTCGACAGTAGGAAGTTCGATATGACTATCTTCTAAACGTTTGATAACTCTTAATGCTAAGAACTTTGCAATTTCTTTGTTAGAACCACCGACTGCAATTGCAGCTTTGAATATAGCTTCAGTTACTTTGTCTGGATCGAAGTCTACAATAGACCCATCTCTTTTTTTTACTTTTGTAATCTTCAAAATACACACCTCTTTTAATTTCCCTTGTGACAGGAATTTCTCTTTTTAAGTATATGCGTCATATATTGATTATTTTTTAATTAACTTTTTGAGTTCTTCTTCGAACTCTTGTAAGTCAGTAAAATCTCTGTACACTGATGCGAACCTAATGTAAGCAACTTTATCTAAAGATTTTAATTTTTTTACTACAAATTCTCCAATTTTTTTACTTGGGATTTCAGTAGTTTTAGCTTCCCTTAGCTTATTTTCCAGTTCATCAAGGACTTTTTCAATTTTGTCCATTGACACTGGCCGTTTTTCACAAGCACGCATGATACCTTTCTTGATTTTTTCCCTGTCATACGCTTCTCTTTTCCCATCTTTCTTTTCAACCATGAAAAGCGTATTTTCCATTTTTTCGTAAGTAGTGAACCTTTTTTGGCATTTGATGCACTCTCTTCTCCTACGTATTTGCTCTTCTAGGTTTCTTTTGTCGATAACTTTCAGTTCTGTGCTGTTACAGTAGGGACATTTCATTTTCAAGTGATAACAATATGTAGTCTGTTACTATTGTTAAGTATACAATATGTTGTGTATTTTTTTATTTATAAACATTTATCATTTTTAGAATATATATTTATTTTTTTGCTAAAAGTTAAGAAATAATAATTAAAAGTTTTAAGAAAAAGAAAAAAAATTAAAATTTATTGTAAAGCCATGCAAATAGGTAACCTACTACAAAACTCCAGATTGCTGCTTCAAGAATACCTGCTATAATTCCGCCAATACTTAGCGAGAAAAACAAATGCATTTGCATCATAGCTTCTACAGCGCCTATATAGATTCCTAAATTACCTAAAATTCCTAATAATAACATACATAATGCAGAAAGTATTGCTGCTGCGTAACCTAATGCTAAAGCGTTAAGCTTTTGTGTTTTTGCCAAATTATCACCTCTATGGATTATTTGTTTTATTATAATATAAAGATTTGGTTTTTGCCTTTGGCTGTGTCCATGAAACATTATGTTTAGTTTATGTTAAAATTAATCGTATTTTAGATTGTGTTTTAATTGTTTGAATTGTGTACATAATGTATAAATTTATATATTTAAAGGCCCATTATTCTGATATGAATTTAAAGAAAGATGCTTACGGTCAAGGAATTTGGGCATATTTTAATGGTAAAGAATCTTATGAATTAATTGAAAGAGATGATGGTTTTGTTGATTTCTCTACTGGTTCGCCAAATTATTTTGCTAAATTTAAAAATTGGCCTAAAATTCAGAAAGATGGTATGAAATTTGTAAAAGGAAAAGTTTTAGATGTTGGTGTAGGTGCAGGTAGAGTCCCACTTTATTTACAAAAGAAAGGTTTTGATGTTCTAGCAATAGATAATTCTCCTTTAGCTATTAGGGTTTGTAAAAAAATAGGTGTTAAAAAAGCAAGAGTTTTTCCAATAGAAGAGATAAATAAGTTTAAACCCAAGACATTTAATACTGTAATTATGTATGGAAATAATTTTGGTTTATTTGGTAATTTTAAAAAAGCCAAATCTTTATTAAAAAAATTTAATAAAATTACTACAGATGATGCTTTAATAATCGCTGAAACTTGTGATCCATATAACACTAAAGATCCTGTTCATTTGTCTTATCAAAAAAGGAATAGATCAAAAGGACGAATGTCTGGTAGATTAAGGATAAGGGTTAGATTTCGTAATTATGTTGGTGAATGGTTTAATTATTTGCTTGTTTCCCAAAAAGAAATGAAACAAATTTTAAAAGGGACTGGTTGGAAAATTAAAAAATTTATTAATTCTTCTGGTGCAATGTATGTAGCTATTATTGAAAAAGAAAAATAATTTCTTTTATTTTGTCCATTAACCAGTTGATTTAAAAACACTTCTTACAACTTTTTCTTTTTCAACAATAAAGAATTTGTTACAACACTTACTGAACTCAGAGCCATTGCACCGCCTGCAATTATTGGAGATAACAACCACCCTGTAAACGGATACAAAA
>JBDRJY010000014.1:0-134220 GCA_043814545.1 archaeon | reverse complement strand
GGTAAGTTAGGTTCAGATTCTAAAGTGATAACAGGGAAAGAGTATTGTTGTTGAGGCACATCGTAAGGCATTGCTGTAGCTATTTCTGGCTTAGAATCTAATGTAGAGGTTGTATATTGTGAAGTTAATCTCCTCTCTTCTCTTGGTTTTTGGCGTTGCCTAGTTGTAGTGCCCATTTTAGCTCAAATCTTTAGAATTTTGTTTATATAATACATATATAAATGTTTCGTTTTAGTCATTACTTAACAAGAGTGACAGAATTATTTTAGAAATTCTAGCTTTTTTGTTAACTCTTCAAAAACAATTTTTTTCTTTTTATCAGAAAGAGAAAATAATTTCTTTTTTATCATAACATCTGAAATAGTAAATATATAATTTAATTTGATAACACTATCTTTAATTGCCCCTTCTTTTTGTGTTAAAGAGATCCCTTTCATAGCTTTATTGCTTGTTATTCCTGCTACAACTATATTATCGAACTCTTCAAAAAGTACTAAGGCTGGCCGGATTTTAACTTCAAAAGTATCTATAAACTGGATTGTAGTTAAAATTACATCTCCTGATTTAAGCATTTTCCCAGGCTTTATCCTCCTCATTATCCCATAATTCCTTCATTTTAGTTTGTTGTATTTTATGCAAGAATTCGTCATATTGGTTATTTTTTTTAACGTTTTTGAATACTTTGGCCATGTTTGTTATTAATTCATTATATGTTTGTCGAGGGTATTCTCTTAATTCTTGTAATAAATGTACAAGGGATTTATCCAATTGTATTGTTGTTGCAGCCATTATATATCACCTATAGTTAGTATATAATTAGTTATATATAAGTGTTTCTAATTCAATTATTGTTTAAATTTTTAAGAATTTTTAGTGGAATTTTTCGGAAAATTTACGTAATTAATCTTTTAATTTTTGCTTAAAAGTTTTAGTTCATAAAATTATCCTTAATTTATTTGTTATCCAATATATTTTATTGCCTATACAATAAGTTTTATATCCAATATATATGATATACAATAGTAATATTTATATACTTTCTCGTCTCTATCTTAGGATATGAAAAAACTAAAATATCTTAGTTTGAAGGGGTTTTTAGCATTTCAAATCTTGCACGAATTGAAACAAAAACCAGTTTGTGGAGACGATTTGGCACAGGTAATTGGTAAGAAAAAGGGCTCTAAGCTGACTCCTGGTACGATTTACCCTGCTTTGAAATCTCTTAGAAAACATAAACTAATCAAACTAAAAAAGGCCGGTCGTAAGAAAAACTATGTACTTACAGACTCAGGTAAAGAAGAATATAGTATTTTCAAAAGGAACTTTAAGAAGATTTTCAAAGAAATCTTTTAATCAACGCTTAAATCTTTTTGACTGTGCGTAAAGTAGCTTTAGTTTTGTCTATCCTTCTAATAAAAGTTTCAGATAGATCCATGAAGCGCATCTCTTCTTCATTCTTTTTCAAAACTGTAACGAATTCTTGCTCAAGACGCTGTAAATCCGTATAATACGAAAGGTACATAGAAGTATCTTTATCCATCATTTTAGTTTTAACTTCATCTAATTTACGAATTATTACGTCAATTTGTTTAATAAAAACACTTTCAGATGTGATAATCTTTTTTTTGTTTGGTTCGTTGTTAGATTTTGGTACAAAATGTTTTTCATCATGAAGCCCAGTAATATCTTCAAATATTCCCATAAGGAATTTAAACTTTTCTTCAATTAATAAGTTTTTAGCTCCTAAATTACATAGAATCGAGTGGAGACTCAATATCCTGTAATTGTTTCTTAGAAACTTTTGTATAGATCTGAGTGGTATCTAGCCGGGAGTGACCTAAAAGAACTTGTATTTTACGTATATCTACGTCGTTGTCTAACAGATGTGTTGCGAAAGAAGATCGTAAAGCGTGACAGTACACTCTTTTCTTTATTCCAGCTTTAGATACAGCATTTTCTAACACTTTTTGTACATATCTTGTAGATACAGGTTTTCCTTCCTTGTTTGGGAATAGGTAAGGAGATTTATCTGATCTTTCCTCTAAATATTGGTTAAGGCCTTCTATAAACCTACTAGAAAGAATAATCATTCTGTCTTTATCACCTTTACCGCTTCGAACCATGGCTGTTTTCGATTCTGGTTCCATATCTGTTATTTTTAGGTTAGTTGCTTCGGAGACTCGTAATCCAGAAGAATATAGTAGTTCGATTATTAATCTTGGTTTTAATTTTGTAATATTAGTTAAAATTTTACTTATCTCATTTTTAGTTAAAACAGTGGGCAATTTTCGGCCAACTTTAGGTCTTTTGATCTTTTTTGTAAATAAACCTTTTTCTAAGACTTCATCGTAAAAAAATCGTAATGAGGATAATGCTAAATTTATTGTTTGAGGTTTTAATCCTAATTCACTTATCATATGGGCTTGATATAATTTAATATCATCTTGATTAATTTGTTCAGGATCCTTTTTTATGAATTTTAAGAACTTTCGATTACCATGTAAATAATTCCTAATTGTTTTTGGACTTAGTCCACGGATTTTCAATTCAGTTTCAAGATTTTGTAGCATTTTCACCTCTTGTTCGCACAATGCTTATTGTGTGAACCAATATATTTAAGGTTATTTGTGCTTTAGTTGATATGTTGTCAAAATTCTTAAGAATTACGGCTTTAAACGGCTAAATTTAAGGGTTTGCTTATGAAAGGGTAAATAGTACTAAAATAGGTAGGGGTTTTTGGAAAAGAAAAAGAAAAATTATGAAAATGTATATACTGCTACATTTTTAGTTAACATAATTTTTGTTAGAGAAATTACATCTTCATTTGTTAATTTTCTTTCAAAAAGACAAGATTGGGCTATATATATTTTTTCTAAACCTGGCCACAGATTGCAGCAACAACCAACTGAAATTGGAACCTCTGCGCCAATTGCTTTTCTTAAGTCTTCGAAATCGTCTTTAAAAACAGCATATTCTAATGAATCGTATCTGGTTATTTCATCCATTTTGTTTTCTCTCCATAATTTTAATAGAGTTTTAGAAATTATCTAGTCTTAATAAACCTTATGCTTAAAAAATAAAAAATAAAAAATTAGTCTTGTTCATAGAATTTGTATTCAGGAACATCTTTATTCAATAAGGTTCTAGTAATAGACATAACACTATCATTTGATAATTTGTCTTCAAAAAAATATTTTTGGTTAATATAACCTTTCCATTGTGTTAAATCAGGTCCTTCATATCCTGTAACAGCTTCATTATTTTCAATTGTTTGTTTAAGTTCAGCTGCTTGTTCTACAGAAATCCTGACATCTAAACAATCATATGTACTCATACCATCCATTTTTGTTTTCCTCCAAATTTGATAAGATTTTAGAAATTATATAATCTTAATAAACCTTTTGCCTGAAAGGAAAAATTAATTTGAGAATAAATATTGTATAACATTTGTATCAAGCATTATTCTTGTTAGAGATATTACATCTTCATTTGTTAATTCTCTATCAAAAAGATATTCTTGTTCTCTGTAACCCACTTCGTCATTACGTAAGACCATAGAAGTACATGGTACATCAGTCCAAATTTTATTACATAATTTTTCTGCTTCTTCTTTAGAAACAATCAATACAAGAGATTTATAGGGAGTTTTATCATCCATTTGTTATCAATTCTCCAAATTTGATAAGATTTTATAAATTATACAATCTTAATAAACCTTTTGCCTGTAAGGAAAATCAAATCCATCCACCTGTTTTAAGATATTCAAAACCTTTTGGTCTTAAATCTCGTAACTGATTGAGAGTATGGGCATCACTATTTACATATATTCTGTCACTTAAATCTAACATTTGAATAATTTTGTCTTCTTTTGTTTTTGGTTGTCCTAAATTAGCGCAATTAAACTCCATAGCAATATTATAATCATTTGCTACTTTTGTGAGTTCTACAATATCTAAAGAAGGAAAATATCCACTGCAGGGGTGCCCAATTAGGGTTATTTCTTTATAATGTTTTTTTATTGCTTTAATATAAGCTTGTGTAATCTTGTCAGGATCTCCTTTGTAAACTTCAGGATGTACTGATAGGATAACATATTTAAACCTTCGAGGCCCTATTTGGATAGAAACATTGCCGTTTCCGTCAAGAACATCGCCTTCTACTCCAAAATGTACGTCAACATTGTTTAACACATTTTCCCAACGTTCTAATAGGTTTATACTACACTTTTTACCATAATTATTAAATTTTAAATATGCTTTACAGTGGTCAGTAATAGTAAGTTTTGTTAATCCGATTTTACCAGCAAACCAAACAAGTTGATCAATTGTATTCATGCCATCAGAATAATTAAGGCTATGGACATGATGGTCTTCTTGCCCGGGATTAATAATTTCCATACTTATTTTATGAATTAGGCCATTAATAAAACTTACTAATTATTTTTTACTACTTGTAGACGGGATAATTTTATATATGAGTTCTAATTTCTATCGCTTTTATGAATCAGTATTTAATTATTTTGAAAGGTTCTGCAGGTGGTGTTGGGAAAAGCACTGTTGGGAATCGATTAGCAGAGAAAATAGATAATTCTATGCATATTGATGTTGATACTTATAAGCATCCACAAGGTTTACCGTCTTTAAAATGGCGTAAAGTTGGGCGCCAAGTAGTAGATATTATTTTAGAAAATGCATTTGAGGAATATGTGCCTTTAATAATCAGTGAATCTTTTTCAGACTTTGGTTATTTTGAATATATTAAGCAAACAGCGTTGAATAATCATTATAATGTTTATTCTTTTTTTCTTGAAGCAAGTTTAGACAGTTGTTTAGAACGTAATGCTCATCGTAAAAAAAGATTACCTGATGAACATATTGCCGAAAGATATGATCTTACTGATCCTTTAGCTTGCGATATTGTCATACAAAATGATGGATGTTTAGATACTGCTGTTGATATGATTATAAGGTATGTGGCGACGGAACAAGAGCGTTCTGATGTTGTTATTGATTTAGAATCTGTTAGAGTAATGGCAGGAAAGATAGAGTAAATTCTTTTATTTTTGCTTGAAAGTTTTAGATAGTTTTATTTATTGGTTGTCCAATTATATTTATTGGATATACAATGTTATTTATTTGATAACCAATATTTAATCAAAATTTTTTAAAAATAAATTTTTGATTTTTGCTTAAATCTTTTAGTTTTTTATTCCAAACTAAATTTTTCATTTTTGCTAAAAACTTTTAGTCTTTTAGAACTTAACTTCAATTACATCTCGGTCAATCTTATCTTTTATTTCATGTAATCTAAATTTCAATTCCTCGTTGGTAGTTGCTTTTAAAATTTGTCTTAATAGATCAATAATTTGTCTAAAAAATCTAATATAATCACCTTCTTGAAAGTTTGTAAATTTCATCATATCTTTAAACTTGCCTTCATGTGTCCAATGGTATACCAAAGGTACAATGTCCCTTAATAATTCTATTTTTAATTTCTGTTTTAAATATGGGTTTTGGTTTAATAATCTTGCAAATTTAGCATATTTATCTTTTGCAGTTTTTTTATAAAACATATTACCACGACGGCGTTCAAAAGTTAATGTGGCAAGTAAACAAGCTAACTCGTATTCGTCAAAATTTTTCCACATATCAGTTCCGAAAATCTCTGTTGTTAACAATTCGTTAGTGTAAATTCTAGTTGCAAAAATACCTTTATCAGTTAATTGTCCTTTTTTGTTTATATGATCTAATTTTTTTAAAACTTTAATTTTATGTTTGTAACTTAACACGATATTTGTTTTTTGACCTTTTAATTGCATTTGGTAATAAGCAAAATTACTTTTCAAAATCTTACTAATTTCTTTTTCAGTATGATTATTTATTAAATTTAATACAGAGTTAAAAGATAATTTAAACTGGGACTGGATTGGTTCTACATCTTTAGTTGTTATAGATTGAATTTTGTTCATGTCACCGTATTTTCTGTCAATCAATGCTATACTTCTCCCAATTTTATCAATCCCTCGACGACCGGCACGGCCAGCCATTTGAAAATATTCTTTTGAATTCAAATATCTGAAATTGATACCATCATATTTGTCTAAAGTATTAAAACAAACAGTCTTTGCAGGCATGTTTATACCAACAGCAAATGTTTCAGTTGCGTAAAGGACTTTTATCATACCAGTTGCAAACAAATGTTCAACAACTTCTTTTACAACAGGTAACAAACCTGCGTGATGTATTGCAATGCCGTTAGGTAAAATTTGTTTTATTAATCTAACAGAATCTAGTGTTGAAAACTCTCTAGGAATTTTTTTATTCATATAGGAAATAATTTCATTTTTTTCTTCTGAAGAAGTGAAATCAAATTTTCGTACTATTTCTTTTGCTTTCATCTCAACTACCCTACGGGAAAACACGAAAAATATACACGGTAAAAATTTATTTGATTTAAGATCTTTAAGCAAATCAATATGGGAAGGCATTGGAATGTTAACTTTTCTTTGATTTTTTTTTCTTTTAGTTCTAGTAAACTGATAATAATCAGGTAATTTAGATTTCATAATTTTATCAATAGTTGTAATACCGTCAAAAACATCGTAAACAAAATGATGCAAAGGTACAGCACGTTTCATATAATCAACAACTTTAACTTTGTGATTAGAATCTCCTGGATGTTTAATACTTTCAATCCATGAAGCAAACTCTTTTGCATTAGGAATAGTTGCAGATAAACATAAAAACCTAACATGTGGCGGAGAAAAGATAATCGACTCTTCCCAAACTGTACCACGTTCAATATCATTAATGTAATGTATTTCATCAAAAATTACATAACTTAAATTTTGTATTGCTTTATCATTAGACAAAAGCATGTTACGATAAATTTCTGTAGTCATAACAAGAATTAAAGCGTCAGGATTAATTACAATGTCTCCGGTTAATAGACCTACTCTGTCGTCGCCGTATTCAGCCTTAAATTGCTTGAACTTCTGGTTGGATAATGCTTTTATGGGTGCAGTAAAAATCACGTGTTTACCGGCTTTATTTGCCTTGTTGATAATGTAGTCTGCTATAAGAGTTTTACCAGTACCTGTGGCGGCTGATACAACAACAGAATCGTTATTTTCAAGATGTTTTATAGACTCTTCCTGGAATGGATCTAAAGTATATTCTTTGTATTTCACTTAGAAACAGTATTTTTGCTTATATTTAAAATTTTATATAAACAGAAAGCTTTAAATATTGTTATTTACTTAAAAGTAGTAACAAAATGAACCTTAAACAACTATTATTTCCGGACAAAGAACTTTTTGATACTTATCAAAATTTGCTTAAGTATGGAACTCAAGAAGAGAGAGATGGAATTAAGAATATTTTGAAACATCAAGGGGATTTGAGAAAGGTATATATGATGTTAGGAGTTTGTGAAATGGTTGCTTTGAGTATTGGAACTTATATTGATTTAGAATCTAATTTACAACCTTTTTTTCCTTATTATACAATGGCTATAGGAATTATAGGTTTAATATCTACTGGAGGTCCAGCTTTAATGAGTTCACTTGAATATTTAGAAAAAACAAACCAAAAAATTAAGGCTTACAACTTAGAACAAAAACTTGAAAATGACAATGTGGAATAAAATTAAAAATAAAGTATATTTGCCTTTCATGTTAGCTTTAGCTGGATGTCCGTATACTAATGAAGATACAGTTTTAATCAATGACGAAGTTGTTGAATTAGATGGTAAATTAGATTCAGTATGTTTGCAAGAAATTGAAGATCAGTTTGGTAAAATTGTTACTGAAGCTACGCCTTGTTTACTTGAAATTATTGCTGAGTCTGTCGGTGATCAAATGCCAGAAGAAACTTATTTTACAATTGCACATCCTGGTGATGATGGTTGGAACAATCAAAATGATGGGACTTGTACAGAGATTGATGGTGTTACTTATATTGCAGTAATGGAAAATTCGTTAACAACTGTTTTAGAAAGTGCATTCCACGAAATAGGGCATACGCCTAACGAACCTAAGGATTCTGTTTTTGGTAATCATCTTAATGCTGAGTTTTATACAACTTATTTTAGTTTTAATTTAGTTAAAGTTTTATCAGAAACTTCCGAAGTTTATGCTTATGATTTTTCGCCTAAGTTAGGTTTTTACGCATTGTGTCCGATGAGAGCAAATCCTCCTAATATTGAAGATTTAGATTTTATTGATGCTTCAGCTGTTTGTGATATGGATAAAGGTGCTTATGCGCGTAACAAAGATTTTGTGCCGGCGCAACTTAGTATCCTTTCACTTATTCAAAAATACGACGGTAATCTAGAAGCTGTGCGAGATCATATTCAAAATACAACTTATCCTGCAGAGTATTTGCCTTTGTATTCAAAATATCAAGACAGGTGTGATAATAAAAAGCTTTACCCTGAGTTTAAGAATGAAAGAGTTCTGGCAAGGGAAGCTATTGATCAACATGTTAAAGAACAAATGCCTAACCTTGCGCAGTTTTGGGAAGATTATAATATTCAGTATGGAGAAATTGAAAAATAATTGATTACAAAAAACTTTTGGAAGAGTTAACTGAAGAAGAAACAGCTAATTGGGAAACTGAAGATTGGAATCTTTGGTACCAGAACCAAAGTGATTTAGAAGATTCTTCAGACTGTGATTATTTTATTCAAGAAGGTGCAGAAGAACATATTCCAGAAGTTTTAAAACTTGTAAAATATGTGGATAGGCAAATTGATGTTAATCTTGCAACATTAGGTTGGGTTTATAATTTTTTTATAGCTCAACAAGATGATAAAATTATTGGTGTGCAATTTTATGATATACCTGATGATAATAAAAGGATTTATGGTATTTTAACTATTGTTCATCCTGCTTACAGACAACGAGGAATTGGTAAAGCTTTAATCGAAGCTTTAGACAGATTTGATAAACCAATTTTTTGGAAACGTGAATGTAAAGCCTTGCGTAATATTACATCTGAACGGTAATCTTATAATGTTTTAATATATTTTTTTACCTGTCCATTTTTTGAATGGTTCTAAACATTCTTCCCTATCTAATTGTTTTTTAGAAACTTGTTGGGTTTTAGTTTCGCCTTTGATAACATCGTAAATGAATTTGTCGTCAAAACCGATATCAGCTGCGTCATTTTGAGTGCAGCCAAAATATAATTTTTTCATTTTAGCCCAGTGGATAGCTGCGAAACACATTGGACATGGTTCGCAAGAAGAATAAATTTCGCAGTCTGTTAAGTCAAAACGTTTTAACTTGTTGCAAGCTTTCCTAATCACAACAATCTCAGCATGTGCCGTAGGGTCATTTGTTTTCAAAACTTCATTATGACCTTGCGCAATTATTTTTCCATCTTTAACAATGACAGCGCCGAACGGACCACCTTCACCATTTTTTGTTCCATCTAAAGCTTCATTAATTGCAATTTTCATAAATTTGTTCATTGTAATTTATTATTTTTTTAATGTTTTTATGTTTTGTTATTTTCCGATAGTTATTTAAATTCTTTATTTTAACTTTTTTAACATGAAACGTTGGCTAGCTTCAATACCATTAGCATTATCTTTAACTTTTGCTGCGCCAGCTTTTGGTTCTGATTTAGAAAAATTACGTGTTCGTCTTGAGTTAGGTAAATATACTCAAGATGATGTTAAGAATGCAAAGGAGATTTTATATGGAGTTCTTGAAGAAAATGGACAGCTTGACCTTTCATATCATTGTATTAGATATTTGGTAAAGGAAGGAGATGATGTTGAAGTTAGTGTTAGAAATTATGTACACGATTTGAAGTATGTTGATAAGAATTCTGACTGGTTAGAAAAAGGTTCTGATGATATGGTTGTAATATATGATGGGCCTCTTGCTATCAAATATAAATTTGATGAACCTGGTAAAATATTTCAACGTGTTCTTCCTATGGGTGAAGAAGCTAATACTAGAGCAATGCATGATATTCTTGATAAGACAATGCCTGATTCGTCTTATACTGAAAAAAATATGGATCTTGATCAATGGAATCAAGATGTTGAAGATTTAATCAAAGATTATGAGCAAGCTTTAGTGATAGATTGGTATTTTTATTTGAAAACTAATTAATTTTCTTTATACCAAATATAATCTAGTGCAGTAAAATATACTGTTCTGTTACCAGAAAAAGCTTCGTCAATATGTTCGTTCCAGGGACTTAGCCTTTCCCCATAAACTTCTATCTCTGACCTACATTCTATATTATCATTGTTAAAATAATCGTAAGTGTAATTAAAAGTACCTTCTAAATAATTGTTGTTTATTTTGCCAATGAAAGTGAAGTCCATTGTAGCACGCATTGTTTCCCAACGGCCGTCAATTTCAAATGTGCCGTTTTCGTTAATGTTTTCTTGTAAACGTATACTATAGGCCCAAAGGTAAATTGCATTATTATTCTGGAAAATTATTGCGGGAAATTCGAAAGGTGAAGGGAAAATGTTTTCTTCTGCTTGTTCTGTAATACAATCTTGGTAAATAATGTTTCCTTCCAAATCGTAAAAGCCTTTAATGTCTATGGCATCTGTAGTAGAGTTGCCCCATTGTTCTTTCTCACCTGACATGTATAAACCTGAGTTCCAGTCGAAGCCTAAATATTCTCTATCTAATGTTCCTTCAAGAGTTCTTCTGCCATATGTCCCATTAAAATTATAAATGAAAGAAGAAGTTTCAAAATCTTCAGCAGTGATATTGCCATTATCATCTGTTTCAGCAACAAAAGTACCGTATCTGCCTGTAAAAAATAAATTGTTGTCTTCTTGAAAAACGTGCCAAGTAGTAGGTTCATTTTTTATCATGCCTTCGCCTTCTGGGTAAAGTTTTTCAGTACTGCAATAATATAATCCTTCAATATCTAGAACTTCGTTAAATGATTCATTTTCTGGACATGATAAGAAATTTAATGATAAAAGTATAGAACCTGTAGTTAATATTTTTTTTATTAAACTTTTCACTAAATTTTACTCTTGATTTAGATTTTTATAAAAATTTGGGTTTTTACGTTTGTTTTATAAGAAAACTGAAGATAGATTTAAATATCTTTTATTATTCACATCTTTTTTAATGAATCTTAAAACTCTTGGTTTAACAGCATTATTTACAGGTGCTGCAATGTTAGGTTGTCCGATTTATACTGATACGTTAGATGATGATATAGTTCTTGATGACGATGATTCGGCTGACAAAAGTTCTCTTGAAGTTCTTGCTGTAGATGATCCGTTAACTGATATTCCAGAAGTAATTGATTGTGAGGCTGTTACTAGGGGGTTAAATTATGGGTTTTTAATTAATGATGTTCTTGATGATATTTGTTTGTATGATAAAAATATGGATTTAGTTTGTTTTTCTGATTATTCTGAACATGTAAAGTTAATTGTTTTAGGTTTTGGTAATTGTGGCGCTTGTCAACATCAAGCAGAAAATTTGGAAGATATTTATCAAATGTATAATCATGAAGATTTTATGATTTTTGAAGTTCTTTATTATGGTTATAGTGCTTTACCTGCAGATGCAGAGTTTTTAGAAGAGTGGGAACAGGATTGGACTAGTGGTTCGATAAGTTATCATATTCTTATGGATCCTGATGGTTTGACTTATGGTTTATCAGATGTTTCAGCTTATCCATTAAGTACTATTATTGGGAAATGTGATGTTATTCGAGCGAAAATAACTGGTTGGGATAATCTTATGTACGATGAATTCTATGGTGCTATTGATGCAGCTTTTGATTTTGATTATTCGTCTTAATTTTGAAAAAATAGCTAAATTGTAAGTTTTATTAAACAGAAAGTTAATAAATAAGGGATTTTAATTTCTTTTATGGATTCTTTTGAATTGGCAAAAAAAGCTCGAAAAAGTATAAGTAGTTTCTGTATTAATGAATGTTCTGCATATTGTTGTCGAAAAGGGTTTTTAATTGTTACAAAAAAAGAATTGGATTTGATTAATCTTATTAAAAAAGAGGATATGAAATTTTTAGTTAAAAAATTGGAGAATGGCGCTTTCTCTTTGTATTTGGGTTATTCAAAATTTCCATGCCCTTCATTAACTAAAGAATTTACTTGCGGGATTCACACTAAAAAAGGAAGACCTCAGGTTTGTAAAGATTTTCCTCTTTTTATTAAGGATAAAACTGTTTTTTTATCTAATAGGTGTTTTGCTGTACAAAGAAATTTATTTTTTTCTTATATAAAACAGTTTGAGAATATGGGATTTAAACTTCATAAATATTCTGATCTAGAAGCGTTAGATGTTTTTAAAATATTATAGTGAAAAATGCGTGAGTCATGTTAATATCTCAATATTTTTCAAACTCTAGGAAGTTTGATTCTAGTAAGTCTAACAATCTTTCGTATGTTAAGGATGCTGAATAGAATCCATTATTTAGGTGATTAAATCCATCGACTTCTATGTTTTCTGCACTTTCGGCGAGTACAGTTACTTTATCATTCAAGTTTAATGGTTCGTTTTCGTCTAGGATTTTCATGTAATCTACAACTAAGTGTGAGTCAAATTTACTGGTTCTTAAAGCTCTACTAAGTTTTTTCGTGGTATCTTTGTCAAATGTCATGATTTAATATGGAACTGATTGTATGTTTAAAAGATTTATGGAAATAAAAGAATGCGCGAGCCGGGTATGAGTAGTGTGGTTCGATTCACCATCAGTTTTGGTATTACTTAATCTTAAATAGAGTATGTCGTCGATATTTATAAGGTCTTCTATAATTTACTCATATCATACTTTTCATATTTGTATATTTGTAAATTTATTGCTGTTTTCCAATCTGCAATAAGATGTTTAAATTTATCTCTAACCTCTAAGGAGATTTTGTTTAATTGATCATAATCTTTTGCAATAATTGGAGCAGTAATGTCGTAATCTCCACTTGCCGAGAATACTGCAATAAAATTTGGGTGTTTTACTAAGTAAGCTATGAATTTGTTGTAAGTTTCTTTGTCAATGTCTTTTAATTTTATTTTTACATCCATTGTTATAGGATAACCTATCTTTCTTGGGTCGATTAGAATTGTTGGAAAGATTACTTCTTCTTTGATTAGTTTCTTTAATCTTTTATGAGTTGCATCTATTGAGAGATTTATTTTTTTAGAGAGTTCTGTTAAAGAGATTCTTGAATCTATCTGTAAAATGTTCATCATTTCTTTATCTTTCCTGTCTAACATATTAATTTCTTAATATTTATTTATATTTAAGCTTTTCTCTTAATTTTTAAGACAAATTAGCCGATTATAATATAAATATGTTGTAATTCTAAAGTAGTATCTTAAAATAAAAGATAGGAGATAAAATGCAAAATAGATTACAAAGACAAAGGGAAACATTTGATAGAACATATGAATTAATATTTGATGAAGCAAAATACCTTGATTATATATCTCAACATCATGAAACTTATCAAAATTATAGTTCGAGAAGAGTTTTAGCCATATTTGTTCTTAATCAGTTCTGGGAAGCTGAGATAATGGCTGAGAGAGCTCATGTTGATGGGTTTTTAAAAGGAAAAATTTTGGGTTTGGGTTTACAAGAGCATATGGAAGCAATTTTGGGAGGATTTGAAAGATCAGTCGTATCAATTGAAAAAGGAAGTGCATCTAAAAATGCGAATCCTCCTTCTTATATTAGAGCTATCTCTGATTATTTTTTGGAGTTTGGATCTGAATATATTGACAGATGGAAGATGTATTATGAACTTTTTGAAGAAAATGATAAGAAAAGAAATTGAGGAAATGGAAAGATTAAATCAAGAGGAAATTGAAGCAAACTCTTGGATTAGATGGAGAAGTTAGAAATGGAAATGTTGAGATTAAACGAAACTTGGGAAGAGAGGGAACGATTTAGAGAATTTCAAGGTAGAAATATAGATGTAATTCCCGAATTGTTATTCAGTGGAAGAAAGCCATTGTCTGTGGCAGATTTAATGAGGAGAAGAATTGAGGTAGGGGAGGGAAAATTTTCTGAACGAGTTATTGCTGCTTGGTGGGATAATGAGTTTGATACTTGTGATGGCGTCATCTATCATCCAGATGGAAAAATTAAAGTTGTTCCAAGTTCAGAGTTTTTTGAAATGCTATCTTCAAAGAAATATTTAAAGCGATATGTAAAGGAGCAAGGGAGTTATTTAGTTGATGGAGCTGCAAAATTAACTAAATATTATGAAGACATTAATGGTATTGAATTTAGCGAGGAAAATTATCCCACTGATGATGAAGTTTTACTTGCTCTGGTGGGCAATGATATAAATCTTTTAACTAGTTATCGAGAAGCAATACGAGAACAAAGAGAAAGGAAAGGACTTTCTAGAGATAATGATAAAATATATGTAGATTTAGATTCAACAGATAATCCTGAATATCAATTTTGTCCAGCTGGAAGGTTATTTAGGGTTAGTGATGGAGAGCGTTCACGTATTTTTGGTAATTGCTATTTAGATAATGATTTTGGTCGACTTATTGGAGAATGTATTTAAAGATTTTAAGTTATTAGATTAATCTAAATATTTAATATAAATCTTAAAGAACTTTTCATAGGTTGCCTTGTATTTATCTAAAACAAACCTGTACAATTTGTCTAGGTGTTTGTTGTCAAATGCTTCAAGAGCTCCAAAATATTTTATTCTTTGAGTTTTTCTTATAATTAAAGGAGGATAATCATTTTCCATAAGAATTACATTAATCAGCAATCTTCCAACCCTTCCATTACCATCTTCAAAAGGATGGATTTTTTCAAATTTTCCATGAAAGATTGCAGCTAGTTGCAAGGGATGCAAATTTTTATTTTCTTCATACCAAGAAATTAGTTTATCCATTTCTTTTTTTACTCTTTCTGGAGGTGTTGTTTCTACTTGTCTACCTAGCAGAAAATTTGGTAATTGTTTGTATCCTTCCGCAACTCCTGTGTTTGCAATTAAAGTACTATGGAGTTTTATGATATCTTTATGATTTATTTTTAATTTATTTTCAAAGAGAAGATCCATTGCTTTTCTTGTGTTTAATGTTTCATAAACTTCCCTTAGATCTTTATTTTTGAGTATCTTTCCCTCTTTTATTATAAATGTTACATCTTTTAAGGTTAGGGAATTTCCTTCTATTGCGTTTGATTCATATGTGAAGTTTACTGTAACCCTGTCTAAGATATCTTTTGTTTGGGCTTTTGTCAGCTTTTTAAGAATTTTTTTGTATCCTATCCTTATTTCTTCTAGTCTTTGTAGAGTTGTAGTTGTGAAAATGTTGTCTTTTTTATAATGCTTTGATGCAAATTCTTTTAGTGTGGTTTCTATTTTTTCTTTTAATCTTTCATTTTCTTTAGTATATTCTTTTTTTGGGTAATCTTTGATGTATATTGAGAATTTTTTTACTTTTCCATTAGGTAATCTTATGGATTCTTCTAAATAGTATCGTTCTTTTTTGTTGATTAATTTTTTACTTACAAACGCCATAATAATCTGTAACCCTACAAATATTTAAATCTTTCTATTTTGTAGGGTTATTGCTTGGAAGCGCATCGTGCTTTTTGGTGATGCTCTGGTGGGGAATCGAACTAGAATTTTAAATAATTGGATACCCATACCTATTGAATTTTGTTAAAAAGACGATGCGCAAGCCGTGCAAAAGTAATGTGGTTCGATTCACCACCAGTTTTGGTATTACTTAATCTTAAATAGAGTATGTCGTCGAGATTTATAAGGTCTTCTGTTTTTTATTTTGGTATTAAAGAAGACTTTATAAATATGAGATATATTTAATTTCCTATGCCTAAGAAAAAGGATTATACCACTTGGTCAAAAACTGAATTGATTCGTGAAGTTAATAAATTAGAAAAACGAAAAAAATATGGTTTAGTATGGGAGAACAAGCTTGAAAAGGTTGCTGAGTTGTGTAAAGAAAAATTGCCTATTCTAAAAGAGGATACAAAAAAAGCAATAAATAAAGATAAAAAATATAAAGAAATTGAAGTTAATGAAATTATTAAAAAATATTTTTCTGATTTTGCTACAATTAGAAGAGAATTAGTAAATTATGGTTATTTTCATAAAGATTCTTATAAAAGTGAATATTGGGTTGTTAAAAGAGATTTGACTATGGAAGATATTGAGAATAATACAATATTGAAAAAACATGCTGAGGATTATTTGAAATGAAATTTATAATCATTCTTTAGGTATTTTAAAATACATTAATACTCCGGCTAAAACTAAAAAGCCTCCTAGGTATAGAACTGTTTTAGGTCCGAATATATCTGCAAGAATACCAAAACCTAAGTCTGTAATTACAAGGGCGATAGTTCCTATCCAAGCACTAGCAGAAAGAATACTTGCTCTGTGTTTATTAGGGATTACTTTATTTTGAATTTCTTTAAATGCTGGTGAAGTTTTTCCTGCCATATCATAGAGAGATGTATAGGCAATTAGGATTATAAATAAAAGAGGTAATAATTTAATTGAAGGAATTAAGAAAAGAACAAGAGTGTAAATTAATCCATAAATAATTAGTGAACTTTTATTTCCCCCAAGAAATTTTGTTATTTTTTGGCTGTAGTTTAATTGTAATACTAAAAATATTCCTGCAATTGAAAGAGCATAACCAATATAAGAAGGATTTAATCCCATTGAAATAACATAGGGCTGGTATGCATAGTATACTAGACCAACTCCAATTCCCATTAAAAATATATTTGCTGTTAACCAAAGAAGAGTTTTATTTTCCTTTACATATTTTATTCCAAACTTTGCATTATTGATTGTTTGTCTAATATCTTGAGTGATATTTACTTTTTTTCTTTTGAAATATTCTTCTTTACCAGTAAATAAAATTAGAATGCCAAGTATAAGGATTATTATTCCATTTGTTAGTAATGCCTTGTCATACCCATACATTACTAGTAATCCTCCAAGAAAAGGACCTATTATGAATCCAATGTTTGTAATACTACCACTTCTACCAAAAAAATGGTGTAAATATTTTTCTTTTTTCTTATGTTTAACTGTATCAACAAACCAAGATTCTAATGCTCCACTCTCTAGAGTATATCCTATTCCTGTTAAGATATGAAGACTTAATAAAACTATAAAATTTTTAGAGAATAGAATCATACCAAGGAAGGCAAAGCCTAATAGAATATATGCTAAAGCAACTGAAAATTTTCTACCAAATGTATCTGCAATAGCTCCAGTGGGTATTTCAAAAATGAACATAGTTAAGGAATTAGCAAGGAACAGTAATCCAATTAATGTGAATGATAGGCCTTGGTCTTGGAAGTATAATACCCAATAGCCTGCCATAACACCAAAAGCTACCCAGAACAAAAAACCATATAGATAAAATTGTCCAACTATTGGAAGTTCATCTCTAAATTTCATTTATTAATTTGGGATATAATACTTTAAAAACTTTTTTATAGAATATTCTCAGTTAAGAAAGGGATTAGTTTCTTTTCAGCTGTTCTAAGATGTTGTTGTTTCATCTTACTATGTCCTTTATAACCCTATCATCTTTTACAATACCATAATCACAGAAACCTAAAGATTTCCAACGAGTAAAAATATTATCTAATGAATTTTGCAAATATGAAAAATATAAAGTCATCACAGTGCCATGTGCAACAATTAGAATTTTTTTATTTTCATACTTTTTATCAATTTCTTTCACAGTTTTTCTAAATCTTTCTAAAGCATGATTACAGGTTTCCCAACCAAAATCAGTAAAATCTAAATCCTCAAAAATCTTGACTTTCATTTGGTCATATTCTTCTTTAGTCATTATTTCTCCTTTATCCCTATTCAATTCAGAAAGATCTTTGATTTGTATAATTTCTTTATTTAATTTATCTGCTAAATGCTTTGCAGTTTGGAAAGCTTTCTTTTCCGTTGAGGTAATAATTATATCAACATCCAAGAGATATTTATCATTAGTTAAATTCTTGGATTTTTCTTTTCCTTCTCTTGTAAGAACCCATTGACTAACTGGAATAGATTTATCCTTTTTTGTTTCAGCATGTCTTAAAAATATAAGTTCATTTTTCATATATTTTGAAAACATCCTGTAATTTATAAGATTTTTTATTTAATAATTTTGGCTATCATCCTCTCCATTTTATCGAATTTTTGTATCATCTCATGATTCATTAGCCTGTCATGATTATCAGCCATTTCTTTGAGTTTAGCCCTATCTAATGGTCTTTTACAATTTGCACAAAATTGTTCAATGCACCCATTTTCATAACCACAAAACTCACAAGATTTGGTCTTTACTTCTTCTTTCTTTTCGTTCCCTCTTACTAATCCTCTTTTTTTTAGTTCTATTTCTAGAGCATCTTGTTGAGTAGTCATATCATATATTTTTAGTTGCTTTGTTGAAGTCCATCTTGCAGCATGCTGGATTTGAACATCAGAATCTCCTCTTAATCTTCTGTGAGTTATCCCATTTCTTTTAAGAGAATAACAACTTATCTGTTTATTAATTCCCAATGTTTTACAAGCATGTTGTAACCTGTGGTTGATATACTCATTTTTTAACTGCCGATACTTTCCATTATTGTTTTGGTTAATGAAAAAGAAAGCGTCGGGATTATCTTTGAATGGATGATTCTTAAACCATTCAATAATGTAAGGATAAGAATCTATACATTGTAGAAAACCACAACCTTCTTTTCCATGTTCAGAGATCCATACTTTTGCAAAATTGTCATAAAACTCATAATCCTTTATTTTGGTATAAAGAATTTCTTGAGGCCTTCCCAAGCTTTCAAAAGCAAGCATAAGGTAAGCTTGTAACTTAGGTTCTCCTGAGAAGAATCCTACAATCTTCTTGAATTCTTTAAGACTTAATCTGTCATTTCTGAGCTTTTCTTTACTCTTGTCTATCTTTGTTGAAAGATGCCTTACTGGATAAGGCGTTATTGTATCATCTATTCTTCCTTTGATATCATTTTCTGGGAGAAGAGTTCTCCAGATATATTTTATATCTTTGATGAAATCACTCTTGCTTTTTGGGCTTTTGTAAACTGTATGCATAAAGCTTACTATCTTGTTTATATCTTCTCTTTCACATTCCTTTAGGTATTTATCAGTGGCATGACAGATTACCTTAAATGTTTGTAATACCCTAAGTCTTCGGATAAAGCTTAAGTCCTTTGTATCAAAGTGCTTGAAAAATCTCTTAAAATACACCACATTATTCTTGTTTTTGCAATAATACTTTTTCTTCTGTTTCTTTTTTGGTGGTTCTAATATTTGATCTACGTTTGCAACAAAATTCTCATAACGAACTTTATTATTGTAGATGTCGTTTTCAGCCATTTTTTACCTCCTTTAAGATAATGCCAGAACTGATATTTAAGCGCAGGTAATACTTTTTTTGCGCATCGAACCACACAACTTATTCACCCTACAAAATAGGGGTTTATGTGGTTGGCGCATCGAACCAGAATAAATATGCGCGAGCCGGGATTTGAACCCGGGTCCCGGCGTTGGCAACGCCGAATTATAACCACTAAACTACTCGCGCCTATAACTGAAAAATAAATTGGTTGTCGTATTTAAACTTTTCTCTGTAAAATCATTTTACGTAATATACATCTCTTGTCCTTGTTACATTTATTTTTTCCATAATTTAACTTTTTAGTTGTTTTTTTTAGTGAAATGTCTAATGGACATTGGATTATTGTTTTATCTGGAAAAATATTTCCGAATCTACAACATTTTGTTTTAGGTTCAATTTTGGATTTAATAACACCACGTAAGGCAATATGTAAATTTAATTTTCCTTTATATTTTTGAATAAAATCTTGTACAATTTTAAAATATTCATCATTTGAAATTGTATCTTTAGTATCATGCCAATAATTGCCAGTGATAGATATGTCGCGAATGCTGGAAATGTAAAAATCTTTACAGTTGAATTTTTTTTCAGCTATTTTAGCTGTTTCCATAAGTTCTTTTACATTATCTTTGCGTAACATATATACAATTGTTACTGGTAATTTTGTTTTAATTTTGTTTAATGGTTTTTCGCTGGATTTTGACCCGTAAACGCCAATACGTATTGTAACATTGTTTAAGTTAATATTTTCTAAATTTTTAAGATTAAAACCGTTAGTGTAAACAGTTGTCTTTAACTTTAAGTTTTGGTTAAGCTTAATCATTATTGGCAGATCTTTATGTAAGGTTGGTTCGCCGCCAAGGATAATAATTTTATCAATATTTTTTTCATATTTTGTTATATAATCAGAATAATCTTTGAATGACATTTCTTTTTTACCTAATTTGTGAGCATAAAAGCAAGCTTTACATCTTAAATTGCATTGGTTTGTAATGAAAAATTGTAAGGTGTTAACAGGTTTTGTTGGAATCTCTTTCCAATATTTTATACTATAGTCTAGATACTTTTTCAAAATGTTCACCCCTTTTCAAAAATAAGTAATAAAAATTAATTAATAATTTGTAACAAATATTTAAGTTTAAAAATATTTAGATTAAAGAAAAATGATGTTAAAGTTTAGCGATTATCAATTTTGAACTAATGCTACCAACACCCATTGTGCCTTTGATATGGTAACCTTCAAATTTAACATTAAGAATAGGTTTTCTTTCGTTTAAATTTTTACCAGCAGTTTGAGCAATGCGTAATATTAAAGCATTCAAATCTTTATTTTCTTTAAATTTAACATTAGTATCTAATGGGTATTCTATTCCGGCATACTTGACTTTAACAGGTTTGTTCACGCCACTAACAATTATCTCGCGAACCTTTTCATCGTGCATGAGCGCATTTAACCGACGGAAACCTAATAAATCTCTGTTCAAATAATATTTAACATTGCGTATCATGTAAGATGTTGCTTGCACGCCAAAACTTTGAGCAACCTTATCAACAACTTGTTTTAACAAATTATCGTCGTTAATAGCATTTTGATTTTTTTTAATATAAGGAATAATTTCTTGTTTTACTTTGAATAAAAATTTATTGTCTAAAATTGGTTCAAAAATGTTGTAATGGAACTTGTGTGTTTCAGGATGTTCTTCAACTAATACACCGATAGGGTTGCTAAATAAATTTAAAACATATTCTTGGCGTTTGATTGGAGGAATTTCAGGTACATTTTTGGTAATAGGTTCCTTGTGTGATGGTATTGGTATATTTGGCATTTCATCTATAGGCAGAGCCATTTTTCGAGGCTGAAAAACTATTTTTTTAGGGATATGTTTTATTTGTTGAGCTTCAACTTCTTTTTTATGTATTTTTTCACCAGCAATAAACAGTTCTTCAATAAAGTTAGCAAGAATGGTACTGTTAGGATCTGGATAAGGTTTTTTTTCTATAACCTTTAGAATTTCCGCTATAGTTTCTTGATTTTTTTTCTGAGTTTCATCTAATAAAAATTTAATGCCCATTTTTTCACGTGAAAATTTAAAACGGTGATTTCTCAAATCTAGGAGTCATCGGTGTTTCAGTTATGCTTTTCTGCCTAACGAATTTTTCAAGTAAAAGTAAACCGTTTGCGACGTTTTTGTTTTGGTCTAACAATTCGTTTAGCTTAGACATTAAAGGATCTTCATATTTACGAGATTTAATATGCTCGCCAGCTTCTTTAAACAAACCAACCATTGATTTGATTTCTTTTGTTAAGTCTTTAACGTCGATGACCAAATCTGTCATTTTATGTTGTAACTCTATGTTTTGTTTGATTAGTTCGTTTAATAGAGCTTCATGAGATATAGAATCTTTTACCATTTTTTTCACTTACTAACCTAATTAAAACAGATTTATAAGCTTTTTGATGGCAATTTGAGAATGTCGAAATATTTATATAAAGAAAGGAAATAACTTATTTCATTATGCCGAGGTGGCACAATCTGGTACTGCGCAGGATTGCTAATCCTGTTTCCTTCGGGATATCTGGGTTCAAATCCCAGCCTCGGCGTTTATTCTTCTAACTTTTCTCTTAGGTCAACAATCTCTTTCCCAACTTCGCCATAAAAAATTGTTGATAGTTCATATACCCCAAAACCGTACTGGTAATATGGATCAGTTTCAAATTCGATAGGATTTTGGTGATGGTTGTTTAAGCTCGCATCAAACCATACGGCGTGTGTATCTTCGTGTACAATTGTACTACCTAACCCATAACCAACAGCGTTAATATAAATGTTTTTGAAAGAATTATAGACTTCTTGGAAACCTGTAAAAAGATCTTCATGGTTTAACATATGTTCTTCAGCTAATTCCCAATCAATGTCACAGTCGCCGTCTAAGAAAGAAGTGTTAGGTGCATAATAAGTCTCATATTTTTCTTGGTAATAAGGCTCGTTAAGTGTAACTGCCTCTCGAGAATTTGACCATGTTGCTGCAAAAATGTTTTCTTCAGTAGGTGTACCGCAGGTGATAGGATACTTACCACTCATAACTGCATCTAAAACAACTTCAGGTTGTATAATTTGATATTCTTCAGGGAAATCTTCGTCAATACGTTCAATGATACTGTTATAATGTTTGCCTACCAAACAAACAGAAGTGTCAATGTATTGCCACATATCGGAATCACATTCGTGTATATCTTCCCAAACTGTATCTCCCGTAGTTTCTTCAACATCTTCTGATTCGTCTAATTCTTCGCAAGCTAATGGACTTAGTAAGAAAAAACCTGCCAAGAAATGTGCAGTTAGATTTTTTAATTTCATGACAAAAAGAGAATTACAGGAACATTATAAGTTTTTATATTATAATATATTCTAAGATTCTATGGATGATGAGTGGGAAAAATATTTTGGGCATATAAAGGAAGACGATATCAAAAATGAAAAGCCGTCTAAATGGAAGAAACCAGCCTTAATCTTAATAGGATTTTTTATGGTTCTTTTATTCGTTGTAGCATTCGCAGCCAACGGCACTATCCAAAATTTTTTCACTAACGAAATTGTTTCAACCAAAATACAAGATAACCAAGCTGAGTTAAACACAGTTTCATTATCTTTTAATGGAACAACTTACGATGAACTTTTACAAATTTATTTGGATAATCAGGAAACTGAAGTTAAAGTTTGTTTGTTAGGACGAGTTGAAGATGATACTTATATTGTAACAGAATTATACAAACCTGACCAAATTAAATTTTTCAGTTCAGTACATTATACTCCTTGCAATTTAAAAACAGTTGTCTCGTTACATACTCATCCAATAAACGAATGTCTACCTTCTAACACTGATATAACTTCAATCAAAGCTTACAGGATAATTAATCCTAAAGTTCTTGGTATTGTAATGTGTAACACTGATAGATTAGTTTTTTATTAAAACATTTTTTCTAGAATATCTATAGTGTAAAGTATCATTGCTTGTGTTTGGGTTCCTGAAGGATAAAATGCTCGTTGTTTTTTATGGACGGAAAAAATTCTTGCCTGGTTAATTAAATGTATTTGTTGGCTTAACCCTGGATCTAATTTAACATTTTTGTCAGCTAGCTTAGCAATTAATGTTCCCAAACCTATCCCTGGATTTTTTTCTAAAATATCTAATCCTGTGGCGTCGTAATATTTTCTGTGTAAAGCAATTTCTAAAATTCTGCCACAGAGGATAACTGCGCTTCTGTAACAGCCGGATTCAAAACATTTTTTTAGTTCTGTTAAATCAGCAAGAACTTCGTCTTTTACCTCAGAGGGTAATTTTGGAATTTTAATATGGAAGGATTCTTTTTTTATTTCCTTAATATTTTCAGCTATCTTTTTCATTTCTGCAACTAATATCAGCCTGTTCTTTAACGATTTTTTATTTTGTTCAATCTTTAGTTCTTCAAACAATTGTAACAAGTTTAACATTTTTGGACGTTGTTCCGGTAAAGGTTGAAGTTCCCATAAATATTTTTCAATTAATTCAATAGAACTTTCAGTGGCAGAATCATAAAATCGTGCCTTGTTTCCTTGAAAACTGAAAGGTAAAGTTTTAATTTTAGTTTTTTTGACTTCATGATATGCTGAATTAATTATATTGTCTTCATAATTTTTGAGACTTTGCACCAGATTTGATTGCATGAAATTATATATGGAAAAATTAACTTTTTAAAGATTTAGTTAAGGGAGTCGATAATCGTTTTCAGCAATGTAATGCCAATATCCATTGTTGTTATTTAATGTTTCTTGTGGATCTTTTAATAAAGATAATAAAAGTTTTGAATATATTACCTTTTCAAAACAGCTTATAACTTGATAATATTTTTTTTGGTCTTCTAAGTAAACAACTTCACCCTCAGGGACATAATGGCTTATGTTGTTTTCTATTTGACGCATGCCATCATAAACCGTAGAACATAAACATTCAATTTCTAACATTGGAGTCACCTTTTTCCTTACATAAATCTGTTACAGTATTTAAATTTTACCGAGCCGAAGGCAAAAACCAATACTTATTTAAATTGTTTAAAGTATTTTATAGTCTGGATGAAAATAGAAGTTTGTACTGTTGGCGGTTTTGAAGAAGTTGGAAAAAATATGACTGCTGTTAAGGTAGGTGATGAAGTTGTTATTTTTGACATGGGTCTTATGATACCTGCTTTGATTGAACTTGAAGAAGATGAACACTTATCAAGAAAAGATCTTACAAAAAAACAGTTGATTTCTTTGAATGTTATACCTGACGATTCTGTTATTAATAAATGGAAATCAAAAGTTAAAGCGATTGTAATAAGTCATGCACATTTAGATCATGTAGGCGGTGTGCCTTATCTAGCACCAGATTACAAATGTCCTGTCATTGGAACGCCATACACTATAGAAATATTAAAATCAATTTTACAAGATGAAAAAATAAAAATTCCTAACCAGTTAAATGTTCTTAAGGCTGGTAGAACATTAACAATTTCTAAAAATTTGAAAATTGAGTTCATTAACATAACACATTCAACTATACAATGTGTTTTTATCGCGTTGCATACGGCGGCAGGTGTTATTGTTTATGCAAATGATTTTAAATTGGATAGAAATCCTGTCCTTGGTAAGAAACCTGATTTTAAACGTATGAAAAATTTAGGAAAAAGTGGTAAGGTTAAACTTTTAATCATGGACTCGTTGTATTCACAGGCTGATATGAAAACTCCGTCGGAAAGTGTTGCTAGAGAAATGTTGAAAGATGTTATGTTTGGTATTGACTTGAAAGATCATGCGTTATTTGTTACAACTTTTGCGTCGCATATATCTAGACTTTATTCAATTGTAGAATTTGGTAGAAAACTTAAACGAAAAGTTTTGTTCTTAGGAAGAAGTTTGCATAAATATACTGTTGCTGCTGAAAATATTAAAGCTGTCAAACTTTCTAAACATGTTGAAATTTTATCTTATCGTTCACAAATTAAAAAAAGATTGAAAGAAGTACAGGAAAACCCTGGAAAATATCTTATTGTATGTACTGGTAATCAAGGTGAACCGAGAGCTGTTTTGCCACGTATAGCAAATGACGAGTATCATTTTAAATTTAAACCGGGAGATTCAGTAATTTTTTCGTGTAAAACAATACCTGATCCGTTAAACATTGCACAACGTGTTGCTTTAGAAAAAAAGTTGGATAAGAAAGGCGTTAGAATCTTTAAAGACATTCATGTTAGTGGTCATGGTTCTAGAGAAGATCTTAGGGAAACCGTTAAACTTTTAAATCCAATGCACCTTATTCCCTCACATGGGAGTAGTGCACAATTAATGCCGATGGTTGAACTTTCCAAGAAAATGGGATATAAATTTGGTAAAACTGTACATCTTGTTCATGATAGTCAGTTTTTGATTATTGATAATATATAAGAGGAAAACCGAAAGATATATAAATATCTGAATTTTCAAAAAAACAACATGAAAAAATCTTTCTATAGACTTTATTGGCAGAATAGCGCTGTAATTAGGGCGCATTAAGCTAATACTCATTATTTCAAGTCTTTTAGAAGGATTTATGCCTTGATAGTGTAGCTCGGTCTATCATGCGGCCCTGTCGCGGCCGCGACCCGGGTTCGAATCCCGGTCAGGGCGTATTAGTTAGGGACCGATGGCTCAGTTTGGTAGAGCACTTGACTTTTACCAAACTTAGGACGAAATCAAGTGGTCGCGGGTTCAAATCCCGCTCGGTCCTTTACAAAACAAAAAATGGCAGCAAAACCAAAAATGGCAGACGAAAAATTTGACGTGTTCACACACAGTTTTGTGCCTAAGCACGAAAAGATAGAGCAAGACGAGATAGAACCAATTCTTAAACGTTATAACATTACAAAAAAGCAGTTGCCGAAAATTTATAAAAATGATGCAGTCATAAAAGCTTTAGGAAACATTGAAGTTGGTGATGTTATCAAAATCATAAGACAAAGCCCAACTATGGGAGAGGTAGAATTTTTTAGGGTGGTTGTCCATGGATAATAATATTTTAATTGAAAAATATTTTCAAGAACATTCATTCATTGAAGCAAACCAGGCATCTTTTAATAAATTTGTTGATTATGAACTGCAATGTATTATTGATGGTATAGGTGATATTATTCCTACAATTATTCCGCCAGATGTTCAAGATTTTAAAATTAGATTTGATAAGATTTGGATAGAAAAGCCCCAGATAATTGAAGCCGATGGTTCTAAACGAGAAATTTTTCCTGTTGAAGCTAGATTAAGAAAGTTAACTTATTCTGCTCCTATATTTTTACAAGTAAGTGTTTTGATCGACGGTATCCAGCGTGAATCTTTTACAACACAAATTGGAAAACTGCCTATTATGATTAAGTCAAAATATTGTAATTTGTTTAAGAAAAATAGTGATGAGCTTATTGAGAAAGGTGAAGATCCTAATGATCTTGGCGGTTATTTTATTATTAATGGTAACGAACGTGTTATTATTACTGTTGAAGATCTTTTACCAAACAAAGTTTTTATTCAGAAAGCTAAAATTGGACCGAGTGCTTATACTGCTAAAGTGTTTTCACAAATGGGTTCATATAGTATTCCTCATGTTATTGAACAAATGAAAGATGGTATAATTTATATTTCTTTTACAAGATTTAAACGTGTACCTGTTATTGCTGTGATTAAAGCTTTAGGTCTTGAAAAAGATCAAGAAATTATGGAAGCTATTTGTGACGAACAGGAGTTTGATGATCTTTATGTAAATTTGTATAATTCAGCTGAGCTAAGAAATCGTGACCTTGCCTTAGAATTTATTGGTAAGAAACTTGGTCTTACACAACCGAAAGAAATTAAGATTGAAAAAACTATTGAACAGCTTGATCATTATCTTTTACCTCATGTTGGTATTACATCAAAAGATAGAGGATTGAAAGCACATAATTTGTGTAAATTGATTAAACGATTTTTACAAGTCTCAAAAGCGCAAAAAATGCCTACTGATAAAGATCATTATATGAATAAAAAATTAAAACTTAGCGGAGATTTGTTAGGGGATCTTGTAAGAGTAAATATGCGTGTTTTAGTTAACGATGTTTTGTACAATTTCCAGCGTCTTGTTAAGCGTGGTAAGTTCCATTCAGTTAAAATAATTATTCGTGATAAATTGCTTACATCTCGTATCAAAAGTGCTATTGCTACAGGTGCATGGGTTGGCGGTCGTCGTGGTATTAGCCAAAATATTGACCGTGTAAATTTTGTTGCAACTATGTCGCATCTTGGTAGAGTTGTATCATTATTATCAGCTTCTCAAGAAAATTTTGAAGCGCGTGAGATTCATTGTACACATTGGGGTAGACTTTGCCCAATTGAAACTCCTGAAGGTACGCCTATTGGATTAAGGAAAAACATGGCAATGTTATGTCAAGTGTCACAGGAAGAGGTGCAGGAAGATAAATTAAAACGACAACTTGAGTCGTTGGGATTGAATATGAAAAAATGACTGATGTCTATCTAGATCAAAAGTTTATTGGTACTGTAGAAAACCCTCAAAAGTTTATTGACTCTGTTAAGGAAGAGCGTAGAAAGAAAAAGGTTTCCGCAGCTTTGAATATATTTTATGATACTGATTTTAACTGTATTGAAATTTTGACTGTTACAGGTCGTGTACGTAGGCCTTTAGTACTTGTAGATAATGGTGTTCCACGATTAACTGATGAACATCTTAAAAAACTTAAGGCTAACGAAATGACTTGGCAGGATTTAATTGATAATTCTATCATTGAATATCTTGATGCAGCTGAAGAAGAAAATACATACATTGCTTTAGCAAAAAAATATGTTACAAAAAAACATACGCACATGGAAATTAGTCCTGTGTCTATCTTAGGTGTTGTAACTTCAATGGTACCTTATGCAAACTTTGGTCAGTCCTCACGTTTGAACAGAGGTTCCAAAACTCAGAAGCAGAGTATTGGTCTTTATGCTAGCAATTATCTAATTAGAATGGACACTGATGTAAGTGTTTTACAATATCCTCAACGGCCGATTGTACAATCATTTATGCATGAAATTTCTAAATATCATAAACATCCTGCAGGACAAAACGTTACAATTGCGTTATTAAGTTATGATGGTTATAACATGCAGGATGCATTGATTGTTAACAAAGGGTCTATTGAACGTGGTTTAGGTAGGTCATTTTATTTTAGACCTTATTCAGCTGTTGAAATAAGGTATCAAGGTGGTTTGATTGATGAAATTGCTTTACCTGATAAGGAAGTTAAAGGTTATAGGTCTGAAGAAGATTATAAGTTCCTTGAAGATGATGGTATTGTTTATCTTGAATCTGATATTAAAGAAGATGATGTTATTATTGGAAAAACTTCGCCACCGAGGTTCCTTGGTGAACTTGAAGAGTTTAGCATTGCTGTTAATACTCGACGTGAAAGTTCTATTTCTGTTAAGCATGGTGAACGTGGTACAGTTGATATGGTTATCATTACTGAAAATGATGAAGGTAATAAACTGATTGAAATTAGATTGCGTGATCAAAGAATTCCTGAAATAGGTGATAAGTTTGCGTCACGACATGGTCAGAAAGGTATTATCGGACGTATTGTGCCTCAAGCTGACATGCCGTTCACATCTTCAGGAATTACGCCTGACTTAATATTTTCACCGCATAGTATTCCAAGCCGGATGACTATTTCGCATTTGATTGAAGTTATCGGTGGTAAAGTTGGTGCTTTAGGCGGACGTTTAATTAATGGTACAACATTTAGTGCTGAAAGTGAACCTAACTTGAGAGCAGAGTTGTTTGACTTAGGTTTTAGAGAAAACGGTACTGAGAAAATGTATAATGGTATAACTGGTGAAGAGTTTGAAGCTACAATTTTCATTGGTAACATGTATTATTTAAGGTTAAAACATATGGTAGCTAACAAAATGCACGCACGTGCTTCTGGAAGAATCCAGTTGTTGACAAGGCAGCCTATCGAAGGTAGAAGCGACGGCGGTGGTTTAAGATTAGGTGAGATGGAGAAAGATTGTTTGGTAGCCCATGGTGCATCATTATTGTTAAAAGAAAGGTTTGATTCAGATAAAACTTTGGTTTATGTTTGTGAAAATTGTGGTATGCTTGGAGTTTACGAAACAATGCGTAATCGAGCGTTCTGTACTCAGTGTGGTACGAATGTGTTGTTGACGCCTGTTGAAATGAGTTATGCATTCAAATTGTTACTTGATGAATTGAAAGCTCTTGGTGTATACCCTAAATTGAATTTGAAAAGTAAATATTGAGGAAAAAATGAAAAACTACCTATACAAAAAGATTGATAACATTAAGTTTGGAATGATTTCGCCTAAAATGGTAAAGAAAATGGCGAATGTTAAAGTTGTAACTCCTGAACTTTATGACCAAGAAGGTTATCCTGTTGATGGTGGTTTAATGGATATTCATTTAGGTGTAATTGATCCTGGTTTAAGATGTAAAACTTGTAATGGTAAATTGAAAGAGTGTCTTGGGCATTTTGGTTATGTTGAATTAGCAAGACCTGTTATTCATATTAAATTTTTGAAAATAATTCTTGATTTTTTACAATCAAGTTGTAAAGATTGTGGTAGGTTATTGTTAGATGATGTTATGATTAACAAATATCGCATGCGGCAAGAAGAATCAGTTGCACAAGAAAATCTTGATGAATACTGGCGTGTGACAAAACTTTTGATTGCTAAGGCTAAGACTAGTAAAAAATGTCCACACTGTGGTGTTAAGCAAGAAAGTGTAAAATTGGAAAAGCCTTCAACTTTTGTTGAAGACGGTAAACGTATCAGTCCAATTGAAATGCGTGCACGTTTGGAAAAAATTCCTGACGAAGATGTTACTTTATTTGGTTTGGATGTTAAATCTGCAAGACCTGAATGGGCAATCTTAACTTTTTTTGCAATACCCCCTGTAACAATGCGTCCTTCAATTACTTTGGAAAGCGGTGAACGTGCTGAAGATGATTTAACACATAAGCTTGGTGATATTGTGCGTATTAATCAACGGTTGTTTGAGAATATTAATGCAGGTGCACCAGAAATTATTGTTGAAGATCTTTGGGACTTATTACAGTATCATGTTACTACATTTTTTGATAATTCTATCAGTCAGGTACCGCCGGCACGACACAGGTCTGGCCAGCCGTTAAAAACTATTACTGAACGAATTAAAAGTAAACAAGGAAGGTTTAGGCATAATCTTGCAGGTAAACGTGTGAATTATGCTGCAAGAACAGTAATTTCACCTGATCCTAGGATTGAATTCAACGAAGTAGGTGTTCCTAAAGCTATTGCAATGGAATTGACTGTGCCTATTCGAGTAACTGAATGGAACAAAGATTGGTTAATTAAATTTGTTAAGAATGGTCCAAAGAAATATCCTGGTGCAAATTATGTTATTATTGATGAAGTTAAAAAGAAAAAAATTACACCTGAAACTCAAGAAGTTATTTTGGAAGAATTAACACCTGGCCAAATTGTTGAACGTCATTTAGTAGATGGAGATATTGCAATCTTTAATAGACAACCATCATTACACAGGATGTCTATTATGGGTCATAGAATTAGAGTTCTTCCGGGACGTTCGTTTAGGTTAAATCCGGCAGTTTGTGCGCCATATAACGCTGACTTTGACGGTGACGAGATGAACTTACACATTCCACAAACTGAAGAAGCACAAGCTGAAGCTGAAATTCTTATGCAGGTCCAAACCCAGATTATGAGTCCTAAACAAGGTCTTAATATTATTGGTTGTATTGAAGATTCTATTACTGGTAACTTTTTATTAACACAGAAAAAAACTGTTTTAACAAAAGAAAATGCTGTCAAATTATTAATTAGTATTGGTGTAGATAACTCTGAGAAATTTAAAAAGTTTAAAGCTAATGTTAGTGGGAAAGAAGTTTTTAGCGCTTTGTTACCTGACAACTTACAACTTATTGCATTTTCGCGACATTACAAGCCAGGTATTCCAACTAAAGAAGCTATCGCTGACGATTCTTATGTTATGATTGAAAGAGGTAATTTAAAATCTGGTATTATTGATAGTAATATTATTGGTGAAGGTAACGGTTTATTATTAAGAGAAATTCACCGGTTATATGATGAATACACTGCTGTTGATTTATTTGGTAAAATCTTTAAATTAGGTTTTGCTTATTTATTGTTAAGAGGATTTACAATTAGGACTGCTGATGCTGACTTGACTCTTGAGATGCAAACTTATTTGAAAAAAACTATTGCTACTGTACAGGTTGAAGTTGATGAGTTGTTAGTTAAATTTAAGAAAGGTCAGATTAAAGCTTTTTCATCTAAGACTGTTGAAGAAACAGTAGAACTTATGATTTTGCAAAAATTAAATGAGGCAAGGAACAAGGTAGGTAAGCTTATTGCAAAATCGCCAGTAAAAGATAACAGTTCCTTAATAATGTCTTCTTCAGGTGCAAAAAGTAATATCTTGAACTTAGCGCAGACTGCTGCGATGGTAGGACAGCAAGCTTTACGTGGTAAACGTATTGATAAAGGTTATAAAGGTAGAACTTTATCGTTGTTTGAAGAAGGTGACAGATCACCTGCAGCTAGAGGTTTTGTAAGGCATAGTTATAAAAAAGGTTTGAACCCGGTAGAATTTTTCTTCCACGCTATGACTGGACGAGATTCTCTGATGGATACTGCTTTGCGTACACCTAAGTCTGGTTATCTTTACCGAAGATTGGCTAACGCTTTACAAGATTTGAAAGTTGAATATGATTACACTGTTCGTGATGCTAACAAAAATATTGTACAGTTTAAGTACGGTGATGATAATATTGACGTATCAAAAAGTGAAAATGGAACAATTGATGTTTTAAAGATTGTTCGTGATGTTGTTGGAGAATAAAAATGAGCCATGATAATCTGTTGAAAGAGTATGAAAAAAAGATTCCTGTAAAATTAATGGATGATGTTAAGCAGATTTTATTAGAAAGAACATTGACTGCTTTGCAGATGAAAAAAGTTATGGAACAGTTAGAACAACGTTACAATGAAGCCAAGATTAATCCTGGTGAAGCTATTGGTATTGTAACTGCTGAAAGTTTTGGTGAACCAGGTACACAGATGACTTTAAGGACGTTTCACTTAGCAGGTGTAGCTGAAGCTAATATTACTTTGGGTTTACCGCGTTTGATTGAAATTTTTGATGCTCGTAAAATTCCTAGCACACCATCTATGGAAATTTATCTTAATAAACCGTTTAATAAAGATGAAGCACAACTTGAACGTATCATAAGTTTGATTAAAGAAATCACGTTAACTGAAATTTTATCTGACATTTCTGTTAACCTTTTGAAAACTAATGTTGAGTTGAAATTGGATCGTCGAAGAATGAATGAACTAGGAATTACCGATGAGGAAATTATAGCTGCTTTAAAGAATATTAAGGGACTTGACTTTGAACAGAAAGAAAAAAATTTGATTGTTGTTAGTTCTAAAGCGAAAGAAGTTAACTTAGCAATTGTATTTGCATTGAAAGAAAAACTTAAAGCTATTATGATTAAAGGTATTAAAGGTATTTCGCAAGTTTTGCCAGTTAAGAAAAATAATGAAATTGTTTTGATTACTGCTGGTTCTAACTTGGCAGCAGCTTTAGAAATTGAAGAAGTTGATGATACACGTACTCTAAGTAATAATATTTTTGAAGTTGCTAAATGTTTAGGTATTGAAGCTGGACGGTTAGCTATTATTAAAGAAGCTTCCAAAGTAATTCAGGACCAAGGTTTGGATATTGACCAAAGGCATATCATGTTGTTATCAGAATTGATGACTAACACTGGTAGTATTAGTGGTATTACACGTAGTGGTATTTCTGGTTCTAAAGAAAGTGTTTTGGCACGTGCTTCTTTTGAAACACCAATTAAACATATTATTAATGCATCACTTTACGGTGAAATTGATCCACTAAATTCAGTTATAGAAAATGTTATGCTAAATCAACCAATCCCCGTTGGTACAGGTTTACCTGATTTAGTAACAGGAATGAAGAAAAAATGACAGACGAACTAAAAACGGCATTGAAAGAGAAAAACATAATTTTTGGTTTAAAACAAACTCTTAAAAATATGAAAAAAGGCGATGTGAAAACTGTTTTACTTGCATCTAACTGTTCGCAAGAAGCTAAAAAAGAAATTGAATATCTTGCGAAGTTGAAAAGCGTTAAAGTTGTTAAACTTGAATTGGCTAGCGACGAAGTTGGTATGATTTGTAAAAAACAGTACATAGTTTCTGTCTTAAGTTATTAGAAAAAATGATTAGTTACAGTCAAGAAATAATTGGATACATAAACGTCTTTGAACGTATAACTCGTGCTAGAGTTAAAGATTGTTTCATCGACGATAATATCTTGGTTTTTGTAATTGAGCAAGGTGATATTGGTAAAGCTTTAGGTAAAGCAGGAAGTAATATTCATAGATTATCTAACTTAATGAAGAAAAAAATTAAGCTTATTGAATATAATATAAACATAAAACAGTTCATAATTAATCTTATATACCCTATCAGACCTATTGAAATTGTTATAGATGGTAAGGGTATTTTGGTTAAGACCACTAACAATAAAGAAAAAGGTCAAATATATGGTCGTGAAAAATCTAATTTGAAAAAAATTAATGAATTGGTGAAGAAGTATTTCAAGACTGAGATTAGGCTTGAATAGAAACCTTTTTAAATAAACAATCTTCCTTAAATAAAAATGGGTTCAAAAAGTAATGGATTAGGAGCTGGAAAAAAACTTAAAGCAAGACGTCAAACTAGTAGATGGAAAAGTAAAATTTATAAAAAACGTACTTTGAACCTGAGAGCTAAGTCTGATCCGTTAAAAGGCAGTTCACAAGCTAAAGCTATTGTTCTTGAAAAAGTTCAGCTTGAAGCTAAACAACCAAATTCAGCAATGCGTAAATGTGTACGGTGCCAGTTAATTAAAAACGGTAAGAAAGTTACAGCTTTCGCACCTGGTAATAATGCTATCAAACTTATTGATGAACACGACGAAGTTATTATCGAATGTATTGGTGGTAAAATGGGTCGTGCTAAAGGTGATATTCCATGTGTACGTTGGCAAGTTTTAAAAGTAAACGATCAATCATTGAACGCTTTAGTTCGTGGTAAAATAGAGAAAGGTAGACGATGAGTATAATTAAACTTTTTAACAAATGGGACACGTCGCAAATAAAAGTATGCGATCCGGGTTTGGTTAATTATATTAATTTGAAACCTATTATTATACCTAAAACGTGTGGTCGTAATGTGAAAATTATGTTTTGGAAATCTAAAACTCATATTGTTGAACGTTTGATTAACAAACTTATGGTACCGGGTCATAAAGGTAAAACACATAAATATTCTTCAGGCCATTGTACTGGTAAAGCTACACACTGTTATGATATTGTTGAAAAGGCTTTTATGATAATTGAGGAGAAAACTAAAAAAAACCCTGTAGAAGTTTTTGTTGCAGCTGTTGAAAACGGAGCTCCGCGAGAAGAAATTACAGCCATTGAATATGGTGGTGCACGGTATCCGAAAGCTGTTGAATCAGCTCCTCAAAGAAGGGTTGACCAAACTTTGAAGTTAATGGCACAAGGCGCATATTCCAAATCTTTTAACACACGTAAAGCTATTGAACAAACTTTGGCTGATGAGATTATTAAAGCTTACAACTTAGAAACAACTTCGAACGCTATTGCTAAAAAAATTGAAGTTGAACGTCAAGCTGATTCTAGTCGTTAAATTTGTTTTTAATCTTTCAAATCTTTTTCTTTTATTCTAGAAATATATGCAAAGAAAATAATTAATATTCCTACTACAATTAAAGTTAAATTTAAAGAGAAGTCTACTAATAATCCAATTAATGGATAAAGTAAAGCTCTTACAAATCTATCAACCATAGAAACTGTTGACATTACTGTTGCGCGCTTATCCGACGGGATAAATTTATGCATCTAATTTTTAACTAAAACATATCGTGTTAAACCAAATGCTGAAATTATTGTTAACAAAATTAAAGTTATGATTAAATAAGGGTTTATACCTAACAAAATAAAAGCTACTCCTGCAATCACCCCGCTGAGTAAAAGATAACGTTCTTTAGATTTGAAAAGTTTTTCTAAACGTTCAAAATTGTTTAAGACAGGAATTTGTATACCTGCTAAAGCTATAGCGTGAATAAAACCAAACCATACTATGGGTAAATCTAGTTGTTGTAATAAAGGCTGATAAGTCCAAATAATAAAAAAGATTAAAGCTCCAACGGAAATAGTGTTAAAACTTAACCATTTCAACTAACCAGCAAGTTCAAAACTGTGATATCTTCCTAAAACTTTTTTTGACTTTTTTGTTGATTTATAAATAAATGTTAGGATACAATCCATAAATAATTGCGCCAAAAACTAATGTTAATGCACCTAAAATGATTGAAAGTTTACGGCTTAAATAATCAGCTACTGCTCCAGTAGGTATTTCTAATGCAAACGTTGAAAATACAAAAAAAGATTGTAAAAGCATAATTTGAGTAAAGGAAATTTGGCCCCAGTTAAGGAAAAATGGAACAAGAACACCACCAATGAAATGGAAGCTTATCAATAACTTAAACAAATACATTTTCCAAACATTGGATTTGTATGTAGGCATAACTTAATTTAAAAGGGATTTAAGAAATATAAGGTTTTGGTTTAATGGATTAATTCTTTTTTCTTATTTAGATCTGCTGTATGAACAAAACCAGCTCTATGAAAACCTTTTTCGTTAATACTTAATATCTCTTCAACAAATTTTTGATGTTGTTCCCAATCATAATCATTTAAACTTTGCATAACATCTTCAGATAACAACCAGATTTTCCAAGGCCCTAAACCAGAATCAAACTTATACAAATCACCACGTTTAACTAACTGATAATTAGCAGCTTGTGTGATAACATCAATGTACATTCCAGGGTTAACTTTGAAATGAATATTTTCATTTATTTTAACATCAATATAAGTTTCAATACTACAAGGCTGAACACATCTTATTACAATGGGGTTCGAAGAATGAACACGTTTGATTTCATCAGAGCAAGGAATCTCTAGCTCAGAAACATTCCTATCTTCCTTATAATATTGTAAAGTGTTAAGAATTTGGTCTTTGGTATTACCTACAAAATTAACTAAACTATTTTTTTCGAGGTAAGCATAATACTTTGACATGGTTTTAGTTGTTAAACATTTTATTTATAAATTTAACTATTCCCAATAATAGTCTAAAATCCGAAGGAGAAACTATTCTTTACTATATATACCAAAACCTTTATAAAGAAATTATTATTTTTAAAGCACTATGACAAAATTAAAATCATCTATTAAAGAATCTAAAGATATTGTGAATGAATCTAAAACTTCTGAAATGTTTCCTCAGACCCCGGTCTTACCTACAGATCTAAAAAATAAGATGGAAAAACTGAAGAAAAAGTTAGATCAGTTTACAAAGAAATCCTTAGATAAATTTGATAAATTTATTGTTGGTATCGCATTATTACCCCCACCAAAACCTAAAAATTCTACTGATAAGCCTGATCTTTCAAAAATAGATATTCTTGTCTTAGTGAATGATGATGATTCTAAAAAAATACCTAGAGGAGAGTTAGTTAAGCGTCTTATGGATTCGTTAAAGAAAATTGCTAATGATGTTGACAAAAATTTTAACCCTGAAGTACTATTAACTTCTGAATTAAAAGAGTCATGTTATGATGCTAAGTATGAAGTTCTTTCAACCATTGCACAAGCGGCTCCTTTATATGATCCTTCTGATATGTTAGCAGCTATTAAAATTTCTGAAGTACATAAAACCATGACTTTAAAAAAGTTTGATAAATACATCTTAAGTTACGTTGCAGCAGGTTCGTTGTTCCGTGGCGAAAAATCTAACGATATTGATGTTTACATTGTTATAGATGATACAGATGTTAAACGTATGTCTAGAGTAGAATTAAAAGATAAATTAAGAGCAATTATTTTAGGTATGGGTGCTGAAGCGTCTAAGATAACTGGTGTTAAAAAACAGTTTCATATTCAAACATATATTCTTACAGATTTTTGGGATTCAATCAAGGATGCAAATCCTGTAATATACACTTTTTTACGTGATGGTGTACCTTTATACGATAGAGGAGTTTTCATGCCGTGGAAAATTTTGCTGAAAATGGGACGAGTTAAACCGTCACCTGAAGCAATTGACATGAATATGGATATTGGTAAAAGGTTAATCACTCGTACTAAACATAAACTGTTAAGCGTTGTAGGTGAAGATCTTTATTACGCAGTTTTGAATCCGTCGCAAGCAGCTTTGATGATGTATGGTATTCCACCACCAACACCTAAAGAAACAGGTAAGTTAATGGAAGAAATTTTTGTTAAGAAAGAAAAAATCTTAGAACAAAAATATATTGATATCTTAGAAAAAATTCGTAAGGCTTTCAAAGCTATTGAACATGGAAAAACTAAAGAAGTTTCTGGTAAAGAAATTGATGAAATGTTGAAAGATGCTAAAGATTATCTTGACAGGATCGAAAAGTTGTTTAAGGAAATTGAAAATAAAGCGCAACAAAAAAGTATTATTGAAATTTATGACACTTGTATTGCTGTCACTAAAGATCTTTTAGCTGTTGTAGGTGTCGAGAAAGTAGCTACTTCAAAATTACTTGAGCTGTTTAAAGAAAAGCTTGTTGAAGAAGAAAAAATTCCTGAACGGTTCATGAAAGTTTTAGAAGATGTTCTTGATGCTAAAAAGAAATTTGACAAAGGAAACATTAATAAATATGAAATTAATAAGATTAGTCGTGAAGCACGGTTGTTTATTAAAGTTCTTGTTGAACATATGCAACGACGTAAAGTTATGGAACTTGAACGTGCTAAAATAAGGTTCAAGTCAGGTGCAAATTTTGGCGAACTTATCCTTTTAGATGATATAGCGTTTTTGGTGCCTAATTTAGAGAAAAGGGACGAAATTATGAAGGCTAAGGTGCAAAAAACTGGCAAATTAGGGTCATTTGACAAGTCTAGTTTGGAAGAATTAGAAAAGTTTATAAGTAAACTTAATATGCCAAGGAAAGTGTTTATCAAAGAATCTATCTTTGAAGATCTTAAAAAAGAGATGGGTAAGGATATTGAAATCCTTGTAGGATACTAAAATGGAAGCAATTGTTAACAATTTCAGGCAAGGCAGACATACACATTCACCTAGACATTGTATTTTGACAATGGAAGGTGTTGATAATAAAGAGAAAGCTGCTAAATTGATTGGTAAAGAAGTTAGCTGGACTTCATCTTCTGGTAAGATTCTTTCTGGTAAAATTGCTTCAACGCATGGTAATTCCGGCGCTGTTAGAGCTGTATTTGAACATGGGTTACCTGGACAAGCTATTGGTAAAAAAATAGAGGTAAAAGCGTAAAATGGCAGGTCTAAGAGCATTTTCATGTTATAGGAATATTGAACGTGCTTATACTCGTAAATCTAAGTATAAACGTAAATCTTACATTCGTACAGTTCCAACTTCTAAGATTGTAAAATTTATTTTTGGTGATAAAATTAAAGATTTTCCTTACCGAGTAGATTTAAAATCTAAACAACCTCTGCAAGTTAGACATAATGCTATTGAGTCAGCTCGTTTGATGATTGTTCGTAGATTAAACCCGCGTTTGGGTAAGAATTACCGTTTACAAATCAGGCAATATCCTCATCATGTTTTAAGAGAAAATAAAATGATTACAGGTGCTGGTGCTGACCGTATGCAGACAGGTATGCAGAAAGCTTTTGGACGGCCAGTAGGGTTGGCAGCAAGAGTAAAGGCAGGTACAATCATTTTTAGTGTTTACGTTGATAAAAACGGTGTAGACCATGCTATTAAAGCTGTGAAAGATGCTTTTGTAAAGTTACCTTGCACTTGTGCTGTTGCTGTTCAAGAACTTAAGAAATAAGTTTTTTATTATCTAATTCTTTAAATATCTTTAATTTAATTTATAATATTATGAGTGAAGATACTGATGAGTTTGTACGTATGATGTTAGAGAAAGCAGGTAAGAAAGAAAAAACTGAAGTTTCATTGGGTCTTGGGCTAAGCCCTGAGAAAGATGAAATAACTCAACCGTTTATTAATTCAGTTAACGACGATGATATTAAGAAAGCTAAAGAAATGACTAAACAGATAATGGACAAAATTATCTAAAATTTTTTCGTAACATTTCTGATAAGTCAATCTGGTCTATCATTTCCTGTTGTTCTTGAAGTTTTTTTACTGCTATTGAAGGTTCTTGTTGTTGTGGTGCATGACCGTTTGCATATTGTTGTAAACCATTTGTTAAAGGCTGGTTATTTTCTTTGTTATGTATCACTTGGTTAATGATGTTTATACTTTTTCTAAGGTCTGCCACTGTTTCCTTCTCAAGGTTAAGAACTAATTGCATGTGTTGATTCTTATAATTTTTTCTTTATAAAGATTATTGTATTAAAATATAAATTATTGTATATTGAAAAAGAAAGAATATGAAACCAAGAAGAATAATTTTTTATTTTCAGCCATAGGCAAAAACCAAAACTTAATATACTAATTTTTCTAATATAACCGTATGCTTGAATATATTTTGTTTATTTTTGGTTTTTTCTTTCTTTTAGCAGGCGCACGTTATCTTATCGAAGGATCATCCTCATTTGCAAAGCGTATGGGTTTACCACCTTTGATTGTTGGTCTTACTATCTTAGCTTTTGGTACTTCGATGCCAGAGTTAGTTGTGACTTTGGTTTCAGCGTTTAGAGGTTCTACTGAATTAGCATTAGGTAACATTGTTGGAAGTAATATTGCAAACATCCTTTTAGTTTTAGGGATAGGTGCTTTGATATATCCTATAACTGTAAAAAGTTCTACTATATGGAAAGAAATTCCGTTTGGTTTCCTTGCTGCAATTGTTTTATTTGTTGTTGCTAACGATAGATTAATTGATAATGGCGGTATAACATATTCAGCCTTGACACGTATTGACGGTATAGTTATGTTATTATTTTTTGTGATATTTCTTGTTTACATTTATGAGCTTGCACGTAAACATCATAAAAAAGCGTTCAAAGAAGAAGTTGGTATGAAATATAATAACTGGAGTATCATAGCTTTAATGATGGTGTCAGGTATGTTAGGTTTATACTTTGGCGGAAAATGGATTGTTGATGGTGCTTTAGCAATAACTTCTGCTTTAGGATGGAGTGAGTTTTTGGTTGCATCAACAATAATCGCTGTAGGTACGTCATTGCCTGAACTTGTAACAACAATAATAGCAGCCTTAAATAAAGAAGTAGATCTTGCTGTAGGTAATCTTGTAGGATCAAACTTGTTTAACATATTTTATGTTTTAGCTTTGAGTGCAGTTATATCACCGATTAAATTACCGCCCCTAATTAATATTGATATTATATTTTTAATATTTGTAAGCCTTTTACTGTTTGTTTATCTGTTTATCGGCGAAAAACGTAAATTACATAAGTGGCAAGGTTTAGCTTTTTTAATACTATACGTAATGTATGTAGTTTCTGTGATTATAAGGGGATGATTATAAATCCTATCTTTTTAAGCCCCAAAAACTATAAATACTAATAATTAATATCAATTCTTTATGCTTAGAGAACAGAAAGAGGTTTTAACCGATTGTAAGAGATGTGGTGAAAAGGTTTCTCCTAATTCTTTTAAAATTGATTTTAATTTAGGCGTTATGACTTGTCCAAAATGTTCGAGCCAAAAAAATGTTGGAAAGAATTCTCGGTTAGAGTTCATGCAAGAAGAAGAGTTTGATGTTTTTCACGGTTATAAGAAAACTGTTACAAACAAAGTTAGAAAAATTGAAGGTAAAGATTTTATACGTTATGTTTGCAAACGTTGTTCTTATCCTTTCAAATTTGATTTAATTAAACAATATCCTAGCTCTTGTCCTTATTGTGGTGTACAATTAGAAAAAATTACTTTGTTCTCAGAATGAAAAGTTTTATAAAGGATTTTTCCTATTTTAAATTTTAATGGTTCAGAAAAAATATTCTAAAAAATTGTTTGGAATAATCTCCAAAAATAATAAATTGTTAGCGATGATTCCACAAAAAAATGGTCATGTAATTTTTAAAACCAAACTTACTTTAGGCCAAAAGCTGGCAGATATTGTAACAAGAATTGCTGGTAGCTGGACTTTTATTCTAACATTTTTAATGATATTTGTTCTTTGGGTTATTTTTAATGTATATTTTATATTTATTAAATGGGACCCTTACCCTTTCATTTTATTGAATTTAGCTTTATCTACTTTAGCAGCGTTACAGGCGCCAGTAATTTTAATGAGTCAGAACAGGCAAGCTGAACGTGATCGTTTGACTGCTAAATATGATTATCAAGTTAATCGTAAAGCTGAAAGGGAAATTCAAGACATACAAAAAGATTTAGAGGAAATTAAAAAACTATTAAAAAAACGACAATGAGACTTTCTTTACGTAAAGGATTTAGTTTTGGTCTTACTTCTGCTGCTATTACTACTTTAGGTATGATTGTTGGTTTAGACTCAGCTTTACATTCTAAATTAGTTGTTATAGGAGGAATAATTTCTATTGCTATTGCTGATGCTTTCTCAGACGCATTAGGTATACATATCTCTGAAGAGTCTGAAAATAAACATTCGCATAAAGAAATTTGGGAATCTACTCTTGCAACTTTTATTACTAAGTTTGTGTTTGCTTTAACATTTTTAATTCCAATCTTATTGTTTGAATTGTCAACTGCGATTTATGTTTGTCTTGCTTGGGGCTTGTTAATGATAACGGGTTTAAGTTATTATATTGCTAAACGTGATAAGAAAGATTCTTTTAAAGTTATTGGCGAACATTTAGTGATTGCTATTGTTGTGATAATTATTACTAGGTATGTAGGGTTATGGGTAGGAACTTTCTTTGGTTAGGATAATGTTTCTATAAATTATTCTATAAACTATTCTATAAAATATTAAATAGAATGTATCATATTTTTGATTGATTTTTAATTGTTTGAATTGTGGACAAACAATGTACAATTTCTAAAATCCGCATCCTGAAATTAGCAATATTATTAAAGGGAAAAGAATCTTTAATTTTATATGGAAACAGAAGGATGGGAAAAAATATATGTAAAAGATGGAGAAATCTTCTCTAACCCTCAGCCCAAAATAATTAAGGTATCCAAGCTCTTTAAGAAAAAAGGATATATCAGAATATTAGATTTAGGTTGTGGGACTGGGAGACACAGTCTTTATTTAGCACAACAAGGATTTTTAGTATACGCTACCGATATATCAAAAACAGGCATTGAAATTCTAAAAAAAAATGCGAAAACAAAAAATCTGAAGAATATCCAATATAAAATTCACGACATGACTCAAATACCTTATAAAAATGAATTTTTTGATGCAATCATCTGTGTTTTTGCTATAGGACATGGATTACTAAGTGATGCAAAGAAAACAATAGATGAAATGTTCCGAGTTTTGAAACCTAAAGGGATGATTATTTTGGAATTTATGTCAGTAAATGATAAAACCTACGGCAAAGGGAGAGAGATTGAAAAAAACACATTTATTGGATCGATGATTGGAGAAGAAGAGATACCACACCACTATTTTACTAAAGAAGAAATAAAAAAATTATTTTCAAAGTTTAGCAAAACAAACATTTCTGCAACAACTTATTTTGGTAAGATTAAAGCATTTGATGTTGAATCATTTAAATAAATTATTTTAATATTAATCCACAAACCAGACAATTTATGTATATATTAAATTACGGTTTTTTTATTCTAACTCAGCTTCTCTAATAATAAAAGTTCCACAATTGCCTTCCCAATCAACTTCAGAATCTATCACTTTTAATTTTTTCTTAAAGATAGGACAGTTAACAACCAAAGTTTCAGCTTCACCACCTTCGAACGCAGGATTGAAACCAAAGTTATCGCTTAACTCCATTAAAATATCCAAGACTTCTTGATCAATGATTTTGCCTAACCATTCTTCACCTAAACCATCAGAAGCAACACCAATTATCATAACTTCAAACTCGTTATCAAGCAATTCTTGCATATACTTTTTTTGATTTTTGCCCCATAATGGGTTAACACATTTTAAATCTAAATCGTCACAAATTTTTTTAATCCGAGAAGCTTGATATTCTGAAGCTAAGGCACCAGTTGTCACACCTTCAATACCATGCTCATCTTTAGCTTGTTTAATTGCATTAGCTAAATCAACTAACTCTTTTTCTTTTTCACCTTTGGTTTTAACTTGAATTAAAGGGAAACCAAGAGCTTCTGCTTGTAACTCACATAAGTTAATGTTCGGAGTATGAAACATGTAACTAGCCAGATTTTCAGAAATAATAGATATTAAACAGACTATTTCGTTATCTTCTAAAGCCTTATACAAAGCATAAGTCGAATCTTTTCCGCCTGAAAATAATGCTGCTAGTTTCATATAAAACCTAAAAAATTAGTCATATATAAACCTAACTATATACTCAATTATGCTAATCTATAAAAAACTTGCAATAATGAAATAATTTAAAATGGATAATCAGCAAAGAAAGTCATGGGACGAATATTTTATGGATATTTCTAAAGCTATAGCAGGTCGGGCAACGTGTGATCGAGGTTATATTGGCTGTGTTATAGTAAAAGAAAAACAAATTCTTACAACAGGTTATGTTGGATCGCCGCCAGGACAGCCACATTGCGACGAAATAGGGCATTTAATTAAAGCAACAAAGCATGAAGACGGTCGTGTTAGCCAACATTGTGTGCGTACTAGCCATGCTGAAATGAATGCAATTTGTCAAGCAGCTAAACGTGGTATTGCTCTTGAAGGCGCTACTGTATATGGCAAATTTGAACCCTGCCATAACTGTGCTAAAGCTATAATAACAGCCGGAATTAAACGTGTTGTCGTTGAAAAGCTTTACCATGCCGGGCAAGATACTAGAAAACTTTTTGAAGCTGCAGGCGTTAAATTAGAAGTCTTAAACCCTGTCTTGGAAGAGTATGAAGGCCAAACATTATCAGCAGATGAGTCATTTAAAAACGAACAACCAAAAGTTTAAATATAACACATTTATCCTGCCTATCGGGGGTGTTAAATCTGAAGCATCTTATAGTAAACGCAGATGATTTTGGCGTTTCAATGCCTGTGAATAAAGGTATTATTGCAGGGCATAAAAAAGGAATTATTACAAGTACTTCTATACTAGCTAATAGTCCCTGTTTTGAAGAATCAGTTAAAATGTTAAAAGAAAATCCTACATTAAAAGTAGGAGTTCATTTAAACATAACTAGTGGTAAGGCTGTAAGTAATCTTAAAAATCTTGTGAATAAAAATAATAATTTTAAATTTTATAACCAACATCTTTTAGGATTATATCTTATTGATAATAAAGAAGTTGCAAAAGAACTTAATGCACAAATTAAACGTGTTGTAAAAGCAGGTATAAAACCAGATCATATTAATGGTCATTCACATATTCACATCTTTCCTTATATTTTAGATTTAATAATTAAACTTGCAAAGAAATATAAAATTAAAAAAATTCGGTTGCCAATAGAAAAAGGGCCAATTAAATTTGGAAGGCAAACTTGGAAATATTATATGTTGAATTATTATGCTAAACGTTCACAAAAAAGATTTAACAAAGCAGGGTTAGATTATTCTAATCATTTTTATGGTCTTTTCTTAACAGGAAACCCAACAAAAGATTATTTCCTTAATATTTTAAACAATTTGGAAAAAGGTTTTACAGAAATCATGGTGCATCCTGGTTATATTGATCATAATAAAAAAGATTGGGTGGCGCAAAACAGGTTAAACGAATTAAAAATCTTAACCGATAAAGATATAAAACATTTAATTGAGAAAAATCAAATAGATTTGACAAATTTTGGAAGAATAAAATGACTGATATATCAATTGTTGTACCTGTACTGAATGAAGAACAAAATGTTAAACCGTTGTACGACCAAATTACAAAAGTTATGATTAAACTGAAAAAAAATTATGAAGTGATTTATGTTGATGATGGGTCGAAAGATTGCACTTTTCAAAACCTTTCTGCGATTAATAAAAAAGATTCTAGGTTGAAAGTTGTTTCATTTCGAAGAAATTATGGAAAAGCTGCAGCGTTGTCAGCTGGGTTTGAACTAGCTCAAGGTGATATTGTAATTACAATGGACGGAGATTTGCAAGATAATCCTGAAGAAATTCCACGGTTTCTTAAAGTAATGGATATGGGTTATGATTTGGTTTCAGGTTGGAAAAAAACCAAACATCAAGGCACATTAAAAGTTTATCCTTCAAGAATATTTAATATTTTAACACGACAATTAACAGGTGTAAGGTTACATGATTTTAATTGTCCGTTCAAAGCTTACAAAAACGAAGTTGTAAAAAATATTGTTCTTTACGGAGAATTGCACCGATACATTCCTGTGTTTGCGCATTGGAATGGTTACAGGATTGCAGAAATTCCTGTGAAAAATTATGAACGTAAGTTTGGTTTTACTAAATATTCAACAGGCAGAATTTTGCAAGGTTTTATGGATCTTATAACAGTAAAATTTATGTCATCTTACCAGTTACATCCATTACATTTGTTTGGTACTTTTGGCGCAATATTTGTAGCGTTAGGTGGGTTAGCTGGTTTATATCTTACATATTTATGGGTTTTAGGGCAAGGGATAGGTTCAAGGCCTTTGTTAATGTTAGCTGTGTTAATGATGGTGTTAGGAGTACAGTTTGCGTCAATGGGTCTTATTGCAGAAATGATTACGCATGCTAACCAAAGAGATCATAAAAGTTATAGTATTAAAAAAATTCTTAAATAAAAAGGTTTATAAAAGAATTCTAAGCATAAATTTTCATGACAAATATAATTGTAAGCAAGTTTGGCGGCACTTCAGTTAAAAATGTTGAAAAAATAATTGAGGATGATTATCGTCGAAGAGTTATAGTTGTTTCTGCCCCGGAGAATGTGACAGATTTGCTTATACAATTAGCTAATACTAAAAATTTATCTATTATTAATGAAATTTTGTCAAAATATGAACAATTTGCATCACAACAATCTATAATTGACCTTAAACAAACTTTAGAATATCAGGTAAAAAATTCTATTCCAAATTATTCTGAAAATTTGCAAGCCATAGGTGAAAAGTTTTGTGCAAAAATGATTGCTAAAAAATTAGGTTTAGAATATGTTGACCCTTCAAAATTATTTCTTGTTACTGATACTGAACATCCAAAAATCTTACCTTCATCTAAAGATAAAATTCAAAGAACTATTAAAGGGAACAAAAGAGTTGTCGTGCCTGGATATTATGCTTACACTTCAAAAAAATTAATACGGACATTAGGGAGAGGCGGATCAGACATGAGTGGAGCTTATATTGCTGCAGCGTTAGGTGCTGAATGTTACGAAAAGTTTACTGATCGTCAAGGAATTTTGGCAGCTGACCCAAACATTGTTAAAAATCCTAAAAAAATCGAAGAAATGACATTTAGAGAATTGCGGGATTTAGCTTACCTTGGTTTTAATATTTTTCATCCTAAAGCTATGGGTTGTCTTGATGAAATGCGTGTGCCGTTACATGTTAGACATGCCGGCAAATATCCTTCAGAAGGAACTTATGTTGTACATGATCGTCTTAGTAATTCTAACCAACCAATAATTGGTGTAGCTTACAAGCCAGGATTTTGTTCATTTAACATTGAATATTTTGGAATGAATGAAGAAGTTGGAACTTTAAGAAAAATTTTACAAGTATTTGAAAAAGAAAATGTTTCAGTAGAATTTATACCCGGAATTATTGATGATATTTCTGTTGTTTTACGTAAAGAACAATTGAATGAAAAAGGAAGAACTCAACGTATTTTTGATAGTCTTTATAATTTGTTAGGTCCTCGTTCGGGTATTGATTTGCAAGAAAATATTGGATGTATGGTTGTCGGCGGAAAAGGTTTACAAGATAATCCAGTTTTAACTGCAAGATTACATTTAACACTTGCACAAAATGGTATTGATGTTAGGCCATTAGCACTCGGTGCAAAGCGACGTAGTATTGTCTATGTAGTTAATGATTGTGATAGTAGTAAAGCTGTTAATTTAATTTATGATAAATATTTAAGATAATTAGAAAGTTTCGTATTTTACACCGTACATTTCAGCTTCTTTACGATTATAAACTCTCTTTAAATCAATCAAGATAGGATTAGCATTCATTTTCATTCTTAACTCATTCAAAGGAATGTTCAAGAACTGTCGGTGTGCTTGTGCAAAAATTATACAGTCTATCGGTTCGTTAATTTCTTCTAACTTTTTGTATTCAATGCCAAAATATTTTTCAACTGTTTCTTTATCTAGCCAAGGGTCAACACCAATTATTTTTATACCATATTCTTTTAATTCATTTATTAAATCTTTAACTTTAGAATTTCTAATGTCAGGTACATTTTCTTTGAAAGTCAAACCCATAACAAGAATTTTACTTTGTTTCAAAACTTTGTTTGCGTTGTTTAAACCTTTCATAGCCATTTTTGCGACGTGAATAGGCATAGAATCGTTTACTTCTCGCCCGGATAAAATAACTTTAGGATGATAACCAAATTGTTCTGCTCTATATGTTAAATAATAAGGGTCAACTGAAATGCAATGCCCGCCAACCAAACCAGGTTTATATTTATGAAAGTTCCATTTGGTGCCAGCAGCTTCAATAACATCCATGACGTCAATATCCATTTTATGAAAAATTAAACTTAGTTCGTTTACCAAAGCAATGTTTAAGTCACGTTGAGTATTTTCAACAACTTTTGCAGCTTCAGCAACTTTAATGCTTGCAGCCTTATAGATTGGACATATTGTTGAGTATACTTGTGAAGTTAATTCTAATGATTGTGCGTCAGATGCAGCAACAATTTTTGTAATTTTATCAATGGTATGTTCTTTATCGCCAGGGTTAACTCGTTCTGGAGAGTAAGCAACTTTAAAACCTTCACCATGTTTTAATCCGGAATAGATTTCTATTAGTGGAACACAAAGTTCTTCAGTCAAACCGGGGTATACTGTTGATTCGTAACAAACTGTTGCACCCGGTTTAAGATTTTCGCCTACAACTTGTGAAGCTGATTTAAGATATTTAAAATCAGGCAACTTTGAATCTAAAATAGGTGTGGGTACAGCTACAATAATAAAATCTCCTTTCTTAATATCTTCAGGGTTAGTTGTATACTCAATTTTAGCATTTTGCAAATCTTCAGTAGAAACTTCTAACATAGAATCAATATTTTGTCTTAACTCTTGAACTTTCTTTTCATTAATTTCAAAACCAATTAGTGGAAAATGATGTGAAAGTAATACTGCTAACGGCAATCCTACATAACCTAAACCTACTATAACTATTTGTGTCATCTCACCGAAATATGGCTTATTTGGTTATTTAAAGTTTGTGGTGACAAAATCTAAGAATTTAAAAAAAGAAAATTTTTTGTTAAGATTATTTCTTCTTTTTCTTAGGGTCAGCTTTTTTCTTTTTAACACTACAACATCCACAGGCCATTATATATCACCTCAGTTTTATGTTATGTTATTAGATTATTTAAAAGAAACGTTTTTAAACATGAAAATCAAATCATCTGGTTATGAATGTTTGGTTCGCTACGCTGTTAAGTGTAATTATTGTAAGTATTTTATCTTTAATAGGAGTGTTAGCTTTAGCTTTCAAAGAAAAATTCTTAAAAAAGATATTATTATATTTAGTCAGTTTTGCAGCCGGTGCTTTGTTTGGTGATGCTTTCATTCATTTAATACCTGAAGCTGTTGAAGAAATAGGGTTAGGCTTAATGTTTTCACTTTCAATCTTGGCAGGGATTTTAGTATTTTTTATTTTGGAAAAGTTTATTCATTGGCGACATTGTCACGTTCCTACATCTAAAAATCATCCGCACCCGTTAGGTTACATGAATTTAATCGGTGACGGTTTTCATAATTTTATTGACGGCATGGTAATAGCTGCCAGTTATGTTATAAGTTTGCCTTTAGGTATTGCAACTACTTTAGCTGTTATCTTACACGAAATTCCACAAGAGATGGGCGATTTTGGAATTTTAATTTATGCAGGGTTTACTAAAACTAAAGCTTTATTTTTTAATTTCTTATCTGCTTTATTTGCTGTGTTAGGTGCAGTTGTTGTTTTAATCTTAGGTGCAAAGTTTCAAAATTTATCTTTATTTTTGTTACCTTTCACTGCAGGAGGATTCATTTATATTGCCGGTACTGATCTTATACCAGAGTTAAAAAAAGATTGTAAACCTGTAGAAAACTTAGGAATTTTTGTTGCTTTAATTCTGGGTATAGGAATGATGTTGCTTTTAACATTATTAGAGTAAAACTTATAAATCGGTTAAAAATTGTAAACTTGTATGTATATTATAACCGGTAACATAGGAAAATATGAAGAGTTTAAACGTTTTTTTCCAAATATAAAACAAATTGATTATGATCTTCCAGAAATCCAAGAACTTGATTCTAAAAAAATTATTCTAATTAAACTTCTTAAAGCTTTGAAATCTCATGAAGGGCCATTTATTGTTGAAGATACTTCTTTATACATTAACGACTGGAACGGTTTGCCTGGACCTTTAATAAAATGGTTTTTAAAATCTTTAGGTTTAGATGGTATTGCTAAACTTGCTAAAGGAAAGGAAGCTGTTGCTGAAACTATGATAGGTTATGCTGTTAACAAAGATGAAATCTATTTTTTTGAAGGGAAACTTAAAGGTACAATTGTTGAGCCTAAAGGTGATAATGATTTTGGGTGGGGTCCTATATTTATTCCTAAAGGAAAAGATTTAACTTTTGCTGAAATGAGTCGTGAAGAAAAAGATTCAATAAGTATGCGTAAACAAGCTATTATGAAGTTAAAAAAATTTTTAAATTCAGAAAGTTAATAAAGAACACATTTTCCAGTTCATGCTATGTTAACTTTAATTGAAGCTGTTGCCTTAGGTGTAATACAAGGTGTAACAGAATGGTTGCCTATTTCAAGCTCAGGACATTTGGTAATTGCACAACAACTCTTTAATGTTCAAGTACCAGTGTTTTATGATATACTTTTACATGTTGCAACTTTGGTTGTGATTTTGTTAGTCTTTTACAAAGATATTTTCTTAATTTTGAAAGAATTTTTTAACTTAAATTTTAAATCTGAATATGGTAAACTAGGGTTGTTTATCATATTAGGTTCTATTCCTACAGGTTTAATTGGAATATTTTTTCGTGACACTTTTATGCAAGCGTTTTCAAGTTTGAATGCTGTAGCGTTTGGTTTAATTTTTACAGGAACGTTGTTAACATTTTCAGAGCTTTTACCGTCTAAGAAAAAAATAAAATGGTATCATTCGGTAATAATCGGAATAATGCAAGGCGTAGCCATTTTCCCTGGTATATCTAGAAGCGGTTCAACAATATCAACAGGTTTAATCCTTGGAATAGAAAAAACTAAAGTTGCAAAGTTTTCATTTTTATTATCAGTGCCAGCAATAATCGGCGCTACAATTTTAGAGTTTAACACTTCTTTCATCCAAGCAGAATTATTACCAATAATAACAGGAATGGTAGTGTCAATCATAGTAGGATATTTTTCACTTAAACTGTTACTAAAAATGATTACAAAACAGAAGTTTCACTTATTTGCTTTTTATTGTCTTACGCTTGGCTTAATTCTTTTACTAATTTAATCGTGCACAATTAGATAATATGCAGCAACTAAAAATGCCATTAGCATTGCAATAAAAGCTACAAAAAAACTTTTACCATAAGCTGTACGTAAAACAACATTACCAGTTATCCCACCACCCATGAAAAATGATGTCATTCCAACTGATGCAACAAGTAACAAAACAGTAACTATACGTTGCATGTTTTTTTTTGAATCATGGTACCAGTCTAAGTTTTTCTTACTTTTTGCCATAGCATATATTTGGATTTAAACATATATAAATCTTTTCATAAAATTTTTATATACTATATAGTTACCTCAAATGATGGTTTTATACGAATTACAACAAAAAGTTTACCAAAATAAAATTTCTCGTGGTTTTAATGTCCAAGATGTCGGTAAAGAAATTATTCTGTTAACTGAAGAAGTTGGTGAGCTTAACGAGGCTTATATAAAAAATGATGAAATGGAAATTTTAGATGCTATTGCAGATATTTCTGTTTATTGTTTAGGAATGTGTGAAATGTTTAACTTTAATTCTAACTTAATTTTAAATTTTAAAGTAGAGAAACCTAAACACGTTAATGTGCAATCGCTTTTACCTTTCGTTACAATGGAGATAGGTAATTTGGCCAAACTCTATAAACTAAGTAATAAAAAAAATGTAACTGAAATTGATAAACAAAATTTGTTCAAAGAATGTATAGGTAATGTTTTGGGTTATTGTTATTGGTTGTTTAATTATTTAGACAAAAATATGATAACTGAAATTGGTAACGTTATTATAAATAATACTTCTAGAGAACATTCTGGACATTTTTCGAACACTTTATAAAAAGATTCGGTAAGATAATATAAATATTTATAAAGCTCTTATAATATAAACGCCTGATATAATGGTAAAAGTTCGTAATATTCTATTTTCTGTTCTTGGTGGCATTACAGCTGCAATAGCATTGAACACTGCTGACGCACGGCCAATAATTAATACTAAGCTTGACGAAACCTTAGAAAACCTTAGTACTTTACAAGATCCAACCTTAGAAGAAGCTGAATATTTAGCATATGCTGAAAATTCTATGGGCGGACTTATTGAAAATTATTTTAATACGCCTGACGCGACAATACCTTTTTTTATGACTAACATTTTAGGTCCGCAAAAGAAAGAGTTTGCCAAACCTGAACGTTACGAATCAGACTATTACACTTTTGTTACAACTTTAAATGAAGATAATGTTACATGGGTTGCAGATACTATGGATGAAACTTTTGAAGAGTATGCTGACCTTACTGAAGCGCACCATTTAGCTGAAAAACTTTATGTATCTTTGCCAAAAAACAGGGACGAGTTTAGGCAAAATAGAATTTCGCCAATAATCCCTGACGGTCTTGGTGGTTTAACATTAACAATAGGTATGGGGGACATGATGTTTCCGTTTGAAGGAAGTTATGGCGATCTTTATCACGTTGGACGACATGAAGGCTGGCACCAGTTCCAAGTTGAAGTTGTGCCTAACGCTGCAAGCTTTAAAGGTAATTTAATCAGTCCTAACAGTCTACCTTTACTTTTAATTGAAGGTCAAGCTGAATATTTTTCTGAAGGTTGGGACGCGAAAAAACAAATGGTTGTAAAAGATTTATACTTGAACAATTCTGCTTCCTTATTCACTGTTGAAAATTTAAACCAAGCACTTTACGGTTCTTATCCTTTATACCCAATGGGAACTTTTGTTGTTAAAACAATGGAAGATGTTTCCCCTGGCTCGTCCATACGTTTAATGTATGAAATGGATGCTAACGAACCCGGAACTACACGATTTAAATCTGCGTTTAAACATGCAACAGGTATGTCTTTAGAAGAGTTTGACGGTGTTCTTATCCAGAAATTACAGGAAGAGTTTGAACCTTACCGAGATCTTGACAAGTTAGGTAACGGTCTTACTACGGGAAGATTATTAGGCGCGCATGAAGATGTTTTCCTTACAGGTTTAACTAATAACCAACATAATAATTTGTATATTAACACTGTCGACGAAAACGGTAACCTTCATAAAAAGCTTGTCGCAAGTGATAATCAGTTGCACATGGATTCGTTACATTATTTACGTTTTGGCGCAGATGTTAACGACGATACAATTGTTTTTTCTGGGATGAAAGGATTTGATGATGTATTATATGTACAATCTTACAAAGAAAATAAAAAAGGTGGTATTAATTTAGGTGAAAGAAAAGTTATACCTATTGAATGTATGAAAGTTATTCGTAACCCTGTCTTAGTAAATGATCACGAAATCGCTTTCATTGGTTCTGAAGGTGAACAGTTAGATATTTACAAGATTGATATTAACAATGGTAATCTTGTACAGTTAACTGATACGCGTGAAGGTGAAAAATTTTTAGACTATTCTGACGAGTTTGATTCGTTCCTTTTCACGAGGGAAGATATGACTTTGCATGAAGGAACTAATAGTAGGCCTGAATGGTCTTTTCAAACGCACATGTATGAAATGTTAGACGGTGCTGTTGTAAGAGTAACTGATAACAATTTTAATGAACTTGTAGCGCAATATTCGCCTTCGTCACACCAAATTGTTTTCGTAGCTGACCATGGTAACGATTATAATTTATACCTTGTAGATGAAACTGGTAAAACTGTACAATTAAGTGAAGAACCGATAGCTGCATTAAACCCTTTTTTCACTGACGACACACATATCAAATTCAACGACGTGAAAAATCTTAGCTTAAGAGTAAAAGAAACTAAAATTAAGCCTATGCAAGGTGAAAGGCAGTTGCTTGAAGCTATGCTTTTTACAGATTTAGTTGGTGAAAAGTTTGAATATAAAAATAGTACTTATGTTACTGAAAGTTTTGTACCTATTTTACGAGATGATATGTCAATTGAAGGTGTTATTCTTGAAGCGACTGATAACAAAGGTAACAGAATCCTTGTACAAGATATAGACGGCAAAATAATTTCACTCGAAGAGAAAGAACCTGAACTGGATTTACCTAACATTGGTTATGACGAGTTTAAACGTGCAGTATCGCCAAGCGGTGAGTATATGGTAAGTATGCATGCACAGTTTATCAAAAAGCATTCAGAAAAAAATAATATTGAGTTTAAGGTAACTGATTTACAAACTGGTGAAGAAACAATTTTGCCACCATTACCTGGCTTGAAAAACTGGGGGAAGATTAGCAACTTAACTTTCCTTGACGACAAACATGTTATGATATCTAAGCCTTACAATAATACAGTTGTGTTCGTTGAAACAGGCGAAGAGTTTCCGTTAAGCGAATACATGGATGCTGATCCTTTTGACTTGACTGGCGTGCAAGATGTTTGGCATGTTAAAGATTCTAACAAATCTGTTTTAATTACAACTGGTATGAACGGTTACAATGCTATTGTTTATGACCGTGAAACTGGTAAGTCTAACACGATTATGCAAGACAATTTACGATTTGGTATGCAACAACATGATAGTACGTTTTCGTTATGGACTTCTGGCGATGGTAAATTATCTATTTACAAGTATAACATGAAAGAAGATAACCTTGATTCCGAAGAGTATGATTTAGGGAACCAAATGGAAGTTAACTGGGTTGAGTTTAACAACGATTTTATTGTTTATGAAAGTGAAAATGTTGCTAAAAATAAAAAACGTGTTGAAGTTATTGAACGTAATAATGATGAAAGTAAATGTGTCGTGCATAAATTGGAAGCAACTAACCTTGAAAATGTGTTCTTCAACGGAAATTCAATTGTTATTGATACAGGTGACGGTTTTGAATTGTTTAAGAACGGTGAAAGTTTTAGTTCTATTTCCATTTCTGATATTAGGCAACGGCAAGAACGGAAGTCAATCGAAGTTGTTATTGATGATATAGCTCAAAATGAAAATCTTGAACATTCTGACTTGCTATTAACTGAACCAAGACCAATGGAACTTGCACCTGGCTTAGGTTATATGATGGTTTCATTATCGAACAACGGTGCCATGGGTTTTGTGCAGCTTAAGAACCGAACCCTTTCCCGAGACTTACTTTTTGCAGGTATTTTTAGCCAAAATTCAGGTTTCCTTTACACAAAATACCAAGACCATGAAGATCAATGGGCAGCTGAAGTTTCTGGCAGAGCTTACGGCGACGAACATAGGATTCGCGGAATTTTAATTAAACCTTTTGTACCTAACAGATTTACAAGGTTTGAAGGTTTTGGCGGTTACGAGTTTGAAACTAAATATCCTAACTATACACCTGCACATAATCTTATTGTTGGCGGTAGAATGGGTATTGATTCGTCTTTGTATAACGAAACAGGACCGCAGCAAGGTACTTCTTTGTTCCTAAGTGCTGAAGCTGGTTTAAACCTAGCAACTGGTGTTGATCATTTAAACTTAAACTTTGATGCAAGGCAACGTTTATCGCCACACCCAATCTTTAGTTTGTTTGTTGGCGCGCACGGCGGTACAAGTCAAGGCGACGATCCGTACACTTACTTGAACGGCGGTTCGGTTTCTATCCGAGGCCACGAGTGGGCTTCAATCCCTGGCAACAATTATTTAATTGGATCTGCCGAAGCACGGTTGCATCTATGGGATCTTTTAATTGCAGTCTGGAAAGAACCGTTGCGTAACTTTACATATTATACAATGGCAATGGGCGGCATGGGTGTGTACTATGATGCAGGTATTGTAGGTAATAATGGAGAAAATCCTAACTTTTACCACAGTTTCGGTGTTACTGGAGATTTTTTAACTCCTATAGGGAACTTAGGGTTTTGGGCTAACATTGCAGGTGGAGAAAAATCGTTCGGTTTGAATTTATGGGGTAAGAAGTAAAATTAAATACTTAATTGTTCTTTTATTTTATTAATTATTTCAATTGGCGGAAGCTCTTCACCATTTCTTATATTTTCTTCAAGCTCAGCAATAACAAATTTTATTTGTTCTCGTTCTTGACCTGTTTTAAGTAAACGGTTTTGAATTTCTTTTAGAACAGAAGTGTAACCGTTAATTTGTTCCCAGTCACGGTTGTAACCGGTTTTCATCATAACATAAATATGTGCTTCGGTTCTGAACGGCATTTGTTTTTGTAAAACTGCTAAAGACCTTTCAGCGCATACAATAAACTTTTCTCTTAACCTATCATAATCAAAAAGTTCGTTTTTCCTTGCAACATCAATATCAAAATGGTTATTCTTTTTACCAAACTGAACTAACAAAACTTCTTCAGCTTGTGATAGGTATTGTTGCAAGTTGTCAACTGCAAAACATAGTTTTTTATTATAAAACCTGTCTATCTTAGCTTGGAAAAAAAGGCTAGGGTTATACTTCATATCGCCATGTTTCTGGAACGTATGTAAAACTTTTTGTTTTTTGTAAAATGATTCAAAAAGATTTAATGGCATGCCCTTAACGTGAAGCGTACGATAAAATTCTAGTTCTTCGTTTAAATTAATTAACTCGTCAGGTACAGTGTTAGACATTCTGTCCATAATTTTGGCTGCAATTGTAAGCGTGTTAAGTTGACTACGTGTTTTTTTGTTTCCAACACGACATAACTGGTGCATGTATTCTTGGTAAGAAACACCTTCACGACGTGTTAAACGGTCCACAATATAACAAATATGTTTGCCTTGTTCTTTTGATTCAGTTAACAAATCGTTTAAGTAAATTGTATTTTTTTCACGTTGAAATTTTTTATTGTAAGGATTGAAAACGTCAAAGTTGGTAGTGTCTTCAGGACCGTCATGCAACCATGCAGCAGATTTTGCAACCGCAGAATATTCTGAAGGTTTTAATACACATTCCATGGCTTCAACCATATCTTCCAAATGGTCTGTATATGCTAAACCATTATCCCTAGAAACGCCAGAATGTACTGTACATGCAATAGCTTTACAATATTTAACAAGGTCTTGGCCTTTTTTGTAGGAAGGAAATTGTTCTAACATTACTTTGTTTTGAAAAATTGATTATTTATATAACTTTGCATCTTAGTTAGGTAAACTTTATAAATTGGAATTAAAGATTGTTGGTAAAACATGGAGGTGTTATGAAATGGAAATATATGTTGATACTGCTGAACTTGGGCAGATTAAAGAAGCGTTTTCTTGGGGTTTTGTTGACGGTGTTACAACTAATCCTTCACTGATTAAGAAAGCTGTTGATAAACTTAAGAACGAAGGTCGACAAGTTGATATGCAATCTTATATTACTGAGTTGATAAATGTTGTTGCTTCTAATAATGGTAAGCATGTTAGTTTGGAAGTTATTGGTGTTAATGAGGAAAGTATGATTCGTGAAGCTGAGAAATTGGTTACTTTGTTTAACTCGCCTTTAGTTGTTGTTAAGGTACCGGTAAATCCTGGTTTACAACCTGGTCAAGCTGACTTTGACGGTTTGAAAGTTATTAGGAAGTTATCTTCCAAAGGTATTAAAACAAATGCTACTTTAATTATGTCGCCTGAGCAGGCATTTTTATGTGCTAAGGCTGGTGCAACTTATGTAAGTCCGTTCATGGGGCGTATCGATGATTTGTTGTCTGGTAATGCTGCTAAGTGTTGCGGTTGTAAACATAAAGAGAAAGATAAAGGTGTTGTGTCAGGTAACGATCTTGTTGAACAAATTGTTAAGATCTTTAAGGTTCAAGGTTTGAATTGTAAGGTGCTTGCTGCATCTATTCGTGATATGTCGCATGTACGCTGTGCTTTGATTTCAGGTGCGCATGTTTCAACTATACCTTTTGGTATTTTAACTGAAATGGTTTCACATGTGAAGACTTTCGAAGGTATGGGTAAGTTTGTGGCTGATGTTGTACCTGAGTATGGTGGGTTGTTTGAGCAGAAAAGTGTTAATGAGTTTAACCAGCCTAAACCTTTTTAATTTTTTTTTTGGTTTTTGCCTTCGGCTGAATACATTATTTTACATATGTTACAGTTAGGAAATCTTTAAAAGATTTAAAAGTTTTGAAAATGTAAAATGAATATTTTTAATCATCCAAAGTTTGTAAAGTTGTATGCTGAAAAATTAGAAAAAGATCCTTCTCTTTTTGCAATACAAAAAGTGTTAATTGATACGGAAATTAAAACTAAAAATGAAATTGCTCGAAAAATTTTTGGCTCTGGTGAGGAATTTAAGAAAAATGTTCGTAAATTTTATAAAGAAAATAATTTGTTATAATCTTATTCTTTCCAGCCTTTTTTTATTTCTCTCATAAGTTTTTGTGTATCAACTTTCCAATTAGGTAATAAACCAAAGAATTCTTTTACTTTACATTCAATTTTCATCTTTTCTCACTCTCTTCATGCTTCGTAGAATTATATAAGCTATAATTCGTTTAAATCCTTTTCTGAAACTTCTTGAGTGCTTATTTATATTGTCTCTGGCGAGTAGTAACAAAACAAAAGGTTTATATACTAGTTAATACAAGATAATAACATGGCAAACGACAATAATGTTGGGACAGCATATGGATTTTTTCACTGTGAAGCTTCCAAACAAGAAATTGAGGAAACATTACCTATGATTCGAAAATTAGGACAAATACCTTCAGAGTTAGAACTTTCTTTGATTGAAGGTGTGGATAAATTAAATCGACAAGGTGATGAAAAATTAACTGCCCTTGCTCAAAATGCTCCAGAAAAAATGAATTATGTGTTACAAGCATCTTATCCTAACGCAACTAATGAAAAAACTGCAATTGTCTTAAATGACGTTTTTGTTCAAGCTTATCTATCTGATCTTAATAATGTGAAAGAAAGACCATTTGATGCAGATATTGCTTACAAAGAGAACGGCAATTATGGTTTTCTAGATTTAGATTAAAACCTAAAAATTACATAAGTTCTTTAGCTTTCTTTAGAAAAGTTAAATCTCTTTTAATAATGAATTTTCCAGAATAACTTGTTGGCTCGGCTTTTTCTAATAATTCAATCGCTTCATTAATATCTACCCATATTAATTCAAACCCTAAAGAAATTTCTTTTTCAGTAAAATCTAATTTTTTACTATTTTCTTTAACATTACCAAGATAACAAAAGGATAATTGTAAAATTTCATGTTCATCTCTATATTCAATAATAATGCCAACATTTTCTTTAACATTTAAAGTACAACCTGCTTCTTCCATGATTTCACGTTGTAAAGCAGCTAAAATTTGTTCTTCATCTTCGATACCTCCGCCAGGAAGTTTATGATAATGATGTTTAGTAACATGTAGTAAAGCAATTTTATTATTTTTATCTAAAAGAACAGCTCTTGCAGCCATACGTAACCTATACTTAACTTCTTCTTTTGGATCTATTCCTAAATCTTTGTCTCTAATTTCTTTAAGTAATTGCATAAAATATTTAAATCTGATTTAGTTATTAAAGTTTTCTATCTTTTATTGAAACAAGCATATGTTCTCTAAAGAAATTCATTGTTTTTGGATATTTGTTAATTTGTTCAATTGTTTTTTTGTATTTGTTTCTTAATTCTTTTGCTTGTTTTTGTGATAATCCTTGTTTTACTTCATATGATAGTTTTGGTTCTAACAAAGTTCTTTTTTGTTCTTTAATTATAATATTATATTTTTCTGGATTGTTATATATTTTAGTACCTTTTTGTAAACCAAATATGGATGTAGAAATTAAGTCAATGTATTTTTCGTTATCTTTTAGAAAGTTTATTGTTTCCAAAAATTCTTCTTTTGTTTCTGTTGGGAATCCAAATATAATATAAGTCATGTTTTTTATTTTAGCTCTATAACTATTTTTTAATACTTCTTTTATATCTTCTTTATTTGTACCTTTGTTAATTAATTTTAAAATTCTGTTGTTTGCAGATTCAACGCCCCACATAATAAAAGTTAAACCAGATTCTTTTAATGTTTTTAATACCGGGTAAGTTAAATCTTTTGTTGGTCTTAACTGGCAAGTCCATTTTACATTTAATGGTTTTAACATTTCAGCTATTTCTAATAACCTTTTTGTTGGTATCATATCATCAATGAAAAAGAAATATTTTTGTTTGGATTTGATTATTGTTTCTTTAATTATATCTAAATCATATTCTTGGTAAGGTTGGTTAGTGTGATGTGTGCAAAATGTGCATTGTTGGTAGAAACAAGTTGATGAACTTTTGATAGGTATTACTGGTTTTGGTGTGAAATATTCTTGTTTGTATATTGTAAAATCTAAGGGTTTTTCTTCATGTGAAAGGTTTAAGGTTTTGTTTGCTAAGTCTAGTAATTGTTTGTTTACTGCTGGACCGCCAACTGCTGTGTTTTTTAATTCTTTCATTAATGCGTAGGTGTAGAAAGTTTGGCTTGAATATACAACACTGAATGCAACTATGTCTGCTTTCTTCTCTTTAATTAATTTTAATAATTCGTTGAAAAATTCTGGTTTTTCGTTGTTTAAGATTAGTTTATTGTTTTTCGAATAAGTTTGTTTTGTTAACTTGTTGTATTCTTCTGTTACTTCGTTATAATTCTTTAAATCTCCATGATAATATTTTTTATATTTTTTAAATTTTAATTTGTGAAACTCTAAGTTTAAATCTAAGACTTCTGCGTTTAATTTTGAATGTAAATTAGTTAGAGAGTAAGGTGGACTAGCAGGAGTACAAAATGGTGGGTAGACTAAGAGGATTTTCATGTATTTTTGGAGATTATAGGGGTTTATTTAAGTTTTTACTTGGTTTATTGTAAAAAACATCGTATTTTGGTGTGTACATGAATTGTTTGAATTGTGGACAGAGCATAGGAAGATTTATTATATTAAAAATTTAAAATCCATTCGGAAGCCAACTTAATTTTAATTCTTCTAGAATTTCAACAGTCTCAATGGTTTCAATAGTTTTATGATGGACATTTCTAAGATCGCGGACAAATTTTTGCATTTCTTCCGAAGTTGGCATTTCTATCTCAAGTTCTATTTCATACTTCCCTATGTTCTCAATAAAATGAATCACATAATTTTGTGTAAGACAATATCTTCTTAACTTTTCTATATTTGTTGGATTATATGATTTTAAACTAATAAATACCTTATAATAAGATAAATTAAGTTTTTGTCTATTTATATTAATCCTATATCCTTGAATTATTCCCTGTTTTTGAAATGACTTTAATTTAGCTACAATAGTCTTAACATTAACATGAAGTTTCTTAGCAATTTCTAAGGAAGTAATCCTAGAATTATCTACAATAAGCTTAAGAATCTTTTTTTCAGTATTTGAAAGAGTAATTTGTGAAGGTTTTTTTATTTCAAGTGGTTTAATTATCTCTGGTTTTTTGTTAATGAGAAAATTTCTAGGTAAAGTATAAGCTTTTTCAATAAATGAAATCTCATATTCGTTAATGTGGTTACCATATTTAGCAAACAATTCTTCTTTAAATTGAGCAAATGTTTGCATGTTATCAATCATCACAGCACAAAAAAGGTCAAATTTACCTAGAGTTCTAGCAACCCAATTAATGTGTTTGTGTTTGAGTAAGTAAGAGTAAATCTCTTTTTCTTGGGGAGCAGTGATTCCAGTTAATTGCAAATATACCTTACCAACTAATGGCAATCCAAGGCTTAATGTAGAGAAGACAGTCATAAATGAAGTAATAACTCCTAACTCTACTAACCTATTAACTCTATAATTAATAACCTGTTGGGAGGTTTTCAGCTTTTTAGCTATTTTAGAGAAAGGTTGTCTAGAATTATTGTCTAGTTCCCATAATATCTTATAATCCAATAGATTCAAGTTAGTTTTTTGTATTTTATCCATATTTATATTAAATAATGGACTTATTTATAAAATTATCGGAAAAAGTCTTATTTAGGAGTAGTTTCTTACAAATAGTAATAAAATTAAATAAAAACTTTGAAAAATGAGACAAATTCAACTTTTCCACTATGGCTTGGACGGCAAAATAAAATATTACGAACTCCCTAATGGGAGGAGGTTTAGTATAATTTTAAGAATTGGTTTACCCACATTTGGAGATTGGCATCTAGATCGCCATACACAATTTCAAAGATTTGACCAATTTCAAGCATCTAACTATGTTCCCAAATCATTGAAGGTTGCTTCAGGAATCGGTGCAGACTTATCTTTAATACTTGATGGAGACCGAGCAAATGTTGCAATTGCATTAGAAGAAGCCCATAATTATTGCATAGAACAAAAAATCGGTTCCAATGTAGATTATATAAAACCTGTAGCCGAACAAATTAGATCTTTAGATAAAGGACCCATTGTAATAAATCCATCTAATGCTATAGACGAACTTATCCTACCATTAATCGGAGATAATGGTAAATGGTTACCAATCAATGAGGTTGCAAAAGTAATTGATAGGGCAGTAGATGTTCCTAGATACATCATTGGTTCAAATGCTCAAGTTGAAGAGTATTATTATATTTAAGGAGGAAAACAAAATGTCAGACACATGGTTCGTAGAATTGGAAGAAAGAATAGATAGAGAAAGATTTGATAGTATATGCTCTGAAATTGGAATAGTCTATTCACCAAATACTGCTGGAGGCAACACCTATTATGACCAAAGAATTATTGGGAATAAAAAATTAGGTATTGGATGTGTAGAACTTAAATTTGGTGGAATAAAACAGAAAGAAGATAGAAATCTATTTGCTACACAGCTTACAATCTCCACTAATGCAAGTGAGAGAAGATATGAAGCTATGAAAAAGACTGCATTAGATCTTGGTTCAAAACTTCCATTTAAAGAAATCTCTGGAAGATGGTTTGATAATCTTACTGAATTGGATAATGAAATCGGAAACCACAAACCAATACCCTATAATGCTGATGTATTTGAAATGATTGAAAAAAAATAATTTTTTCTTTCTTTTATTATGTCCACAAACCAGTTGATTTATGGATAGAATAAAAAGAATAAAAAGAAAACATTATTCCCCTTGTGGCAAATAAATTGCTTCTACATCAGGAATATTAATCCCAGGAAAAGTCTTGTCCTCTCCAGGAAGATTCCAATCTTTCTTTTCGTAAATAGGTAAAGTTCCATTCAAATATCCGTTATATTCTTCTTCGGTCATTGTTCTTGTTAATAACTTTGTAGCAATTGGTGAAAATTCAATTCCCCAATAAATCAAGGCTGGTTCGTGCTGAATTGTTGAATTATTAGTGTTTTCTATTAAACGTTGACATAATGGGTCTCCAGCTTCAGCAAAAGCATGTATAACTTTAAAATTATCGGCATGCCTTACAACCTTCATAAATAATTTATCATATTCATCAGCTTCATCAGCTGTTTCATTAGTAAATAACATATCTGCGTATAAATCGGCAAATTTTTGGTTAATCCGTAGATTATTAAAATAAGTATTTTCATTCAATGGATTTAATATCCTTGTTAGATTTCTTCCATGTCTTAATTTCTTAGCTAATTCTTCTAAACAATCCGCTTCCCATCTTTTTAGAACAGCTTTGTCGGAAAGTGTTTTAATATTTTTCATTTTATTGCCTCCAAGTAATTATTATGATAGAAAATTAGAAAACCTTCCCTATATAAATATAACGAATCTGTCCACAAATCAAACAATTAAAACACAATCTAAAATACGAACAATCTTAACATAAACAAAACACAACATTCTCTGTACACAGCCGAAGGCAAAGACCAAATCAAAACCTTTATAAACAATCTATTTTTTCTTTACTACATGGTAAATAAAACTGATAATGTTAGAGCTCACAGTTAATTCTTTTAGTTAGTTACCATAATATTTAGGAGATTTATTCTAAAAAATGGCATATGTACAAGATCTAAAATGGGAAAAAGGTATGAAAGTTAAGGATTTGGTTACTCAGTATAAAAACTTAGGTTTTCAAAGTATCCAACTTTCTAACGCAGCAGACGTAATTGTTAAGATGAAGAAAGAACAGGCTACAATATTCTTCACATTCACTTCTAACATGGTCACTTCCGGTTTACGTGGTTTCTTTGCACAAGTTATCCAAAACAAAATGGCTGATGTTATTGTAACTACTGTTGGCGGTATTGAAGAAGATATCATGAAAGCTGCTGGCGAGAAGTTTATCATTGGAGATTTTAAGTCAGATGACGTTGAATTGTATGAGAAAGGGGTTAACAGAGTAGGTAACTTGTTTGTTACTAATGAAAGTTATTGTAAGTTTGAAGATCTTTTATTACCTATATTAGCTAAATTGTATGAAAAAAAGAAAAGATGGACACCTTCTGAATTGTTTAAAGAAATTGGTTTGATGATGACTGATGAGGATTCTATTCTTTACCAAGCTGCTAAGAACGATGTGCCAATCTTTTGTCCTGCTATAACTGACGGTTCTTTTGGGTTCCATTTGTTTATGTTTCAAGAAAAACATCCAGATTTTATTGTAGATGTTGTACATGATTTTAAAAATATTTTGTTATCTACCAGCCAGGATGAAAAGAAGGGTCTTATTACCTTAGGTGGTAGCATATCTAAACATCACGCAATCTTATCTTGTTTGTTAAACGGCGGTTTAGATTATGCTGTTTATTTGACTACTGCGCATTCTAGTTCTGGTAGTATGAGCGGTGCGACAACTAATGAAGCTAAAAGCTGGGGTAAGATTAAAGACGATTCTGATGCAGCTACTGTTATCGGTGACGTAACTATTACGTTTCCATTGGTAATGGTTAATGTTTTAGAACGGTTAGATGAGGAAGGTCTTTTAGAATGATTAGTAAAGCTAAGTTTGTTTTAAGTAAATCTAAGATGATGGAACAATATTCTATTATGAAATCTATGTGTGACACTGTTTCTTACAGTTTGAAAACAAATTTTGAAGTTGGTAAGTTGTTAGATAAAGAAACCGATTGTATGTTTTCTGTACATTCTGTTGCAAGTTTAGAATGTCTTAGTGATTGTAAACGAGCTTGGTTTTTTGCCCAAGGGCTTAACGGTAGTGAATTAGATTCTGTGTTTTCGTTAAAGTGTGAATCATTTGTCGTAGATAATCGTAAAGATTTACAAGTTTTATTAAATTATATTGAGAAACATTCTATTTCAATTAATTTGTTATTACGGATGAAGTTGAAAGAAAATACAATCCATACCGGAAAGCATTTTGTTTTCGGAATGTATTCAGACGAAGTTAATAAGTTAGTTCCTAAGTTGAAAAAAAATAAACTTGTAAACAAATTAGGCATACATTTTCATCGTAAAACGCAAAACATTAGCGAATGGTCAATGAAAACTGAGCTTGAACAAGTTATTACACCTGAAACTTTTGAAGCTATTGACATATTAAACATGGGTGGTGGTATGCCTATGCGTTACAAAAATTCTCGTACTGATAAACTGTTTGTTAAAATCTTTAATGAAATTGAAACTTTACGTAAATGGTTAGTTGGTAAAGAGTTTATTATTGAACCTGGACGCTTTATTGCTGCACCCTGTGTACAATTAGAAACAGAAATTGTTAATGTTTATAAAAATAATATTATTGTTAACGCTTCAGTGTATAATGCTGCAATGGATACGTTTATCGCACATGTTCGGTTACTTGTCGACGGAGAATTAGAAAACGGCGAAGGTTTTACTATAAAAGGTTGTACACCTGACTCAATGGATATATTCCGTTACAGAGTTTATTTGAAAAATCCTAAAGTTGGCGATAAACTAGTTTTTCTTAACGCTGGAGCTTACAATTTTAAAACTGATTTTTGTTTGTTGCCGCAATTAGAGACAGTTATTGTTGATTAATCCCCATAATAAAAATAAAAAAAATAAAAATTATTTCAGAACTCTTTTTACGATTTTTTGCGCTGAGTTAATAACAGTGTTATTAGTTTTTGCAACTGATACAACAATAGCTTTCTGCAAATTCGTTGCTGTGATTACTCCACCTTTGGTCAGTTTTTTAGCTTCTTTAAAAACTTCTCCGGTAGCATTAACCAAAATCTTACCACTATAACCTGCGTCTGAAAGAATTCTTTTAACTTTTGAGACAGGATATTCAATTATTTTTCCTGCCTGTGTTTTTACTTTAAGTTTTTTTGTTGGCATAATTTCACCTCTTTATTATTTATTTATTATTTATTATAAAAAGCTTTTGTTTTATAATTGAATGATTTATATCTACCAAAAATTAAAATATTTTAATCATAATAAATTTAGAATTTCTTTCACTCTTCCTTTAACATCTTCTTCATTTGTAATATAAGAACCAATTACAATGTTATCAGCGCCAGCTTCAATAACTATCGGTAAAGTTTCTTCATTCACGCCGCCGTCAACTTGCACAATTACCGACGGAAAATTATTTTTAACATTTTTTATTTTCTCAGTAACATAATCATGATACTTTTGACCGCCAGCACCAGAAACAACACTCATTAACAAAACTAAATCCACATTTTCCATTACCAAAGGTGTTAAATTTTCTAAAGATGTTCCTGGTTCTAATGCAATACCTGTCTTAAATCCTTTACCTTTAATCATTTCTAAAGTTTTAACAATTTTATTTTTTATTTCTAAATCAGCTTGCCTTAACCTTACATTATCTGATTTAATCAAATCATAATCTTTAGAATTAAACCTTTCTAATCCCCCAGAAAAAGTTCTAAAACTTTCCATATGTATTGTTAATATAATTTTATTTTTATTTTCAATAAAATCCAAAGATTCAATATAAGGAATAGGATTAGATAACATAAAGTGAATATCAAAACTACACTTACCTTTCAATTTGCCATACAAAAATTTAAATTTCTCTAAAGAAAATTTATTCGTGTCAGAAATAAAAGGCGGAGCCATAACGTCAATGTGCATGTTAACTATGCCAACTTCAATCATATCAAGAATAAAAGATAACTTCTCATCTAACTGATCTTCGTAACCTAGCAGCGAGGGACTTAAAATTCGTTTCATTTTCAATCATTATCGGCCTTTCTTCATATGTTTGGTGAGGCATTAACTCAGATATAGGCCACTGTCTTAATAATTCTGCTAATGGTATTAAAGATTTTATATCTTCAATAATATAATGAGGGTTAGCCTTTAACAATTTTTCTTTAATTGTATAACTAGATTTAGGATGAGATACAGCTACTGAAATAATGCCAGCATGTAAAGCTGTTTCAACATCGTGTACCATGTCGCCAATAAATATTGTTTTGTAAGGTATTAATCCGTGTTTGTTCATTAATTCTTTAATATCATCCCTTTTATCATAACAACTACCTTTAACTTCATCAAATAAACCTTCAAGATTATATCTTGCAATTTCTTTTTCAATATGTGGTTGTTGAGAAGCTGAAAGTACCAAAGATTTTATACAATTAATTTTTAAGTACTGTAATACATTTTCTGCCCCTGGAATAATAGAGGTTTCGTGAGCATTTCTAGTATAAATTTCAAAAAAGATTTTATCAATTCTTTCTTTCGGACAATCTGTAAAACGAGAATACCATTTCATGTAAGGCAATTCCATCTCTGATTGGTAAAATTGTTTTGTTATTTCTTGCGCACCTACCATCTGACGTTGCCCGCGTTCAGCATAAAATTTGTCCTGTTCTTCTAAAGCACGAGGTAATGCGCCTATTGCTATAAACTGTTCGTTCTGGGTTTTTAAAACAACATCTAAGTCGTGGCTTAAAGTTCCTGACCAGTCAAATAAAATTGCTTGTAATGGCATCTCAATCAAGAATTCACTATTATATATAAATCTTACTTAGATATTATTTAAATATACTAAATCTATTTCATAATATATGAAAAAAATAATCGACCACAGACCGTGGGGTAACTTTGAACAGTACACGCATAACGAAACAACGACAGTTAAAATTATTACAGTTAAACCCAACGAACCGTTATCTTACCAGTATCATAATAATAGAGACGAGTTTTGGAAAATATTGGAAGGCGGTGGAAAAGTTATTTTAAACGATGAAACATTTGAAACTAAGCCAGGGGATGAGTTTTTTATTAAACGAGGAACCAAACACCGTGCCATTGGACCTTTAAAATTCTTAGAAATATCTTATGGTAATTTTAACGAAAACGATATCGTAAGAGTAGAAGATAAATATAAAAGAAATCAATAAACTTCTTCTTCAACTTCAAGAGTTTGTACAAACCGTTTCAAATATGATTCTTCATCTTTTGTAGAAAAGAAAGGTTCTTCAAGCCAAGCTTCAACAATCTGTCTGGCTTTTTCAAAATCTAACTGGTCAGCTGGCAAAGATAAATAATTAGTATTATTATGTTTTCTAGTACTTTTAGCTTGTTCTACATTAACACATAACCCTGGATATACTCCTTTAAATTTAGAAGCAGGTATACTTATTCCTATACCAGAACCGCAAATACCTATCCCTACAGTGCCAAAAGTTTCGTCTTCATATACTAACTTGCCAACAGCGCGAGAATATATAGGATAATCGCAACGTTCTGAACTTTGACAACCTACATCTACAACTTTATAACCGTGTGATACTAAAAAGATTTTTAACTTTTCTTTCAAATCATAACCTCTGTGGTCGCAACCTATCACAATCTTTTTACCTTTATGATTTCCTACAGGAATTCTATAACCTTCATATTCAACGATTTCCATAACAAATCCACGGACATATATGATATAAAAAGATTTGGCGTCCAAATAATATATGAACACCATTATTCTTAAGATTATTTAGGCAAAACTTATAAATCCAAATTATATTAGGTAATAATATGCTTGGTGTTGTTGATAATGGTTCAAAATTCTTTCCTGATTTAACTAAAATACTTGATAAACTTAAAGTTAAATATAAAACAGTTACAATAAACCAAATACCAAAAACTAACATGGATAAGTTTGACGGTTTAATTCTTTCAGGATCGCCTTTAATGCTAGCTGAAGCTAAAGTTCAAAGGAAAGTTCTACGCTGTTATCGTTTTCTAAAAAATTATGATAAGCCTGTGTTAGGTATCTGTTTCGGTCATCAGTTAATCGGTTTCTTGAACGGTTCTACATTAAGAAACTTAGGGTTTGCTATCGAAGGTACTAAACGTGTAATTGTGCATAAAGAAGGTCAAATCTTTAAAGGTCTTGATAAATGTCAAATGTATTGTAACCACGAAGAGTATATTGTAAAAATTCCTGAAGATTTTATGTTATTAGCTTCATCTGACTTTGTTGATGTTTTAGCAATGAAACATAAGAAAAAACCTTTGTTCGGTGTACAGTTTCATCCTGAATGTTCAGATAAAGACGGTGAAACTTTAATTAAGAATTTTCTTAGATTAATTTAAATTAGTTTTTCCTTACGGGTTTAGGAGTTTTTATCCATTAACCAGTGGATTTAAAGACAGAAGTTATTCATATAATTTATTAACTCTTTCAATCCATTTTTCTGCTTTTCCAACATCGCTAACCTTCCCAAGTTTAAGTGGAACCAAATTATCAGTTACAGAATTTTGATATTGAATATATAATGTTGGTGGTTCATCAGCTAAATAGAATTTTCTCATGGCAGAACCTTCAATAGCTAAAGAAATAGGTGAATTTAAGACTAAAGCATTTCCATTTTCGCTGCAAACAAAACCTTGGATTTCGCCATCTAAAAAAAAGTTTTCATCATCTTCTGTTAATTCAATTAGACTCATTTTATTAATCAGAGAATAAGTATTTTTTAAAAATCTATCTATTTTGTCCACAAACCAAATAATTAAAACACAACCTAAAAAACAAATAACCTCATTACAAATTAAACATTACTTTTTATATACACAGCCAAAGGCAAAAATCAAAGCCGTTGCTTAAAATGTTCAATAGTTGTTCTTAAACCTTCTTCCAACTCTATCTTAGGTACCCAACCTAACTTTTCCCTTGCTAAAGTTATATCAGGTTTACGTTTAACTGGATCGTCAGAAGGTAACTCTTGGTAAATTAATCGAGATTGTGAGTTAGTCAATTTTATAATTGTTTCAGCTAACTGGATCATTGTATATTCTGTCGGGTTGCCTAAGTTAACAGGACCTGTAAAGTTTTCAGAGTTCATTGTTTTCATCATACCGTCAACTAATTCTGAAACATAACAGAAAGATCGTGTTTGTTCACCATCACCGTACACAGTTATGTCTTGGCCTAACAAAGCCTGGTTAATGAAGTTTGGTACTACACGACCATCGTTCTTAGCCATTCTTGGACCGTAAGTGTTAAAGATTCTTACAATACGAATATCAACCTGGTTTTGCCTGTAATAATCCATCATTAAAGTTTCAGCCACACGCTTACCTTCATCGTAACAACTTCTTACACCTATCGGATTAACATTGCCCCAATATTTTTCAGTTTGTGGATGTTCTAATGGGTTACCGTAAACTTCTGAAGTTGAAGCTTGTAAAATTCTTGCGCCAGTTCTCTTAGCTAAACCTAACATGTTTACAATTCCTAAAACATTTGTCTTAACTGTTTTAATAGGATTTTTTTGGTAATGTACTGGTGAAGCTGGACATGCTAAATTATAAATCTGGTCAACTTCTATTCTTAACGATTCTGTAATGTCGTGTCTAATAAGTTCAAAGTTGGGATGAGGAATCAAATGTCTAATATTTTCCTTAGAACTACAATAAAAATTGTCTAAACAAATTACATAATGGCCTTGCCTTAACAAAGTTTCACATAAATGTGAACCGATAAAACCTGCACCGCCTGTAACTAAGATTCTCATATCTTTGGCTGAATAATTAGTTCTTTATAAATATTTAGGATTAAGGATGGTAAGATTTAAATATAACCATAAAATCACTAGCTGTATCTGAGGGGTGATTTGGGGGTTCCTCAAGCCTTTGGGTTTGGGAGCCTCTCTTTAATAAAACTTAAATATTTCTAGCATTTTACATATTATAGTGAAATCATTAGAAAATCTTGTTCAAAGAATAAAAAAAGAAATTATTTTTGAACAAGAGCGTATTGGTTTAAATGGAGATTTGTTTAAAATTTATAAATTTCGTACCATGTACCATGATTCTGAATCATTATATGAACAACTTCGTGAAGAAAAAGGTGTCGATGAGTATGGGAAAATTAAAAATGATCCCCGAATAACGTCTATTGGTAACTTTTTGCGTAAATGGCGGTTAGACGAAATGCCGCAACTGTATAATATTCTAAAAAGTGAAATGCAAGTTGTTGGTCTTAGACCATTAACAAAAAATTCTCTTGATAGATTAAGTCCTGAACTGATTGAACGTAGGAAAAAGTATAAACCAGGCATAATAAGCCCATTGATAGGTTTGAAAACTTTACATTGTGATATTTATCGTACTAAAGCTGAAATGGAATATTTAGATGAAGTTGAAAAAAATCCAGTGAAAACCAAACTAAAATATTTTTTATATTACCCTATCATCATGTTAAAAACAGTCAAACGCAATAATACTTAAATACTATTTTTTTCGTTTAGTTATTTCATGAATTTTGCACGTATACAATCACCATCATCTATTAATACGTATAGACAGTGTCCTAGAAGATATTTTTTCTCGTATATAATGCAATTACCTTCTTTACCTTCAATACATTTGATTAGAGGTAACATTGTTCATTCCACTTTAGAAGATTTTTTTAAAATTGAACCTACAACCTTATCAAAAGAAGGGTTTGAGATTGAACTTAACGTGATATTACTTGAAAGCTTTAACAAACATTGGATGAACAAAGAATCTAAACTTAATGAATTAGATCTTACTGCTGAACAGTTAGCTTTCTATAAAGACGAGTCAATGCGTATGTTAAACAACTGGTTTCAAGGTTTTATGAATAAACTTAACCTAAGAATGGAAAAGTTAGAATTTGTTGAATCATTTAATTATATTAAACCTAAAACTGAACTGCAATATCAATCCACAGAGTTAGGTGTAAGAGGTTTTATTGATGCAATACATGAAGAAAAAGATTTTGTTACCCTTATAGATTATAAAACTTCTAAAAAAGATACCTTAACTGATGATTATAAGTTGCAGTTAGGAATTTATGCTTTAATGTATGAAGAACAACACGGTGTAAGACCTAACAGAGTCGGTGTGAATTTCTTAAAATACAGTGAAAAATTTTGTCATGTTGATGACCAATTAATTGAGTTTGCAAAATATGAAATTCGTAAAGTTCACGAAGGTACGCAAACAAAAGAAATTAAAGATTATCCAAAGAAAGAATCGGCGTTGTGTAAATGGAAAACTGGTCAATGCGATTATTTTCATTATTGTTCTAGAACTAAATAAGTTATTTATTTTACAAATTTAAAAAATTCTTTTGAAGAAATTGTTTTGCCAAACATAACAGGCCAAGTATATCTTTTCAAGAGTTGTTGTAATTTTTGTCTGACGGGAACATCTGTGGTTTCTATCAAATCTTTTAATATAATAAAATTATATCCTGCTGAAAATCCTCCTTGAATTGTAGATTGAACACAACCATCACCAAAAATACCAGTAATAACAACATACTTGATTTTTTGTTTTTTCAAATATTTATTTAATTTTGGGTTGGTAAAGGCATCATATGTGCTTTTAGTGATAATTAAGTCGTCTTTTGTTGGTTCTAATTCAAAAAATTCTTCACTAAAACCTGATTTGTCGGAAGAGTAATATTTACATTTCGGATCTTTATACAATTCTATAATATTTGGAGTTAAAAATTCTTTTTTCCAAGGGGTGCAATTGACAAAAATTACTTTTCCACCAGCTTTTCTATATTTTGTTATAAACTTTTTTAAAGATGGGACTATTTTTCTAATCTTATTGAATGTCAAATTCCATTTTTTTATTTCATACTTCGGATGACAACATTGATTGGTAATATCTATTACTATAAGTGCAGTTTCTTTAATTTTGATTTTTGTTACCATAATATTAAATATATGTGATAGGAGTATATAAAAGTTGTTTTATTAAAACTTCATAACCCTACCATCAAAATCTTCTTTCATTAACAATACAACACGAGACTCTTTTTGTTCGTCAATAATTTTATAACCGCAATGTTTAGCTATCTCTTCAGCAAATTCTTTTACTTCGGGATGGCGAGGCATGTTTTCAATTTCTAATTTTTGTTGCGAAGCACCAACGTACATGTAAGATTTAACTTCGACAAAAGTTGCATCTGCTTTTTCAATTAGTTTAGCATAACCTTCAGGGTCAATCATGTTTAAATCTTTAATAGCAGTTATACGTAAAGCAGTACGAGTTTTAGTTTTCAAATTTTTCATTATATCCAAAGAGTCCATTAACTTGTCCCATGTATCTTGGAATAAAGGTTTGTCAATCTTCTTATACAATTCTTTATTAGGAGCTTCAATAGAGATATACAACTGTGTAGGCATTTCCATTTTACGTAAAACATCAGGGAAAGTACCGTTGGTAACGACAAAAGTAGTTTTACCTGCTTCATGAAAACCTTTTATCAATTCACTTATTTTTTTATACGCTAAAATCTCGCCAGTAAGGGAAATTGCGATATGTTGCGGGTCAGAAGCTTCTTCTAACTTATCCTTGTTAACTCCATCATAACCGTTAAAACCAGTTAACATCTTCTTCTGCGCTTGCGCAATGCCTGAGATTATCTCTGAAGGTTCATCTAACTTTTTTACTTCCCAATTACCTTTATCACGCCAACAAAAAACACAATCATGGTTACAGAAATTCACTATAGGAGAAATTTGTGCGCATAAATGTGATCTAATACCATAAAACTTTTCTTTATAACAAACACCTTCATCACGTAAAGATTTTTTTGTCCAACTACAAACCTTTAATGCGCTATGTTCGCCTAAAAAACAATAGTGTTGTTTCTCTAACATTTTTTTAACAGCTTCCATAATGCGAAAGAAAAATACTAAATATATAAAGGTTTAGATTTCTGCCGAAGGGCAAATGTCGTTCAAGAAACATTGTTTACATTTTTTGTTTCTAGCTGTACACAAAGTTCTACCATGATTAATCAAATAAAAAGAAATGTTTCCCCATGAACGTTTTGAAAGAATTTTCATTAAATCTTGTTCAATCTTTTTAGGATCTTTATTCTTAGTTAAACCTAACCTATAACTTACTCGTCTAACATGCGTATCAACAACCACTCCTTCATTCTTGTTAAAAGCCGAAGATAAAACAACATTAGCAGTTTTCCTTGCAACGCCAGGTAAAGTTAACAAATCTTTCATATTGCTAGGTACACGAGAATTATACTTTTCTACCAAGAGTTTAGATGTAGCCTTGATATTTTTTGCTTTATTTTTATAAAAGCCAGTCGAATATATTTCTTTCTCTAAAGTTAATATATTTATTTTTGCAAAATCTTGTGGAGTTTTATATTTCTTAAACAATTCTTTTGTAACAGCGTTAATCCTCTTATCAGTACATTGTGCCGAAAGTATTGTTGAAACTAATAATTGGAAATTAGATCTATATATTAAAGCAGTCTTCGGTGTTTTGTAATGTTTCCTAAACCTTTGTAATATTTTTGATATCATAGTTTTTCTGCAATTGCGTTACCAAACTCTTCAGCTGCTTTCGGACCGTTACCAGTAATAATATTACCATCAACAACAACGTTATCATCAAGCTTCTTAACATTATGTAACGAAAAGTATTGTTTTGATAAAGGAAAATTATAGACTGTTGCTTTTTTACCTTCTAAGAGACCTGATTTTGCTAAAATTACTGGTGCAATACAAATTGCTGCAACTATTTTATTGTCGGTATTCATTTCTTTAACCAAACTTAAAACTTTTTTATTCTCAACATAAACAATTGCACCTGAACCACCTACCAAAACCAAAGCATCATAATCCTTAGAATTAACTTCATCAATTGTAACATCAGCCGTAGCTTTTGAACCAAACATGCCAACACATTCGCCTTTCTTAACACTTGCAACAACAACTTCAAAACCTTTACTTTCTAAAATATCTTTAGGCACAGAAAATTCTTTGTCTTGAAAATTATGTTGTGCTATTACAAATAAAACTTTAACCATATAACATAAAATAACATAGAAGAATATTTAAACCTTATCCAAACGTACTTTTATTCGTTAATTTCGATTGATTGTTTGAGACGGTGCAGGCCTTGAATCTTTTCCTGCATGTAATCGATTTCTTTCTTATAAAAATCGATATTATCAATACAATTCTCTATCTCAAACTCAATCATTTTTTTGTGTTTTTTCGTTGCGTCCATTTTTGTGTATAGTGGTGCGGCCAGGCCTCAACCTGACCGACCGTAAAAAGGATTTATTCCCTAAGTACTTTTAACAATACTGGTCGATAGCCGCCATTGGATTTTATATTTTTAAAACCAAAGTTAGCGACTTCTTCATTGTCGTAACTGTGAACAATCGATGTTTTATATGCAATTTTCTTGCCAAGGATTTGGTTCACTAATCCGTTTTTTGTCTTCTTTTTTACCACTTGCCACATCACATAATACTTGTTTTTTTCTTCCATTTTTTAACAACACCCCCTAATTTTTATTCTAAATCATATCTATACCCAAATCGTCCTTAAATTTATGATGAATAATCTTATCTTTTTTTGAACTTTTACCAAGTATGTAAGGTGAAGACACGCCGGTTACAATTGTCATAACACGGAGTTTACCTTTAAAATCGGGATTAATTCTTGAACCCCAAATCACGTTAGCATCTGCGTCTAAAGCTTCAGTAATCAGTTCTCCTGCCTTGCTAACTTCTTCCAAAGTTAAATCATTGCCCCCTGTAATATGGATTAACGCGCCGGTCGCACCGTCGTAACTAACGTCCAACAAAGGATTGCTTAATGCGCGTTTTACAGCTTCATCAACTCTATGTTCAGAGTCGCTTTCCCCAACACCAATAACTGAGACATCTCCATTAGCCATAATAGCACGAACGTCCGCGTAATCCAAATTAACTAACGAGGGAACAGCAATAATTTCTACAATACTTTTTATCATCGTAGAAATTAATTCATTCGCAACAGCAAATGCTTGCTGAATTGGCAGATTTCCAGCAATTTTTACAAGGCGATTATTATCTATAACAATTACAGTATCACATATCTCGCGCAACTGTTGTAAACCAAATTCAGCTTTATCAATTCTAGCTTTTTCAATTTCAAACGGCATTGTAACAGTACCTATAACAATTGCATTATTTTCTTTTGCAACTTGTGCAACAATTGGTGCTGAACCTGTACCAGTACCACCACCTAAACCTGCAGTAATAAAAACCATGTCTGAACCTTTAATCATATTTTTAATTTCAGTCAACTGTTCTTTAGCAGCGTCCCGTCCTTTATTCGGATAACCACCACAACCCAAACCACGTGTAAGTTCTCGACCTATCAAAATCTTTTTATCAGCTTCAATCAAATCTAAATGTTGTTTATCAGTATTAATCGCAATGATCTCTGCACCTTCAATACCTTTTTTGTACAGCCAATCAGTTGCATTTCCTCCACCACCACCACAGCCTACAACTTTTATGTTTGCTTTGCCAATGTTTAAATCTTCTTTAGAATACTCTCTAGTTTTTTCTAAAGCTTCATTAACTAATGAACCTAACACATTATTTTCTTCAGACATTTTGTCCTCCTTTTTTGGTTTGAAGAAACTGGAAACAAGAATTCAAAATTTGCGAAACATTTATTAACATGTTTTGTTTCTTTGGTTTGGGAATTCTTGTTTGAGTTTCCATGTTTTGGTTTTTGTTTTCCTCATTCGGTTTGCGAGGCCATTGAGGAAAACAAATCCTTTTCTAATATTATTATGAAATGGTTTCTGTAGAATTACTGCGAGATGTTTACTATGTATATTTCTAATATATTATTAATCAAACAAGTATATAAAGATTATGTTACTAAATTAATTACAAGAACCATTGCTACCACTTGCGAGTTTAATCAAAGTTATCACATTGCGATAAACAAAGAAAAATCATAGTAGCTTTCATTTTCTTCACATGAATCATCTTCTGAGAAAAATTCTAAAGGATCCATTAATGTTAAAAAAAGCAACATAGTATTTAAACGTTTGGGTTCAACTTAAAGTAGTAAAAGCCTGTTAAAATTTTAAAGTGACAAATAAACACGATTGAAAAGATTTAAAAATATCAGCTTACTCCTTTTGAAGTATGGATAAGTTCTTTAACGCACAAAGTGTTGCTATCATAGGTGTCTCAGCTAACGAAAAAAAGGTTGGACATACAATTTATAAAAACCTTTTACAAAACGGCTATAAAGGGAAAATTTACCCTGTTAACCCTAATATAAAAAAAGTTTTAGGAGAAACTGTTTATCCTACACTAAATGATATACCTGATTCCATTGACCTAGCAGTTATAGCAATACCTGCAAAATTAGTCCTAAACATTTTAGATGAATGCGGAAAGAAAAAAATTAAACATGTTATAATTATTTCTTCAGGTTTTAAAGAAACTGGTAACTTTGAATTAGAAAAAAAGCTTAAAGATAAATTAAAAGAGCATGAAATTAAAGCTATCGGACCAAATTGTCTTGGAACGTTTGATGCTTATTCAAACTTAGACTTATTGTTTTTACCGCGAGAAAAAATGCAGCGTCCTGAAAAAGGTGTAATCTCTTTCATTAGTCAAAGCGGCGCTCTCGGCGCAGCAATGCTTGATAAAGCTTCAAGTTTAGGTTATGGGTTTTCTAAATTCATAAGTTATGGTAATGCAACTAGCCTTAACGAGTCAGATTGTCTTGAATATCTTGAAAAAGATCGTAATACTAAAGTTATTTGTCTTTACATTGAAGGTGTTAGCGATGCTAAACGTTTCATGGAAGTTGCTAAAAATGTTGCAGAAAAAAAGCCAGTCATAGTCATCAAAGGTGGTGCAACCATGGAAGGGTCGAAAGCGACTTTATCACATACAGGTTCGTTAGCAGGACAACATCATGTTTATAATGCTGCATTTAAACAAACCGGATTAATACAAGTTGAAACTTTAGAAGAATTGTTTTTGGTTGCTAAACTTTTCGAAAAAGGTCGTGTGCCTAAAGGTTTAAACGTACAAGTCATAACTAACGGGGGCGGGTATGGTATACTTTGCACTGATGCTATCGTGAAAAACGGATTAAAATTGGCACAAATAAAAGATTCAACCAAAAATAAATTAAAAAAACTTTTGCCTGACATTACGACTATTGGCAATCCCATTGATCTTGTAGGTGATGCTGACCCTAAACGGTACGAACATGCGCTTATTGCTGTTAGTAAAGATAAAAATATTGACATAATCCTATTAGTTGCCTTATTACAAACGCCTACATTAAACAATAAAATTGTTGATGTGATTAAAGATAATGTTAAAACAAAAACTATTGTAGTTGTATCTACAGGCGGTAATCAAACCCAAGAACTGAAAAATAAACTTGAACAAAATTCTATACCAACATTTGATTATCCTGAACAGGCTGTGTTTGCCTTAAAGAAATTTTCTAACTTTTACCTTTGACGCCAATCATGGTAACGTTGCCAAATTTTTTCTTTTCTATCAGCTTCTAAATGATCGTAAGTTAATAATATTGAAGCAATAATGATTAGTAATAATAATAACCAGTCCCAAACATCTCCCCATCTTTTATAATTGTTAACAAAATATTTAAAAATCTCTTTTGTAAAATCTTTATCTAATTTAACTGGACTATAACCTGGCCCTGAAAAGTCGATATCAAATCTAGGTAATTTACCTTTTTCTTTAACTATCTCCAAACTATAAAGACCTGTAACACTTATCTGAGTAGTAATAACTCCGTCTTCAACCGAAACTTCTACATCAGGTTCTAATTCAATAATATCTAAGATATCTTGTATATCTTCTGGTCCAAGAATTTCTTTCAAAATATCTTCGTAATCTTCTCCAAATACAGGATCTTCTCCCTCGTCAAAACCTGCGTCAGGTAAATCTTCAATTCCACCTTCCTCGTCAACAACAGCTTCTTCCTCCTCAGCTTCTGGGGCTTGTTCTTCAGGCACTTCTTCCTCTTCTTCATCAACAGGAACAACTCCACCACCACTAGGGCCAGCGCCACCACCAGTTATTTCTTCAGCAACAGAAAAATCTGCAGTTATGTACCTGGACGAAGTATTTTGTGGTAAGCCCAGATGATCGTAGCATCCTATGTGCCAAGTGTGTTGACCTTCAGTAATATTGCCAGTAATTTGCATGCTACGATTTTCAGGGATGGTTGTGTTAATGAACGCGGTTTGGTTGTCAATGAATAATGTACAATTACTTATTGTAGATAATTCGTCTATAGCTGAAAAATTAACTGTAATCGTCGGAACATATACAATCGCATTATTTGCCGGGCTGTGCAAAGTTATGTTAGGAGGGATTGAATCATACCATGTTGCTTTAGGAAACCATGAAACAAAAAACGAATAAGAAGTACTTGTACCATTAGTGCTAGGTTGCATTGATGTAGTTGTACTGTAAAATTCGTAAGTTAAAGTATCAGAAATGTTGCTTGTTGCAACGCCCATATGAAAAGCATCTATAGTGTAAGTTGTTGTCGTTGCGTTAAAAGATAATACAAAAGGTATCACTAGTAGGAAAGTTGCCAATGTTAAAATGATGACCTTCCGTGACATTTATTTTATCTCCTTACACCTCCTAGTTGTTTAACTGCACCCATACACCACCATTACATCCCATAAAATTGTTGTCGGTGTCGTTAAAAAATATTAAACCTTTCTTTGTTCCATCACATACTACTGACATACTGGTTTGTTCTACAAGACGAATGGCTCCGTTCACTGTTAAGTTAGCATCAGGCGTGTTAGTACCAATACCTGTAAATTGAGTTATTGGATCAAAAGTTAAATGCGGATAATCAATAGCGCCAATACGAGTATTGAATATTACTAAATTTGTACCACTTCCACCTGCCAAATTTATCCTTAAATGAGCAGCAGGTGCTATACCTTGGAACGAAACATTATTACCACTCATATGTAAAACGTCAACAGGGTTTTCTAAATTAATGCCAAATTGTCCCGAATCTGTAAATTTAAACGTTGCTTTGTCTTGGAATAATAAAGTTAAATTTCCACCGGATACTGGAGAAATGTCCAGAAGGGCATCTTTAGCACTGAGGGTAAGTTTATCTTTTAATGATAAGTTATACATTTCAGAATTACCAAACACTTCAAATAATTGGTTACTAAATCTTCCTACAACAGTCGTTAATTGATTAAAACTAAAAGTAATGTTTGAGTTACTTGATAAAGTTGTTATCTCATTTGCAGTTTTATCTAATTCTATTTTTCCACCGTGAACAGTAAGGTTTTCACCCACATGAACATCTTTTGTAACATTTAAACCGCCAGTTATTTGTATATATCCATTAATCAAATTATCAATTATTTCGCCAAAAGCAAAAGTGATTTTACCACCTAAAGTTAAATTTGCATTATTATCAATATGTGTTTCGTTAATTGAATTTGGCGCAATAACAGTTGAATTAATATCTCCTAATGGGGCGCGAAAGAACATACGTTCAACAACAGTGCCGTTAATATCAGTAAAGTCTGCGTCTTCAGAACCAATCATATAATCTTTGTAGTATAAATTGCCGTATTCTAATGTTAAAGGGTTAGATGAATTTTCGCCAAGCATCACGTTCCAGGAACCGTTGACAATTGCGTTTGAAAAAACTTCATTATAAAGTAAGTTACCTTCTGTTAAGTTATCCCATATACTTACATTTAAATCTGCCAACAATAATGTGTTGCCAGTAACTTTTTCTTTGACACCTGAACCTTGATCAGATAAAGCAACATTTAATGATGCTGTTACGTCTATAGCAAATAATAGTGTTAGAATTAACACAAATAATAAAATTAGTTTAACCTCTTTTTTCATTCAACCACCCCAGGTATACTACCCTTCAAAATAATATGTTTTATAATATATAAAGTTTTTTAGTTTTTTTATCGCAAAAAGCTTATAAAGTCGTAAGATATTTATGTTTTTCAATGACAAATGTTGCATGGTTCAAAGAACTTTCTAAAGATAGTCTAAATATTGCTGGAGGTAAGGGTGCTTCGTTAGCCGAAATGTATAACGCACAAATGCCTATACCACCAGGATTTGCAGTGACAGCACAAGCGTATAAGTTTTTTATTGAATCTACAGGTATTGATGAAGAGATTTATCCATTACTAGATTCTTTAGATGTTGAAGATAATCAAACTTTACAGGATACATCAAAAAAAATTAATGAGATTTTTATGAACACTGACATACCTGACGAAATTAAGCAGGATATCAGTGAAGCTTATGATAATCTTAACATTGATGCAGACATTTTTTCTAACCCATTAAACAAAAATACATTAGATATAATTAAAACTGGAAGAGATTTACCTTTTGTTGCTGTGAGAAGTTCTGCCACTGCAGAAGATCTTCCAACTGCTTCATTTGCAGGACAACAAGCAACTTATCTTAATATTAAAGGAAACAATTCTTTGTTAACAGCCGTTAAAAAATGTTGGGCTTCCTTGTTCACTGCGCGTGCAATCTTTTACCGTGTAAAAAATAATTTTGCACATAACAAAGTTTTCATCTCGGTAATTGTACAAAAAATGGTTAACTCTGAAAAGTCAGGTGTAATATTTTCAGTTAATCCTTTAAATTTTAATGAAAATGAAATTCTTATTGAAGCTGGTTGGGGTCTTGGAGAAGCTGTTGTTTCTGGCGCAATAAACCCTGACAAATATATTGTTAGTAAAGACCATTTTGAGATAAAAAATATTAATGTGCAAAAACAAGATTGGATGTATACCTTAGATCTTAACTTTGGTAAAACTGTTAAACAAAACATAGATAGTGCTAAAGCACAGTCGCAAGTTTTGAACGAGTTTGAAATTGTTAAGCTTGCAAAGTTAGCTAAAAAAATTGAAGCACATTATCAAAATCCGCAGGATTTAGAATTTGCAATTGACGGTGCTAATATTTACATTGTACAATCTAGACCAATCACAACTTTGAAAAAGAAAGTTGAAGAAACTAAAAAAAAGCAACCTGTTACAACAGATAAAAAAGAAATTCTTTCAGGTATTGGGGCTAGTCCAGGTATTGGTTCGGGTAAAGTTAAGATTTTGCACGGACCTGAAGATTTAAACAAAATTGAGAAAGGCGATGTCCTTGTTGCTGAAATGACTAACCCTGATTATGTTGCAGCAATGGTTAAAGCTGCAGCAATCGTAACTGATTCTGGAGGCGCAACGTGTCACGCAGCAATTGTATCCAGAGAAATGGGTATACCTTCTGTTGTTGGAACCAGTAATGCCACGCAAAAATTACAAGAAGGTCAAGAAATTACTGTTGACGGTACAACTGGTAAAATTTATGAAGGTTTAATAAAAATTGAACAACCTAAAGAAGAGTTTTATGAAAACTTACCAGAAGTTGATACAATTACAAAAGTTAAAGTGGTCATGGACCTGCCCGACTTTGCAGAAAAAGCTGCTGAAACTGGTGCAGATGGTATTGGTTTACTTAGAGGAGAGTTCATTAACTTGAAAAGTAAAGTTCATCCTTTTTACATGATACAACACGGTCAAAAAGATGAATTTGTTGAAAATCTAGTCGAGAACTTATTAATTTTTTGTAAAGCGTTCAAAGATAAGCCTATTTGGTATAGAACATTAGACGCGCCTACTGATGAGTTTCGTGGTTTAGAAGGCGGGGATGAAGAACCACACGAAGAAAATCCTATGATGGGTTGGCGTAGTATTAGAAGAAGTTTGGATCAGCCTGAATTGTTAAAGGCCGAATATGAGGCTATTAAAAAAATACATGATGCTGGTTTTACCAACTTAGGTGTTATGATACCCTTAGTAACACACGTTTCACAAATTATTGAAGCTAAAAAAATTTTGAGAGAAGTTGGTCTTGAACCTATGGAAAATATTGAGTTTGGTGTTATGGTTGAAACACCGGCAGCTGTACAAATCATCGAAGAAATTTGTAAAGAAGGTATAGACTTTGTTTCATTTGGTACTAACGATCTTACACAATTTACTTTAGCCGTTGATAGAAATAATGAAAAGATTCAAAAACTTTATGACGAAATGCATCCTGCTGTTCTTAGACAAATTGCGCACGTAATCAAAGTTTGCAGAGAATATAATGTTGAAACTAGTATTTGCGGACAAGCTGGTAGTAGACCTGAAATGGCTGAGTTCTTAGTTAAGAAAGGTATTGATAGCATTTCAGCTAACCCTGACGCTGTCAAAAAAATCAAACATATCGTCGCTAACGTCGAAAAACGTTTGTTGTTAAATGTTGCACGAGAAAGGCTTGAAGAGAAAAATGCTTCACAAGTTAAAGAAGTGGGTGAAATGTCTGAGGAAGAAGAGGAAGAAAAGTTTTTATAACCTTAAAAGATTATAGTTTTATGCCAAAAAAAGGTCAAGTTACAATTTTAATTATTCTAGGTCTAATTTTATTTATTATAATAATTTTAGGTTTCTTTTTTCGTAGTGAATTGGTTGATATGTTTCAAAAGTCCGGGTTCGTCGAAGAATCAGTTTTACCTAACGAAGTTCAAGAACTGAAAGACCAAATTTATTCTTGTTTATATGATTTAAGCAATGATGCTGTATATAATTTAGGTTTAACTGGAGGTTATCTTTACGAAACACCATTATCATTTTTAGAATATGATATTTATGCTGTACCTTACCTTTATGATAAAGGACAAAATAATGTTGTTGATCTTACAGTCTGGGAAAATGATTTAGCGTCTTACATGAAAGCTAATTACCAAAATTGTGTTAAAGATTATGAAAATTTTGATTTAAGTTATGGCAATATTGAACCTATTGTTGTTATTGAAGATTTGGTAACGTGGGATATTTATTGGCCAATATCTGTTAAATATAATTCTATTGAATATAGAATAAATGATTTTAGTTTAAATCAAAATATTTATTTGTTTCAATTACATGAAGCATTAAACTTTATCATAGAAAATCAAATATATGATAACAAACTTTGCGTTAGCTGTATTACTGATATTACACTAGATTATAATTTAGAAATAAATTTTGAAAATTTAGATGAAGGCACATTGTTTATGATAACAGATAAAAATTCGCAAGTTTACGACGAAGATTTCCAGTTCGTGTTTGCAAGCAGGTATGCATAAATGAAAAAAGTTTTAGCAATAATGTTGGCATTGTTCCTAGTTAGTGCATTTAGCATTGCAACTTTTGACCCGTTATCAAGCGCAATGTCTGTCAAATCGCAAGGTGCTGGAAACTATTTAATCTCTTTAGGAACATCACAGCTGTCGCAACTTGACCCTAAAGCTGCTAAAGTAGTTGGTTTTGTTTTAAATACAAAAGCTGCTGCCATGGGCGAACTTCAATCACAGTTTCAAACGCAAGTTCTTGACAAAAATCCCGACCTTGAAGAAGTATACAATACAATTTTTCAAGCTTACCAATATGTTGCAAATCCTGTTGATGCCGCAAAAGAAGCTATGCTGAGAAAAGCCATGGAAAATAATCCTGACATTGATCAAATAATCGAACTTTGGGGGCAAGCAAAACAAATCCAAACTCTTATGCAAGAAAATAAAGCTGAGGGTGATGTTGATTTTAATGATGAAGGTAATATTATTAATGCCGAGCTTAATTTAGGCGAAGGAGAATTTGACTTAGAATATTTTTTAGACATTGAAGGCGCTAATTTGGTAACCAGCGAAAACCTAAATTTACAATCTGATGATGAGTTTGTTACATTTACTGCTGATGCTGAAGCTAACATTGAGATTGAAGGTATTAGGCCACCTTACCTTAATGTTGGTGAAGGTAGTTATGTTAAATATGATAAAGAAGGTAACCTTATTGAAGCTACAATTTATGCTGGTTCAGACGGTGGAACTTACTTTTTCATTGATGAATATTATGAAATTCCTGAAGGTGGTATGATACGATACGCTGAAGGTTATGTTTATGTTGACACTGAGAATAGAGAATTTAAAATATTACAATATGATGAGAATGGCATATCTAAAGGAAGTTATACTATTGAACCCTATGGTGGTCAAATGCTTATCCAAAAATATGCTACAGGTTTATATTTTAGTGGGGATTTTGTATGGACAAGATCTAATGGCGAACAGCTTTTTATTGATACTCCAGCCGATTCTTATTTAAGAATTATTTCAGACATAGAATATTATATTGGGCCGGAAGCTACTGTGACTATTTTTGAACTTAATATTGAAACCGGTTTAGAAATAATTAACAATGCTAACCATAAAGATTTACGTCTTAGTTCTTGTTCTGATAAAACTAAAGATTTTACAACTAACTTTGTTAACCATTGTTTAAATGATAATAATAATTATGTTGTTGAAGGTGAAGGTGTTACAACGATGTTAGTTGTCTGGGTTAAAGAAGAAATTGAACCCATTGAAAATGAACCTATTGTTGAAACTTTGATAGGTGAAACTTATGTAGAATTAGATGAAGATGATTCTGTTGACATAATAGTTACTGAAGGTGCCATAATAGATCTTGCTGATTCAATACATGAAGTAATTGAACAACAAACTTTTATACATATGGTCGACGGTAAACCTCAACTTTATACTTTGAAAGGAATGGATGTAACGCCTCTTGAAATTGATTTAACAATCCTAGAAAAAAATAGTAACGTTAATAATATAATTGAAATTAAAGAAAATGGCGAAACAGATTATGGCCAGTGTGAAGATAATAATTGCATAATGCCTGTACACAGTAACAACGAAGCTTCCAGTTTCCTAGATTCACAATAAAACTATTTTTTCTGACTTTTTAAGATTGTATTTTCAGCGTGCAAATTTTTCATGATTGAATCATATTGGTGTAACCTTGCCAATAAATCATTTAAGATGTCACTAACTTCGTTCAAATCAATGTCCATGCCTGCCGGTTCTATGATTTCAATATTAGATGGCATGTAATCAAACGCTAAACTAATAATTTTCTTTAACTCTGTTGTTTCAAGTTCAATTTCTGTAAACGTAGAATATAATTTTACATTTGGTACGTTAGGATGCTCTTGTTCTTCCAAATCATGGACATTTGTTTCTAAAAGTTTAAGATCTTTGTCTTGCTTTAGATTTTCTATTATCTGTTGCATTGTTTTTTCGACGTGTTCTTTTGGTGCACCTAGAACTTCGACTATGATTCGTGCTATGATTTTTTTTGATTTCATCTTTAATTCCCCAATATACAATTAATACTATTATTATAGCGCAAAAGGCGTAAACTGCATAAGTTTTTGCTTTCCTACCCTTTGACTCATAAACAATGTTTCCCGTAGGGTTTAAATAATTTATGCCTGTAGTATTTAAAGAATTTACTATTTCTAATGAATTTACTGTTTCAGGGATATATACCAAGGTTTCTACTTTATTATTGTCCATATTTGTATCATTACAATTTAAAGATTCTATTGCTGCTTGTATTCTATGAGGGCCAGGTTTAAGTTGAGGTTTGTAAGTGTAAGATGTTTTTGTAATGATAGAAAATGTTAAATTTTCGTATAAACGTTCTATTTCTTTTTGATTTAAAATTGTACGCGTTAATGTAAGGTTGTTCTTACCGCCATAAACGTTGTTTATTTTAACTTTAAAATAAGGGTCTAAGGTTATTGTTTCGTTTAACCAAATCTCTAATTCCCAATCGCATTGCGGTGTGTAATCATAAGGATAATTTTCTTTGTTTAGTGAAGGTGTTTGTATCATCCAACCTTGTTCGGTTTTTGCTATAGATAATGACTGTTCAGATTTTTTATATTCCATTTTGTCTATTAGGGTTTTATTATGAAATAGTTTAACTTCATCACCATTATTGTTTAATGCAAAATCGCCGTCTTCATCTCGATAAATAGTTAGATATTGGTAAGGTTCTATGTATTCCTCTAAAATCTCTAACTTATGATATTCTATTAAATCTGTTAAATAATAATCTTCTAAATATATTTTTTCAGATGTTGGATTATATAATTCGACCCATTCCCCTCTTGGTTGTGGTGCATTGTCTGCACCTATCGGGTTAGGCATGATTTCATTGATTGTTAAACTAGCTGTAACTCCTGGCATCAATAAAAGTAATAATATTATGTAACGCATATGAATACTGTTGAAAATTTTGTTTAAATGGTTAATTCAAGAATTTAGTTCGTTTTTCCGATGTTATTGGAACATCCACGGATGTTTAAGTTTGATTTCCTGAAAAAACATTGATGAGTTTAACACACCTAATTCTGAAATAAAACCTTCAATCAAATCAATATGTACTTTTTCAAAAGCATAATTTTTTATTTTAACACCTTTAGGTGGAAACTTCCAAATTTCATTAGGATTGCGTTCTTCAATTTTTTCTCCAAACCCTTTAGTTGTTAACGGATTAAATTTCCAGGCGGAAGAACATACATAAACTGGCACACCATATTTCTGTGCAATTTCCGCAAACATTTCTGAACCAATTTTGTTAAAAACTCTTGTTGGTGTAATAGAATCAGCGCCGATTAACATTATATCTGATTTTTTTATTGCAACTCTAGCAGCCGAATCAACGAAATGTGTAACAGGAATTTTTACTTTTGCTAACTCTTTAGCAGTTTTTCTACCTTGGAACAAAGGTCTTGTCTCTGTATTATATACTTGAAACTTTCTCTTTTTCCTTGCTTCTTTCAAAACGCCCATTACCGACGAAGAATGACAGTGCGTAAACACAATTGAACCGCTTTTAATTTCGTTTGCACCGTAACTGTACAATTTTTCTTTTTCTTTTTTTCTTTCTGCAATTAATTTTTTAGAAAACTGTTGTGTTAATAACTTTAAACGCTTTACATCAGTAAGACCTTCATTCTCTACAATACGTGTTACAAAATTGATGTAATTGCGCATAGCTGGTTCAGTTGGCCGTGTTGCAAATAACTTTTTTTTAGCTTGATTCAATTCAGAAAAAAATTGTTGTTTAGTTTTAGCTTTAGATCTAGCTGCAGTTAACGCATATCCCATTAAAGCATAACGGGCTACATTAGCCGCTCCTTGAACCTTCAAAGTCCTAATATCCTTGCAAACTTTACTTAAATCCATTAAAACACCTTTTTAAAAAATTTTATTTTCTTTTTTTCCGAGGAGCTTTACGTTTGACTGTTTTTTTACGTGTTGTTTTTGCTGGCTTTTTTCTCTTAACAGGTTTTTGCTTGATAGTTTTCTTTACAACTGTTCTAGCTCTCTTTGCACCTTCCTTGGAAATTTTAATAGCTTTCTTAGCACCTTCCTTGGAAATTATGGCAGCTTCTTTAACAACTTTTTTAGTTTTTCTTTCAACACCTGCTTTCTTTGAAGCTTTACGTAAAACACTTACACCCATCTTTAAACCCTTCTCAAACTTTTGCTCTTCTTGAAGACCTTTAGAGATAGCTTTCCTTACCATACGTGTAGCTGTTTTTCTTTTAGCCATTCCTTTACAAAGAAACTTCTTTGCAATACGTTCAGTCTTTTCCTTTGCCACTATACCTGCACCTAAACCAACAAGTAAAGTTTTTCTTATCTTATCCATTTATTCACCTCCTTTATTTTCCCGTAATATGGAAAAAATTAATAATAATGATAAAATACCTACCAATCCTAAAGCAAACCATGATAGAAATGGTAAGCCTAACAAAAATGGGGGCATATTTGTTAAAGTTATTAACGATGCTGCTACAATCAAAGCTGCAATAATCAAACCAAATGTTAACCTATTGCTAGACCTGTCCATTTCAATTGTAAAACGTTTAATATCTTCATTGTTAATGTCAACATTAACTAACGTACCTTTCTGGATCATCGTTGTAATTTTACGTATATCTTGTGGCAGATTTTGCATAACATCCTTGAACCCTAAAGCTGTTCTTTTAACTGATTTTAACAAATAACCAGGCGCTTTACGTTTACTTACCAAATCTTCAGCATAACTTCTTGAAACTTGGACAAAGTTAAAGTTTGGATCTAATTTTTTACAAAAACCTTCCGTCGTAACCATAGCTTTAATCAGTAAAACGAAATTAGTTGGAAATTTCATGTTATACCTTCTTGCTAATGCGAAAACATCATAAAAGAAATTACCCATATTAGTTTGTTTTAAAGAAATGTTATAATAATAGGATAAACTTTCGTAAAGGTCTTCCTTAAACCGTTTAATATCAATATCACCTTCAACCATGCCTACGTCTAAAAAGCCCTGGGTTAAAGTGTCAAGGTCGTGTTTAATTAAACCTATAAAGATTTTTCCTAAAGATTCTTTCATGTCAGGAGTTAACCTGCCAATGATACCAAAATCTAATAACGCAATCTGGTTATTCTTTTGTACGAAAATATTGCCAGGATGTGGGTCGGCGTGGAACACACCATACTCTAATGTTTGCACAATGAAAGCTTGTGTTAATAATTTACAAATTGTTTTTCTATTACTTTTTAATTTTTCAAAACTTTTAATTTCGCTAATCTTAACGCCTTCCATAAATTCCATTGTAAGAACTTTTGACGTCGTATAATCCCAATATACTTTTGGAATCTTGATATATTTATTATATTTATAAACTGCGTAAAATGTGTCAATGTTTTTACCTTCAAGCTTATAATCTAACTCTTTCCTCGTATAACGTTCAAACTCTTCAACAATATTTTTCAAATCATACTGTTTTAACTCATCCATATAATTTTCAGCTAACTTTGCCAACTCAAATAAAAGTTCAATATCCGTCTGAAATGTATTTTGTATGCCTGGCCTTTGAACTTTTACTGCTACAACTTTACCATTTTTTAATTTAGCTCTATGGACTTGACCTACTGAAGCTGAAGCAATAGGAATTTTTTCAAATTCTTTAAATATTTTTATTATTGGTTTGCCAAACTCTTTTTCAACAATTTTTTTTACTTGAGAATATTCAAACGGCAAAACGTCGTCCTGTAACTTTGCAAACTCTTCACAATATTCTTTCGGCAAAAAATCCGTCCTTAAACTTAACAATTGTCCCAGTTTAACAAAAGTTGCACCTAACTCTTCCATGACTTGCCGTAATGTTATAGACATGGATTTCGGTTTATTCTTAAACTTACTTTGCTGGATCTTTTTTGATAATGTAAGATGGGTTTTAAGCTTTAAACGTTCAATTACAAAACCTAATTCTTTAGAAAATAAAACTTCAACAATTTGTTTTAACCGTTTCATACTGTTAAGCTTTTTTTTAAACCACATATGTATATATAGAATAGATTTTTTGGTTTATATAGTTTTTTATAAGGATGTTCCAAGGAATAAAAACGTAAAACCAACTATTACAACAATAAAGTATATAGTTTTGTCCCAGTTGTAAATCTTTTTACCATCAAGGTTCCATACCGGAATCATGTTAAACAATCCTAGCCATGTGTTAATTAAAAAGCCTATGCGACCTATTTCAAATACAAAACCGGTTGTAAAGTAAGCTAAAGCGAAAAATAACGTAGCTAGGATAAAATTTGTTAACGGTCCTGCTAAAGAGATTTTACCGTTTCTTGCCAAGCTTAAATGTCCTCTAATCATAACTGCACCAGGTGCTGCAAAGATTAAGCCGAAAAATGATAAAACTAAAGCTAATAAAAGCATTTGGTTAAAAGCTCGAAATTCTGCTGTACAACCATAATATTGTGCAACAAATTTGTGACCTAACTCGTGTAAAATAAAACCTGCACCAACAGTTATTAATGCTATTACAAAATTTTTTAATAATAAACTTAAAACTAGATCTCTTGTAAACACTATTGCAAAAGCTAAAGATAAAACTAGCCAAGCTTTTCCTAGATCTCTTATCTCAATTTTAGAAGTTGTTATTTTCATTTATGTGCAAACCAAAATTTATAAAGATTTTTTTCATTTTTGTCCAACCTGCAAAAGCCGAATCTTTCAAATTGTATGATTTCTCCTTCTTTAAGTTTTCTTATACCTTGTTCAGCTACACCAGACTTAATTGTGTTGTCCGGCATAAGAATTTCTACCTGAACATTTTTTTCTATTGGCACCCAATGTATAATTTTGCCTTTAGAACCTTTATACTTTTCATATTCTTGCGAATGAAACTTAAAATCGTCGCCGATTTTTATAAAATTTAAACAATCCATAAGACGATTAATTACTTTGTCTTTTAATTCTTCATAATCTTGTTTAGTTATTAAAAATTCTTCCTGAGTTTTAAAGATTCTACCGCCTTTTTTATTATCAGGGTGTAAATCCAGTTCTAAATTCTGAGGTGGTGCGTTTTTTACAAATATTTTTTTAGGATCCTCAACAAAGAAATACCTGTGTGATACTGGATCAATTACATCTTTGTTAAAGGCGTTAATACTTTTAAAAAAATCGTCTTTTGAAACAGATTTATCTGCAAGTGTCGCCCCGACGGCAATTGCATATTTTTTGAAAGCTTCTGCTTTGTAACCGCGACGTCTTAACGCTGGCATGAACGGTAACCGAATATCGTCCCAACCGTCGTACAAACCTTCTTCAATTTTCTTTCTAGTTTTAGAACATGAAACTTCAAAACCTTCAAAATTAATTCTTCCAACGAAAACTGTTTCAGGGATTGGAAATTTTAAAGCTTTGAAAATGTATTCTTGCTTTTTTGCGTTATCAGCATGATCTTTTGCCCGAATAATATGAGTCATTTTCGAGTTAACATCGTCAATTGCAACTGAAAATATCATCAACGGCCAAACTCTATACTTATCTTTTTGCCTAGGATGTTTAACGTCTTTGATTCTTAACAACGGAAAATCACGCATTGCAGGATTTTTATGTTGCATGTCTGTCTTAAACCTTACAACTGCTTCACCTTGTTCATAACCCTTAAACATTTTTTTCCAACGTTTTGTATGTTCTTGAATAGATAAATTTCTACAGGGACAATCTTTTTTTTCTTTAGAATATTCTCTAAATTTATCGCCAGAACATTCACAAACGTATACTACACCTAAATCAAAAAGTTTTTCAGCGTATTCATAATAAATGTCCATGTGATCTGACTGGATTATAAGTTCTGATACATTACCAAACAACCAGTTGCCATCTTCTTCAATCAATTTGTAAGCGGGAACATAAATGTTTTCAGCGTTAGTGTCAGCTATTCTTAGAATGAATTTGCCCTTATATTTATTAACATATTCAGAATTTAAACAGCCAGTATAAGCATGACCAACATGTAACGGTCCTGAAGGCGATGGTTCAAACCGCATTATAACTTTGCCTTTAACATTATTCAACTCCTTTAAACCTTCCTTAACTTCCCTTTGCTTTTTCTCTAATAGTTTAGGATCCAAATTATCTAATTCTTTCTTTTGTTCATCTAATGAAAGAGAATTAACTTCGTTTACAATTCTGTTAACTTCTTTAGCAACGTCGCCAGGATTAACATTTTTATCCTGTGATAGAATTTGGCCCATGATTGATTTAGGATTAGCTTTACCTTTAAATTTTACAGCATTTTCTAATGCTAAAGCTCTAATCTTGTCTTCCATAACAGCCAAAGAAAAGAAAAGTATATATATAAAAGTATCGTGAATAAAATAAAAATGAATCCTGCTTTATATTTACTTGAGTGTTATTTGAAAGAATTTGACGCAAAAGTTGTAACTGTAACCAATGGTAAGTTTGTTGTCTTAGATAAAACTGCTTTTTACCCTAACTCTGGCGGTCAGCCGTATGACACTGGTGTCCTAGTACGTAAATCTGATGATAAAGAGTTTAAAGTTGTTTTTGTTGGAAAATTTGGCGACAATATCAGTCATGAAGTTGATGAAGGTCTTAATGAAGGTGACGAAGTTACCGGAAAAATTGATTGGGAACGCAGACATATGTTTATGAGGCTGCACACTGCTGCACATATTCTAGCTAACGTAATATTAAAAGAAACTGGCGCTAAAATTACTGGTAACCAGTTAGGTTTAGAAAAATCACGTATTGATTTCTCTTTAGAAAATTATGATAAAGAAAAATTTAAAGAGTATGTAGAGAAAGCTAACGAAGTTATTGCTAAAAAATTATCTGTTACTCTAACTTTAGTTCCTTTAGAAGAAGCTAAACAAATCTTAGGCGATAAATTTACTACCTTAGCCAAAGGTTTTTCTGAAGATATTAAAGACGTTCGCATCGTTGACATTAAAGGTTTTGCAAAAGAAGCTTGCGGTGGTACCCATGTTAAGAATATTGAAGAAATTGGTAAAATAGTTGGTTTAAAATCTGATAATAAAGGTAAAGATCGGCGAAGAGTTTATTATACTGTAGAGTAAAGTTTATTAACTTCTTTTCTTCCTTTTTTCATATGCGAAATTATCAAATCCTTAACACTCGTGATGTGAAAAAAATCTATAAACAGATTGAAGAACAGTTTGGTATTAAAGAAAAGTTAGATCTTGGTTTTCTAAAAAACAATAAAGATAAAATTTTTCTTATATCTAAAGCTTTGGATCAAATTGAATTGGAAAAAATGAAAACTAATCGTATTGGTATGTATTTTGGTAAGCTAGAGAAAAATGGGTTTCGTCCTAGCATTGAAGGTTCACAAATGATTAAAGCTAAAAAAAATATTGTTTCATTAAATTCTAAGGAAATTGAAGAGTGGATGAAAGGCGAAGATATTGAATCTAAGACTAAAGAGGAAGGACCTTATGTACTAATTCAACATGATAAAGATATTTTTGGGTGTGGTCGGTTAAAAGATGGTAAAATCCATAATATGGTTCCTAAAGAAAGGCAACTTAAGATTTAAAACAAAAGATATTTAAATTTTCTAAACAGTAATAAATTTGGATGAAAGGAAAAAATCTTTTAATTTTAGTCTTAATTTTTTTCTTATTAATTACTATTGCTTTAGGGAGTATTTTTATTCTTTCTAGTATAGAAAATATGGGTATGAAGGAAGTTTCCATATCTCAAAGCGGTTCTGGCATTGTTGGAGTAACAATAGTTGAACCACCTAAAAAAGAATCTGAAAATTTAAAAAAAATTGAAACTTAAAAAAAAAAAATTGTTTTATTCTCTTATACAGATTATCTTTCTCTTATACGGCAATACCTTCGTAGGTCACAGTCAATGTTTTCGCACCTGCATGCGCATCTATTGGTACTCTAAACCTGTAGTAAACCCTTATTGTATCTTTACTGTCTTGGAAATTTAATTCATCACAAAGGCCGGTAGGATACTCTTTTGTATCATCCAGTATTTTTTCGTATGGAGTCGTTAAAGCCGTGTTACAGGATCCTGTTTCGTTCTGCTGCGATTGTATCGCAATTTCTGCAGACGTTGTACCAGGACAAGTTACACCACTACAGAATAAATTTTCAGCGTTAAACTTATCTGTATCTGCTGTAATATTCAAAACTGAACTACCACTATTTTCAATAACATGGTAAGTATCCGTAGCCAAGAAATCCGTAGTATTTATCCAACATGCACTATTCTTACTAAAAGAATCCAGTTCTGAATAATCCACGGTACAACTTGCGTTATAATACCCACTACCAAATCCTAAAACACTAACTGGTAAGGTGATTCCAGCTGAACCTGCCTGAGTTAATGTTATAGTTGCGTCATCTGTTGCTGCCATTACATTTGTAACAGCACACAAAAAGGTCACCAATAATAAAGAGACCAATACAAATTTTTTTTTCAAGTTTTTTTACCCCCTTTACTTAAATTAATTTAAAAACTGATACAATCTTCCATAGATTTAAAGTCGTGGCTTAAATGTAAAACAAAATGGTTAAAGAAAAGTTAAAAAAATAAACGTTAGATTTATAAACTATAATAGCCTATTTGATTAATAAGTTAAAGGCCTCGCACAATGAAGTTAACTAAAAATGAAAAAAGAACTTTAAAATTATTACTTGAAAATTCGAGAATTTCTGATAGTGAAATTGCATCAAAATTAGCTATTTCAAGTGTCGCTGTTGGTAAAATTAGAAGAAAATTAGAATGTATAATTATAGATTCATACACTTTAAATTTAAATTATGCAAAATTAGGAATCGAAACTTTTGCTTTAGCAATAACTAAATTAACAAATGAAGGAAAAAAGGAAGGACAAGTTGAAATTGAGAAAAAATTATTACAAGTTCCACAAATTATCAATATTTACCGCATTCCAAAAGGTAGTTCAAGTCATATATTGCTCTATGGTTTTAAAAATTTGCCAGAATTAGACAAATTTTTTCATTCTGAAAAACAAAAACAAAATCTTCATAATTTTATCGAAACTCAAGAACTATTTACTTTTTCCCACACTAGTTTAATCAAAAATAACCCTTCGGAGTTATTTCATTTTATGATTGATAATCTTAAAAACAAAATTTCAAGAGTGAAATTTAATAGATATGATAATCTGCAACGTACTTTAACATAATTTATTATAAAAGAGGTAAAAGATGAAAAAAATTATTATAATAATATTATTTTTAGCCATTTTATCTATTTCTGTAAATGCACTGTTAATTAATCCTGCAAAAATAAACATAGGATATGCTCCAGGAGAAATAGAAGAGTTTACGCTAACAGTTACAAATGAATTAGCAGTAGAAAGTATAATTGAAATTACCCTTGAAAGCGATTATGAAGAATACTTTAATTTTCCATCAGATAAAATTCTTGTTGGAGCTTATGAAAGTGAAGATGTAGATTTCAGTTTAACTATACCTGAACTTAATGAATTTGGGGACGTGCAGATTGCTTTAATTAAATTTTATCTAGTCCCATTTGGATCAAGTGGAGATATCGGCGCAACTGTAGCGCTGAAAATACCTATTACAACTAATGCACCTTATCCGGATAAATTTTTGAAAATAGAAATAGATGAAGTGGTAATTGAAAATGTAGGAGATTTTGCAGAACTAAAAGCTACAATCAGTAACATAGGTACAGAAGTTATTAACACAGTAGACGGTTATTTTCAAATAACAAATGATGAAGGTTTTAATAAAAAAGTTGAAATTGAATCTTTGAATTATTTATTTCCTGATTCAAGTGAATCCGTATTAGTGTCAACCGATACAACTGCTATGGATCTGGGCCTTTATAATTTAGTTTTATATACAGAATACGATAAGGAAGAAAGTTCCTCAAACATTGCAAATTTTATTATTGCAAAAAAAGAAATTGAAATTTTAGATCTCGTACCAAAAAAATTAAATAGTCAAGTTATCAATACTATTACGTTAAAAACATTTAATTATTGGATTGAAGATTTAGATGTTGAAATTGAAGTTGGGTTATATGATGAATCTTCTTTGATAACAAAAACAAATCTTAACTCATTTATTTTTAATGCTATTAGTGAAAAAGATTTGTCTTTAAGTTTAGATTTAAATGATATAATGCCTGGCAATTATACTTTGAAAATAAAATTGTCTTATGATGAGATAGAAACAGTAAGTGAATTTGAAGTCAAGGTTGAGGAATATCAAGGAAATAATCTTATTTTTGAAAACCAAGATTGGATAGTGGTAGCTTTGATTGCATCAAGCGGGCTACTTTTAATAACACTAATCCTCCTTATTGTCCTACTAAGAAAGAAAAGGTGAAATCATGAAAAAAATCATTTTAATTTTCGTAATAATTTTTATAATTGGTTTGGGTACTGCGTTAATTTTAAACTTCAAAGTTCTAATTGAAGAAACAATATATTACCCCATGGATGTTAATATTGTAGAAGATGACCATATTAGTTTAAATCTTGATGAAAATAAACTGCATTTTGGAAACATCCCTATAAATTCGTTAAGTGCTTATCGGAATATGCATTTTAATAACCTTTATCCATATCCAATGAAAATTATAATTACAAGTGATAGGCCTATGGCAGAGTGGCTAACTTATAATATAGATGAATTAAGTTATAAGAACAAAATTGTATTTTATCTTGAACCAGGCAAAAGTCAAACTGTTAAATATATATTAAATATTCCTAATAATAGCATTACTACCAGCCAATATTATGATGGAAAAAATAAAATTGTTTGGAAAAGAAAGACTATATTTGATTCCTTTTTTGAACTAATAAGTTTAAAACTTTAACTTCTTAATGATGATTCAGTTTGAAAATTAATCTATACCTTTAAATGCGTGAAAGCTATATTTAATCTTAAAAATAAAGGGGGTAAAAGGGGGATGCAAATAAATAAAAAAGTTTTAGTTCTTCTAATCTTATTTTTAGTAATTATTTTAATTTTGGGGTTGGTTTCTAATCAAACAAATGTTAGGTCTTCAGATACTACAAATTCTGGCAAGGTACAATTATATGTTAATCCTCAAACATCAAATAACTTTGAAACAAAAAATGACGCCATCAAATTTGAGGAGGTATTAAATGAAAATTAACTTAAAACTCAAATTTTTTATTTTTATCATGCTCCTGCTAACTATTGGAAGTTGTGTTCTTATATCAAATAAAGAAAGTATTTCTCTTATTACAGGAGCGCAAACCTCTACACCTACAGGTGTAGCAAATGTTACTGTAACTGCAACAACTTATATTTCGTTACCACTCGCTTCTATCGATTTTGGACCAATGGATAACAATGTCAATAATGATACTCTTAATGATAGTCCGGCGCCGTTTCAATTACAAAATGATGGGACTGTAAATGTAAATGTCACAATTCAAGCAACTGATATATTTACAACAGCTCCAAATCCAAATAGCTCTTATCAATTCGCCTGCGGTAGTGGAGAAATTAGTTGTCCTACTGGATCAATTGTAAATTTAACAAACATGTCATCAAGCGGTAATCCTATTTTAATAATTGCAGATCTTCCCTTTACCGATACTGGAGATCAAGTTGAAGTTGATATAGGGGTCACAATTCCTAATGCTGAACCAGCCGGATTAAAAAGTTCAACTGTAACATTTACAGCAACGCAAGCTTGATTAATTATGAAATGCCAAAACAAAACAAAATTAGGATTGGAATAGAATTATTTATTATTCTTTTAGTTGGTTTTATTCTCATTTTTAACTGGAATATACCTGGTTTCAACAGTATTACAGGTATGCCTGTTGGTATAGCACAAGTTAATGTGTTACAAGTAGCACAGATAACTCTTGTTACAAATAATGTTAATTTCGGAAATATTACAGCTGGAGGGACTGATAATACTACTGATAATAATCCTGTCCCATTTTTAATAAGAAATGATGGTAGTGTTGAAGTTAATTTTACAATCGCAAGAGATGTAAACAGTACGCCATTGTTTAACGGGACTGGTGGAGGAGATAACACAAGTTCTTTTCAATTTGCTGCTAGTGTTGCTGGTGAAGGTGTTCCGGGGAATCCTGCTTGTAGCACCATAACATGGACAAATGTTCCTGGCACTGACCCAATAGTAGCTGTTTGCGAATTTAATTATGTTGACACAAATGACGAAGTTCAGATTGAACTTTTGATTAATCCTCCTGGCGATGAACCAGCCGGATTAAAAAGTGAAAACTTAGTGTTCACTGCTTACGAATCATAATGAACAAAATAATTAAAATTATAATCTTCGGAATTTTGATTTTATTAGTTACAAAAAGCGGATTAGCTATAGGGATTAGTCCCAGCCGCGTCACTGTTAATTTTGAACCAAACTTAGATTCTACATATACTTACAATATAATTAATAGAGAAAATCCGACAACTGTTCAGATGTATACAAAAGGAGAGTTAGCTGGATATGTGAGTCTTTCTGAAACTTCAACAACGCTTAACGAAAACGAAATTAAAAGTTTTGTGGTAGAAGTTAATTTGCCTGAAAACATTGAAAAACCAGGAATTTATGATACAAGAATAGGTGTTGTAGAAGCTATTCCAGAAAACTTAGGCGGTGTAGGAGCAGTTACAGGCGTAGAATCACAGTTTCTTATTCTTGTCCCTTACCCTGGAAAATATATTTCTACTAAACTTTCTATTGAAAAAACTAATTTGAATAAAGAAACAGAAATAACACTTGACGTACAAAATTTAGGTACTGAAAATTTAAATAATGTTGATGCAACAATCAGAATTACAGATTCTAATGGTACTGAAGTTGCGATATTAACTACAAACAGTATAAAAATTAATACAAAAGAATCAGGTGAAATTTCGACAAAATGGACACCTACAGATCTAAGCGCCGGTGAATATATCGTAAAAGCTAAAGTTTATTTTGATGAAGAAAGTATTGAAACAGAAAAAAGTTTCCAAATTGGAGATTTGCTTATTGAAATCCTCAAGATTGTTCCTACAGCCTTTCAAGTAAATACAATTAATAAAATTGAAATTTCGTTAAAAAGTTTATGGAATGAAAAAATTACAGATGTTTATGCTGAACTGCAAATCTTAGATAATAATCAAGAAATTGGGATAATAAAAACTGAATCTATTGAACTTAAGCCCTTATTAGAAAAAAATCTTAACGCTTATTGGGATACGACTAATGTTAATGTAGGTGATTATATTTTACACACAACTTTATATTTTGCAGATAAATCAATGGAAACAAACATTCCAATTCAAGTTAAAAGAAATATTTTCTCCTGGAATTTAGTAATAATTGGAGTTTTAATTATAATCATTGCAATTTTTGTATACAGAATGCTTAAGAGGCGTAAAAATGAAAGCTAAATTGATATTAGTTATTTTAATTGCGTCTTTAGTTTTTTTTCTTACCTTAGATACGCCAAATCATGAGATTGGCATGTATTTAACAGTTGCAAATTATACGGGATTTAATGTTGATAATGATGCACTTTATTTTGGGGCAATTACACCTGCAGGTATTGGAACTAGAATGGTTAACATTACTAATTCTAATCAAATTTCTTATGTTAATTTAAAGGCTAAAGGCAAATTAAAACATTGGGTTGTATTACCCGAAAATAATTTTGTTATGATGCCAAATGAAAATAAAATTGTCGAAGTTTCAATTTCAGTGCCTGAAAGTGCAGCATATGGAGAATATGAAGGGAAATTACAAATAAATTTTAAAAATGGATAATTTAAAAAATAAAAATTTATTGATTCTTATAATAGTTTTCTTAATTATTACAACGATGAACAGTTTTTTTGTTTATAATCAAATAAGTGCCATGGCAACTGGTGAAGTTTCTTTAACAGTTGTAGCGGCGCCAACAGAAGAAATTGGGGAAGCTATCGAAGAAGAAATTACAGGTCGCGGAAGCGGAATATTAAATCGCGTCTTACTATGTCAAGAGAATTGGACTTGTACACATTGGGCAAATTGTGATAATGATCAAGAGATAAGAATTTGTCATGATAGAAATAAATGTGAAACAACTAAACACAAGCCAATTGAAAATAAAAGCTGTATTGTTAAAGGACCACTATTTGATATAAAATCAAATCTAATTAAAAATAAAATTAGTCTAAGCGAAATATTATTTATCAACATATCATTAACTAACTTTGGTGAACCTGGAACAAATAACGTAACATTAAATTATTCAATTATAGATTTAAATGATAATGTTATTTTAACAGAAAAAGAATCTAAGATTATAGGAAATAATTTAGATTTTATAAAAATAATTACATTGCCTGAAGATATTGATGTAGGACATTATATCTTATACATTTTATTAATTTACGACGGGGGAAAAGCGTCAACAGAAAATATTTTTGAAATTATTGAACAAAAAGAATACAATTATTTGTTATTAATTATTTTAATATTAATTTTAATCCAACTGCTAATAATATATTTTATTTTGAAAAAAATTAGAGAAAAGTAAATTAGCGGAATTGACATAATTCTTTTAACGAACATTTTTTACATTTTGGTTTAGTTGTACAAAATCTTTTTGCATGTTCAACTAATAATGCGTGATACTCTTTGTATATTTTTTTGTTAACGTTTTCATGAAAAAACTGTTGCCATTCGTCATAAGTTTTATATTCGTAACCTAAACGAGAAAAGATTCTTTTTGTGTAAGCGTCAATAACGAAATAGGGTTGATTATAAGCGTAAAGTAAAATTGAGTCAACAGTCTCTGGGCCTAAGCCCCAAATACCGAGAAGATTTTTCCTGTTAATTTTATTTTTTTCTTTTAAAAATTTTATAAAAAATTTAATTTTTTTAGCTTTTTGATTGTAATATCCTGAAGGTTTGATTAATTTATCTAAATCATTCTCAGATATTTTATCTAATCTGTTAACAGTAATTGGTCTTAAATTTTTTAATGCTTTTTCAACATTGTTCCAATTAGTATTCTGGGTCAATATATTATTTTGAATTGTTTTTTGTCTCTTTTTGGATATTTTTTTAGATACTTTCTCTAATTCTTTTATAACCTCCTGTTCTTCTTTTGTAAGTTCCCTGCCAAGCTTTAATTGACGGAGAGACGTAACAACATTAGGTTTCCATTGTGTTCCTTGTGCTAAGATAGCACCAATACATATTTCTAATACTTCCAATTCGTTTTTTGGTGCGCCAGTCCCATATTCACATAGCAGTGTCTTATTGTCAATTATAGGCCACCAGCCTTGAGGGCCATACTCTTTTAATAAAATATTATAAACTTTTTTCATTTTATTCATAAACAACGCTCTTATGCCGCCAACAATCCTTTAACTCTAACCCTAAAGGAGAATAAACATTTTCAACGTCTATCAAAAAATCTTCAGTAACACCTGTTCCACCTTTAGAATGTATAATCACTGCGCCACTGTTACCATAACTTTCTTTGACCAAAACTACATGACCATCCCTTTCAACACCTGGTTTAGGACGGTAAATTAGCATGTCAGCAGGTTTTAAATCTTTACATTCAATATGGTTAAAATAATTTTCCATTTTAACTTCAGTCGTACCATCATCCCGAGTTACCATTGCTTGTGTTGACGCACGTGCCGGCATTGCTACACCCAACTCGTGCCAAGGTTTTTGCGCAAAGCCTGAACAATCTAAACCGTTCACTTCTGGCTCTTCCATTAACCAATTACCTTGACTGTAATGGACACTAGCTTCCTTGTATATATTTGCCACAGCTAAAATCTCTGATGCTGCAACAGTATCTTCTATCCTATCTACCGACATACACGCACCTTCAAACGAACATTTTGAACTGATATCGTTAAAACCACAAGGGTCTCTCACACATTCTTCCTGAGAACTATACATCTCGCACATTATTACATTACATTCTGTACAACCGCCGGACCAAAAACAACCGTGGCCTTTCGGATTGTAAAGGCATTCGTCAAAACTTAAACCTAAACAACTTACTTCTGGTTCTTCACCTTCCAACGGTTCAAAAGATTCATCAGTTAAGAACGCTGTCGAAATTTCTGGTTCCGTTAAAAGTGTTTCTACAGAAACGTCTGTTACGTAATCTTCACCAACATAAAATTCAGCTGTTGAAACAGTTAAACTGTCTACCCCTCTACTTGCAGTAGATTCTTTGTATAAAATTTCTTCAACATAACCATCTTCGTTAACATAACCTAAACTTAATGGGACAATGTCGTAACCGGTTTTGTAAACATTATAACCTGGTCGTTGCAGAAGTTCCATTTCTGTTCGTCCTTCCTCATAAAAATAAGTTTTGTACGGACCGTTTTGGATTTCTGCGTTACCGTAAACATGTGCTGTCCCTAAATCTTCAAAAAATAATGAACCTTGTGATAAAGCACCCTTAAAATAATCGTTTCGGTCATCAAAGTTAAACAAAAGAGAGTCTGATGTAACATCAAAAGTTAAACCTTCACCGTTTAAAATGAAAGGTACAATTTCTGTTTGAGAGATTTCTTCATTTAATAACATTAAATAATCGTTTTCGTTCGTAAAAAGTTCTCCCTGGTAAAAATTATAAAGAAAATCTTCCCTGCTTACACCATCAATTTCATAAGATAATAATTGAAATTCTTGCCCTGACGAAAAATCTATTCCTGCATATTCAAAATCTCCGCCTAAATCAAAAAGAAATTTGTCGTTAACCCCATCATAAGTTGCAGAGTTATAACTTTTAACAAGAACGTCGTCAATCATAAAATTGTAGCCAGAAATTAACCATTCGCCGCCAACATTTTGAATTTTTATAACCCCATCTTCAGCAATGTTTAACGTATGGCCTTCGTACTCATAACCTTCAAACGTATCAAAGTGTTCAATTTCAAATATGTCATCAACAACATAATAACTAAACTCAAAATTTTCTGGAAGGTTATAATCAGAAATAAAAGTGTCGGCTAAAGATATACCCTGAAAAATACCGTCTTCGCCAATATTTCCTTTAACCCATTCTGTTTCAACAGTTGTTACATCTATTTCAAAACCTTCTTCAGTTTGAATAGATTCAGACAAACGAAACGTGAAAGGGTAACTACCAGTTGTTCTTACTTCTGTATCGTCAGGTGAAAGGTATATCCCGTTGCCTAAGATTTCAATATTTTCATTAACATTGCAACGCATAACCAGTTCGCCTTGATACTCGTACTCTTCCAAGTCACACTCAGCAGCAAAAACCCCTGGGACGATTAATAATAAAAGCAAAAAGCTAAACCATAAACGCAAAATAGTACACCCCCTCGCTAAAGTCGACATTTTCATCTTCAATTATGATAAGTTGTCCTTCTTCCTCGAACAACATATTAATGTTTAAATCGTTTTCTGTGCCAATAGTTGAAATACAGCTTAGACACATTCTATTATTAACCAAATATTCATTCACAATTTCGTTAGCAACATCAAGGTAAGTTTTTAACGGAATATCATATTCGTAGTAAAACGGTTCAGCAATACTAAACGAGTTTTCTCCTGTTAATTGTAAAGGATAAGTTATCTCTAACTTAACACTATTGTCAGTTAGGGTAACATCGGATTTAACATCGCCACTTTCAATTTCATAATCTTGGTAATCCACGTAGTATAAACAGTATGGAACATAAGTTTCAAAAAATTCTAAAAATTCTTCATTTAATTCCGTTTCGTCAGGAACGTTATTAATACCTTCATTAGCTAAATAATTCATTTCGTTATAAAGGCCACCATTTTCGCCAATCTGAATCAAAGAATCCACTACAACTAATTCAATACAATTTTCCAATTCTAAAAAAATTTCTTCCTGTTGTTCAGTTTCAACAATGGTTTGAGTAACTTCTTCAACAACATCAACTTGATAAAATAAATAATATGTACTAACCAACAGAACAACTACAATTAAACCGAATAGAATTAATAAAGTAGCCTGGCCCCTTTTCATTATGTTATATATAGAAAAAGAGATTTAAAAAACTTCCTATAAAAACTCTAATTTTAATTTTTTACCTGTACCAATTTCTTGCACCTTATGCGTTAACTGCACATCTTTCTTAACTGATTTTAAATTTTCAGGAATTGTTAAAGTTTTAACCTCAGCGTTAAGTGCCAAGCTGTTATCTTTCTTAGATTTCCAAACATATGAATTCAATTCGAAAACGTTTTCAGTAGTAAAAGGTAAGTTGTCGAACTTTTTATGGCAAGTTGGGAATTCGCAAGCGTGTATATCTTCTCCTCGTAAATCCTGGTACAACTTGTAAGTCATCATAGGTAATACTGGTGCCCAAAGTTTTAAGATTGTCTCTAAACAATAATTTAAAGTGTACAATGCGCCGTTTTGTTCTTCATCAGAATATTTACCTTCTGGATTGTAAGCCCTTGTCTTAACTAACTCTAAATAATGTGAAGAAAATGCTTCCCAAATGAAATTTTTTATTTTAGTTGAAGGGTTATGAAAATCGTAAATCTCGTAATGTTGTTTAGCAAATTCAGTTAACTCGTTCATCTCGTTAATTATCCATTTATCTAAATCCGTTAATTTATGTTCGCCTTTTGGCGTCGGGAAACGGGAAATGAAACGTGCAACGTTCCATAATTTTACCAAAGTTTTTCCTGCACCTTCTATACGTTCAAATGAACATCTAAAATCTGTTTTTTCTAAGTTACCTTCGACAACTGCCCATAACCTAAACGGTTCTGCGCCTAACTTGTCTAAGATTTCTTTAGGATTAATAATGTTGCCAACAGATTTGCTCATTTTATGACCTTTCTCGTCGACAATATGATAATTTATCCAAACGTCAGAGAAAATAGATTCGTCAGTTAACATATGACATTTTAACAATGTATAATATAACCATGTTCGAATAATCTCTTTACCCTGCGGACGTAATGTGCAAGGTTTAGCTTTTTCAAAAAACTTTTTATCGCGAGAATATTTTAAAATGTATAACGGTGTGATTGAAGAGTCAAACCAAGTGTCAAAAACTCTTTCTTCTCCTTTAAATTTAGTGCCACCACATTTAGGACATTTTTTTATCGGCGGGTCTTCTTTCCAAGGCTGGTAATATTTTCCTTTAGGAGGTAAAATAACTTCGCCACATTCACAGTACCATAACGGTATCTCGGTTGCGTAGTATCTTCGACGGGAAATAGGCCAGTCAATTGAAACTGATTCAATCCAGTCTAAAAGGATTTGTCTTGATTGTGGAGAATAAAAGTTTAACTTTTTAGCCATTTGTTTCATCTTAGACTTGTAATGAGTTTGCTTAACATAAAATTCCGACATTGAAATAAATTCAATTTCATCTTTACTACGCTCGCAAATAGGTGTACGATGTATAGTTTTTTTCTTGTTTACAAGAAGGTCTTTTTCTAGAAGAGTTTCAATCATCTTTTTTCTAGCTTCCCTAACTTTCAAACCTTTCAAAAAACCAGCATGCTTGTTCATTGTACCGTCTTGGTTAATTGCAATAACTGGTTCTAACTTTTGTTCACGAAAAAATCTAATGTCAGTCAAGTCACCGGCCGAACACATCATTGCCAAGCCTGTACCTTTATCAATGTCTGCCATAGGATGTGCTTTGATTGGAATTTCTTTCCCAAAGATCGGAGAGATTGCAGTTTTACCTTCAAGCTCTTTGTACCTTTCATCTTCAGGGTTAAATATGACTATGCCACAAGTGCAAACTAGTTCAGGTCTTGTTGTACCTATAATAATCTCTTCGCCTGATTCTTTAACTTTAAACTTAATATCATTAAAATAAGTTTCAATATCTTTATACTCTATCTCAGAATCAGCAACAGTCGTCTGGCAACCTGGGCACCAGTTATTAACTCTTTCATCTTCATAAATTAAACCTTTTTTCCACATGTCAATAAAAGTTTCTTGCGTTAAAGTTCTGTAAGACTCTGAATCAGTATGGTAAACATCACCAGCTTTATCGCCTAACTTCCAAGAATTAAAACTTAAACCTAAACGCAAAAATGATTCAGTTGAAGCTGCACTAGATTCTTCAAGAACTTTGTAACAATATTTAATAAACTCTTTACGAGGAGTTTCGGTTAATTTAATTTTAAACTTTTTTTCAGCTGCCATTTCAATAGGCAAACCGTTCCTATCCAAACCTAAAGGAAACAAAACTTCAAAACCAGTCATTCTTTTAAAACGAGCAAACATGTCCATTAAAGCGTAAGTTGTTGCTTGCCCAATATGTACTGGACTGTTTACATAAGGTGGCGGAGTATCAATAGAATAAATTGGTTTTTTTGTATTTTCATTAAATTCATAAGTTTTATCTTTTTTCCATTTTTCATAAATTTCTTGTTCTAACTCTTTGCTCCAACGTTTATCCTTGATTTCAGCCATTTTTTAACCAGTTTAAAGTTTTGGTTAGAGTTTATATATTTTTTGCCTGCAACCGAGGATAGTATTTATTACATAAAACTTTATATATTACAAAAAATTCAAATCACTTGTTTATATTGGAGGCGAAATATATGAGTGAACATAAAAACGAAGTTCTAAAAGAACATAAAAATAAAGTTAAATTTTTACGTTCTGCAAAAAACGCTTTACCATGGCAAATTGCTACAGGTGTATTATTAGTTTTATTGGTCTTCTCAGTAGTGTTAGGCGGATCCTTTTCCTTACCAAGTGGTAGCCAGGATCAAATTATAGAAGATACAATGGATTATATTAACATTAATTTGTTAGGTGGATTAGCTGAAGCAGAATTGAATGATGTAAGCGAAGAATACGGAATGTACAAACTAAAAATTACTGTTAGTGGCAAAGAGTTTACATCTTATGTTACAAAAGATGGAAAAATGCTTATGCCGACAGTCTTAGACACGACAAATGGCATTAATATCCCTGACGAGACTGAACCTACTGAAGTTGAACGTGTTGAAATTGATACAACTGGTTTAACTGTAAGAGGTAACCCTGACGGCGAAGTTCTGATTATAGAATTTTCAGACTTTGAATGTCCATACTGTGCAAGAGGTGCAACAACAATTGAGGAAGTCCTTGAAGCTTATGACGAAGTTGGAGTAGTCTTCATGCAATTCCCGTTAAGTTTCCACGCTAATGCGCAGAAAGCTGCTGAAGCTTCACTTTGTGCAAACGAGCAAGGAATGTTCTGGGAATACCATGATGTATTGTTTGCTGACCAAGGTGCATTGGATGTCGACAGTTTGAAATCTTCTGCTGAAGCATTGAGATTAGACACTGAAGCGTTTAACACTTGTCTTGACGAAGATACTATGGCTGATACAGTTTCAGCACAAATGGGTATTGGTCAAAGTAACGGTGTTTCTGGCACGCCAGCATTTTTCATTAACGGAATATCGTTGGTAGGTGCACAACCGTTGAGTGCGTTCCAAGAAATTATTGATGCTGAATTATCAGCTTAATTTTTTTTTATTTTTCTATTAAATTTCCAATAAAAACTTTCTTAACATCTTTAATTTTATTTATCCTTCTAATTAAATCTTGTAAATGGCCCAGGCTTTCAATTTCTATGTTGATAGAACATTCTACAATATTACCAGTAATAAGTTTTGCATTAGCAGATTTAATTTTGGTTTTCTTAGCAACCAAAGTATTAAGAATTTCTGCAAACAAACCTACCCTATTAACAGCGTCAACCTTTAATTTAACTTCCGACCCTATCCGGTCTATCCAAATTACTTTTACTGGTTTTTTTCGTGAACCGCGACTAACTTTATTAATATTTTTACAATCAAATTTGTGTATAGCTACTTTGTCAGATGCTGTAGCATAACCAACAATCTTGTCGCCAGGTAAAGGTAAACAACATTTAGAAATGTTTATGTTCGGATCACGTATGCCTTCAACTTTAATAATCCATTTTGCTAATTCTTTTTTTTCTTCTTTAACTTTCTGTAAAGCCCTTGCAGGTATTTTTCCGTAATGTTCAACAGATTGTCGAATTTTAGTTTTAGCTTTTGAAGATTTTGCAAACTTTAACCATTCTCGGGAAGGTTTTTGGTTTTTAGCTGTAACAACTTCTACCATATCTCCATTTTTTAAAACAGTACGTAAAGGGACAAACTTTCCGTTAACTTTGCCCCCCATTGCAGTATCGCCAACATTAGTATGTATTGAATAAGCAAAATCAATAACACATGCGCCTTTAGGTAAAGAAACTACATCCCCCTGAGGAGTAAAAGAAAATATTTCGTCTTCAAAAAAATCCATATGCAACATTTCCATAAATTCTTTAGCGTCTTTAGATTCGCGTTGCCAGTCCAAAATTTGTCGCATCCAACTTAACTTTGTGTCAAAATCTTCATCGCCATGAACACCTTTGTACCGCCAGTGAGCAGCTATACCTTCCTCAGCAACACGATCCATTTCAGTTGTCCTAATTTGAATCTCGACAGGAATACCGTCTGGAATGATAACAACAGTGTGCAAAGACTGGTACATGTTAGGTTTAGGCATTGCAATGTAATCGTCAAACTCTTTTGGTACTGGTCGCCATTTATTATGTAACAAACCCACAATAGTATAACAGTCTTTAACAGATTTTGTTATGATACGTAATGCAGTTAAATCATATATCTCTGAAAATCGACAATTTTTACGTAACATTTTTTTGTAAATACTGTAAATGTGTTTTGGTCTTCCACAAACTTTTACTTGAATACCATTTTGTTCTAAAAGTTCTTTAACAATTTCGGATATATGTTGTAAATCTTTTTCACGTTGCTTAGAAGTTTTTTTAATTTTAAATGCAAGTTCTTCATAAATCTCTGGCTCAATCTGCCTAAACGCTAAATCTTCAAGCTCCCATTTTATTGTTGCTATACCTAACTTGTAAGCAATAGGCGCATAAATTTCTAAAACTTCTTTAGCAATACGTTTACGTTTTTCTGGACGGAAAACATCTACAGTACGCATATTATGTAACTTATCAGCAAGTTTAATGAAAATTACTCTTATGTCTTGAACAGAAGCCAGCATTACTTTACGAATACTTTCAGCATGATATTCAGTACGATCTTTAACACTTAATTTATCTATCTTTGTCAAACCTTCAATAATATTACCTATCTCATCACCAAACTCTTTACGAATATCTTTCAAAGTAACATCAGTGTCTTCAACTAAATCATGCAACAAAGCACTAGCGATAGTGATTGGGCCTAACCTTAAATCTGCTAGAATTTTTGCAACTGCTAAAGGGTGCCGATAATAACTTACACCAGATGCACGCTTTTGACCTTTATGATATTTTTCCGACCAGCGAGAAGCTTTACGAATCAAATCTAAATCCGCTTTATCGTGGTGCACTTGAATTTTTTTTAATAATATCTGAAGGCTCATTAAATAAAAAGTAAGAGAGAATTACTATATAATTGTTATCAATTGTTTAGTCTATACCTTTGATTATCAAATAAATGTCTAACCCTACCATTAATATTTCGTCGATCCAAGGTATCGGATCAGGAACCATGAAATTTATAACTGTTAAAATAATCATAATTATTGCAAAAATAATGAATAATAAATGTCCTTGGCTGTGAGTTCTAGCACTGCGTACACCCTCTCTTGAAGATATCATGAACCAAATTACTATCAAAAGAGCTAAACCGGCAACACCAAATGTCCAATGTACAAAATAAGTCAATGAAAATGCTGTAATTAATGTTACAAATCCTACTATCCACCATAGCCAACGTGCATGGAAATGACCTCTAACTGCGCCAGCACTTGTTCTAGATGAAGAAAATAACCAAATTAAAATTAAAAGTCCTAAACCAATTGCACCTGCCCACCATCCAATGTAATAAGTTACTGCAAAAGATGCGACTAAAGTTATAATACCGGCAAGGTACCAAAGCCAACGTGAGCGTAAATGTGTGCCAGCTGTACCAACATGTCCTCTTGCTGTACTTGCTTTAGGTGAAGTAGATAACCAAATTAAAATTAAAAGTCCTAAACCAATTGCGCCAGCCCACCATCCAATGTATATTGTTAAAAGAACAGAACCTGCTAATGTTAAAGGTGTTAAAATCCACCATAGCCAACGTGTACGGAGATGTGCTCTCGTAGCTGTAATTGTTCTGAAACCTGTTCTTCCCCTAATAACATAATAAATAAATAAAATTAACACCCAACCTGCACCTGCCAAAATTCCATATAAATATCCAAAATAAATTATCCCAAAATATGTTAAAGCAAAAGCTATACCAAAACCAAAAATCAAAGCCCAAATTCTTTGACCCCAACTATAAGGAACTACAGCGCGTACTCCTGGTTTAGGTTTTCCTAACCAGTAAATCAAAAGTAAGACTGTAAGCAAAACAACTGTTAACCAATATTGGCCTTGAACTACAGTAAAATATGCTCCTAAAAGTATCAAAATTCCTAAAACCCATTTCCACCAATGTCTTCTTGCACCCGCCCTTGACCTTTGCGCATATGGTCTCCCGGAAGTTAAAAGGAAATATGCAACTAAAGCTAATGCGACTGCACCAGCCCAATAATAATTACCTGAAAAAACAAAGAATGCGCCTAATGCTGCCAATGCTAAAACAAACAAGTAACTTAAAATGCTTCGACTTCTACTTCGACTTGGTCTACCATCTGGAGTAGCACCATCAGAGCCTGCACCATCCGGACCGTTACCATCAGCATCACCACTTCCCCTTCGACGCCACCAACTTCGACGACTTGTAGGATCCCTAAACCGAATAAATAATGCAATTACAGCAATAATCACAAACAAAATTATAATAAATAAAGCATAATGTTCAAACATGTAAACCAAATCAGTAAATATTTCTGCGCCACCACCTACTTTTCCCAATTCAGGCAAGTAACCTGAATAACTACTAAAGTTCAAAAGAAAATATGCCATAACTCCATAAGATGCAATTATAAAAATTGTTTGCGGCCAGCCCGACGGTAAAAAGAATCTACCAAGAAACCAAGGTAACGCTGCAATAACGGCAATCATAATATATCTGCCTAAAAATGTAATAGTAGACTCAGGCATGAACCTTACTCCAATAAAACCTATAAGAATTGTTATCAAAAGTGAAACCTTCTGATGCTGAAAAATGTTTAACGCAGGCCGATACAACGCTGTTGCAATTATTATAACCAACATCAATTTCAAAAATAATATACTATATTCGCTTGTACCAAAAAGTAAATTTAACAAATCAATAAACAAAGAACCTATGTCAGTAAACAAAGAACCAAGAAAACCACCTAAAGATTTTGTTTTAGTGTCCAGAGCAAGTACTAATTGTGAAAATATAACTAAAAAGAATATCCAAATCACACCCTTTTTCATATTACAAAATATGGTTTGTTGTTATATAAAGGTTTCTGATAATTTTAAATAGATTAAAACTTTCATTCCTCTTAATGGAATTTGAAATTAAACCGTGTAAAACTAAAGGGGCAATCAAAGCTCAACTTAAACATAACACTAAACTAGATTTTAAAAAAATTAAATCTAATTTTGAAATCATTGTTGAAACTCCTGTTGCTTTAATCATAAAAGAAGAAAATGTTGAAATCATGGTGCAAAAGTATGGTGACTTAACTTTCAAAAATTGTAAAGATGAAGTTCTTATAGAAAAAATTGCTAAAAAAATTTACAAGATTGCGCTAAATAATAAAACTAAACCATAACCGACAAAACATCCTACAGTTAAATAAGGCATTGCCGGGTAAAACTTCTTTGGTTCTCCTTTCAAAAACAAAATCGCTAACGCAATTGAAACACAAACAGGTACAATGTAAGTAATAGGATTAAATAAGCTCAAACCAAAATCTTGCATTATCACTGCAGCAAATAATAACGGAAATGCAATGTCACCCCCTCCCAAAATCGCAGATTTTTTACCATAAGGCACCAAAATTCCTGCAAAAACTTTTGCTTGACTTTGCGCTTTAGCCAACTTAATCATATGTTTAGTTTTTCTAACAGCAATATAATCATAAACAGAAATTGCTACCAATAAAATTGCAACGAAAAATATGTTTAATAATGGTGCAAAAATTACTGCTAACGCACCATAAATGAAAACTTCAGTCAAATTATGAATTATAATATTAGACCTATACACTTTCCATAAAGCTAATACTAAAGCCATAACAATTGCAACTGTTTCGTTCTTAATGAAAGCGAAAAAACTTATTGTCAAAGTTAAAAAAACACTAGCTAAAAACCATAACCGCCAAAACCTGAAAAATTTCATGTTAATCAATAAAATTGCTAACAAAGTGACAACAACTATTAACATAAACAAGGAAATTGAAGTTGTGCCTTCATCCATCTCAGGCCGTTCAATGTTCAAAGGTAACTCAGGGCTAATCATATAAGCTGAAGTTACTATCAAACCAATAAACTGTGCCAAGAAAAACAAGACTAATAAGATTGTAATTATCTTAAGATTATGTTTCATTAGCCTTTCAAAAGATAACCAAGTATATAACATTTTGCCTCTAAATAAGCAAAAACTTTATTAAGCAGTTCAGCGTGTTTTAATTTAAAAATGGGTGATGATTCTTTTATACGTATAGAAGGTTTAACAAAAAGGTTCGGTAAACACAACGTTATCAAAAATCTTACCCTTGGAATCCCTCATAAAGGTATAACTTCAATTCTTGGCCTAAGTGGCTCTGGAAAAACGACTTTGTTAAATATTTTAGTCGGGTTTTGGAAGCCAACAACAGGCAATATATATTATAATTCTTTGGATATAGTTAAGAATAAATCTATGGTACAAGATCTATTCGGATTTGCAACGCAGGAAGGTTCAATTTATCCTAAGCTTACAGTTGAAGAAAACCTAATTTATTTTGGTCAAATGCATAATATGAGTAATTTTGCAATCCAAAAACGTATCAACGAACTATTAAACTTTTTTGAACTGGCTGAAGCACGACATATGATAACTACTTCATTATCAACAGGAATGTACAGGCGTTTAGACATTGCATGTTCATTGATACATAATCCTAAAATCTTAATCTTAGACGAGCCAACCGGTAACTTAGATCCAGTATTACGTAAAAAAATCATGGCTTTAATCCAGAAAATCTCTGATGAAGGTACAAAAGTCATAATCACATCACACTTGATGGGAGAGATTGAACAAATATCTACCCAGTTAGCAATTTTACACAAAGGTAAAATCGTTGAAATAGGCAACCCTGATGAATTAAAAGATAAATATACAAAAAATGGCGTTATCAAATTAAAAAGCGAAAATGGTAACTATGAAATTTTGCTTAAGAAACTGAAAGAATTTAACATTAAAACAAGTTTTGTAAAAAATGATGCGTTACACCTTTACACGCCTGAACCGCAAAAAATTCTTTTAAGTATCTTAGATTTTTATAGAAATAAAAAAGAGCGTATTAAGAGTGTTGAAATTAACAGGCCGTCAATCGAAGAAGTGTTTGAGGCTATCACGAGAATCTAAAAATGGGACTGTTTAATAAAGAACCGGCAAGAGCGGAAAACCCGTTCGATGAAAATCATGCTAAAGTTAGAAAAGTAGAATTTAACGGGCCGTTTAGAGCTAATAATGCTAACGAAGTTCCTGAAGAAAAAATGGGTTTTGCCTTAAGACGTGAAGCACAGCAAAACATTGAACGTGACGAAGCACTAATGTATCGAAGCCAAGAAAAGTTGCATCACAAACATTTCTATAACCCAATGGTTAAACTTTATTATATTATTCAGAAAGACCTTAAATTACTTATTAGATCCAAAGCATCAGCCTTAATATTTTTATTCGGACCGTTGTTTATTATGTTTTTAGTAGGTTTTGCTTTTAACACTTCAGCTATCTCTGGCTTAACAGTTGGAGTATATTCAGATGCTTACTCTGAACTTAGCGAAAATATCGTAACAAATCTTAATGACGAACAATATGATGTTTTAAGGTTAGCAAGTGAGGAAGAATGTATTAATGCTGTAAAGTTTGGCAATGCACAAGTTTGTACAGTTTTGCCAGCCAACATGCTTCTCGATAATAGTAATAATAACGAAGTACGAATCATTGTTGATAATTCTAGAATAAATTTTGCTAACCAAGTTTCAAATGATATTGCAAAAAAAGTTTTAAGTGAATCTGAAGAAATAAGCGGAAACATAGTTCTTGACATCTTAACAACTGTTGATAACATCAATCAAAAAGTTGCAACACAAAAAACTAGTTTAGATCAATTAAAAGAAGATAATAGCGCAATCAGAGAACAGTTTGATTTAATCGCTCTTAGTGATTCTAATTTTGATTTTGACGCAATCTCTGAAGAAGTTGATAATCTTAAATCTGTTACAAACTCATCAAGTACAGCGTTCCGTAAACTTGAAAACCTTTTATCTGGTCTAACTGTTGTTGAAGCACAAATTCAAAATGCTCAAATAACACTTGAAAATGTTGAATCTACAATGATATCAGACGCAACAGGTTTAGCGTCAATAAACGTTGCTTTATCATCAATTGCAAATGATATTTCAAACATTAAAATAACTAACATAGATAATATTGTTAGTCCTGTCCAAAACACAATTGAACCAATCAGCCCAAATAACAATTATTTGTTATACATTTTACCATCATTATTAGTTTTAGTAATTATGTTCGTAAGCTTACTTATCTCAAGTTCGACAATCATCTCTGAAAAAACCTGTAGGTCACATTTTAGAAATTTTATCAGCCCAACTAATGATAAACTTTTCATGGCTGGTAACTTTACCAGTAACTTATTAGTAATATTATTCCAATTAACAATTATATTCGGAGTAGTATACTTTTTCTTTAACGAAGTACCTATCAAATCATATGCTCTTTCAGCTATTGTATTAGTAATGTTAGCATCATTTTTCATTTTTATTGGAATGACATTAGGATCAGTGTTTAACACTAAACAGACAGTAACAATAGCAGCAATATCTTTAGGAATCGTACTATTATTCTTCTCAAGTGTTATTTTACCTATAGAAACTTTATCTATGCCTTTCCGTAGTATTGCAATGTTTAACCCATTTGTACTTGGAGAAAGCATAATTAAAAAGCTAATTTTATTTAATAGTGGGTTCAGCGGTATTAAAAGTTTATTCTTAGCATTAGGTGGTATGGTTCTTGGTTCTCTAGTTCTAGCTCTTGTTTCAAGAGAGTCCACCAAAAATATGAATAATAGATAAGTTATCTGTTACACTGGGCAGTAGTAACATAACCGGAAGCTTTATATATCACCTATTTAATCTTCAAACCCAAGAAAAGAGAGGTAGAGGAGAGTATAAAAAAATGATCGTAGGAGAAGAATTTTTAAAACAGATAAGAACAATCTTCGAATTAAATATCTATGAGGCTAAAGTATGGACAGCTTTACTGTCACGTGGTATTGCCTCTGCCGGTGAATTGGCTGACATTAGTAATGTACCAAGGTCTCGGTCGTATGACGTATTAGAAAGTCTTGAAAAGAAAGGATTTATTGTAATGAAGTTAGGTAAACCTATCAAATATATAGCTGTTAAACCTGACGAAATTCTAATCAGAGTTAAAAGAAAAGTTGAAGTGAAAGCTGAAGAAGATCTTAAGACTCTTGACAAAGTTAAAGGTACTAACATTTACCAAGATATCGAATTGCTATACAAGCAAGGTATCGATAAAATTGAAGCTACTGACCTTTCAGGTTTATTGAAAGGGCGAAAAAATATCTATGATCATCTAAAAACCTTGATCAATAACGCTGAACATTCAGTTGTTCTTGTAACAACCGAAACAGGTTTCCTTCGTAAGATGGAAGCTTTGAAAAGCACACTTAAGCGTGCTAACGAAAGAGGCGTTCAGATTAAAATTTCTGCTCCAGTTGAGAAAGGTCTAGTCTCTGCTGAGTTAAAGAAGTATGCTGAAATCAAAAATGTTGATCAACAAAGTGCACGGTTTGTTATTATTGACGGCCGACAAGTATTGTTTATGGTTTCAGACGACAAAGAAGTACATGAAACATATGATACGGGCGTATGGGTTAATACACCGTTCTTTGCGCAAGCTTTAGAAAGTATGTTTAACACTTCATGGAAAACTCAAAAGGCTTTGGCCTAAATTTTTTCTTTTTTTAAAAATGATACAATCCGAAGAACGGAAGTTTTTTAATAAACCTAGTTTATTTTTTCGTAAGAATAATAAATATCGTGAAGAGGAAGAGTATTAAAATGCATCAAGCACTTTTTATCGGAAAAAGAAAAGATTTAGTTGAAGTTATGGAAAAAATTGGTTTGGATGTTAATAATAAGGGTGCTCAAGATTTTCATGGACAAAATATAACCATTGAATGTCATCTTAGGCGGAAAATGCCTGCGTGTAGTAGACAAAATTATGGTTATGAACTGTCTTTTTACAATACTGATGGAGTTTGGGGATTTTTACAAGCAGCCGTATTTGAAGTTACTACGTTTGGAAATGAAGACCTTGACAAATATCAAGTTACTTTCCGTTATATTCCCAAATAATTATTTATTTTTCTACTCTTAAGACAAAACCTTTAAAAACTTCATTTAACTATAATTTATAACTATGAAACAGCTTATTGCAGGCTTGCATTCGTTGGAACGTAAAGTTGTTCCGTATCTTAAAGATGGTGTAACACTTTCTGAACTTGTTAAAAAAAGTGGGTTAAAAGAAGTTGAAGTTATGCGTGCTTTGCAATGGTTAGAAAATAAAGAAGTTCTTAAAATTAAACTTGAAGTAAGTGAAGAAATTAAATTGGATAAACTTGGTTCACAGTATGTTAAAGAAGGTTTGCCCGAAAAAATTTTTCTTAAATCTATTAAAGGCAAAACAAAAGTTTCTTCAATTAAACTTGATAAGCAAGAAGTGAATGCTTGCATTGGTATCCTTAAACGTAAAGCTGCAATTGATATTACTAAAGAAGACAATAATCTTATTGTATCAATAACTGCTAATGGTGAAAAATTATTAAATAAAGATTCGTTAGAAGAACAGTTCTTGAAAAAACTTCCAATTAATTTAGAAGAATTAAAACCTGAAGAAAAACTTGCTTACAAAAATTTATCTTCGCGAAGGAATATTATTAAAACTGAATTAATAAAAAATCGCACAATTAAATTAACTGATATTGGTAAAGAACTGTCTAAACAAAAACTTTCTGACAAGTTTATCGGTACTCTTACACCGAAAATGCTTGAAAACTCTTCATGGAAAGGCCAAGAGTTTCGTGCTTATGATGTTAAAATTAATGTTCCACAAATCTATGGGGGCAAAAGGCATTTCGTTAACCAAGCAATGGATTATGCACGTAAAGTTTGGATTGAGTTAGGATTTAAAGAAATGGAAGGCCCAATATTAAACACTTCATTCTGGAACTTTGACGCTTTGTTCGTACCACAAGACCATCCTGCACGAGAAATGCAAGATACATTTTTTATTAAAAAACCTAAACAAGGAAAATTACCTAATGCTAACCTAGTTAAAAATATTAAACTTATACACGAAAAAGGTGATAAAGTTAACAGTCAAGGATGGCAGTATGATTGGAGTCCGAACGAATCTAAGCGTAATGTCTTACGTACACATACTACTGTTTTATCTTCAAAAACTTTAGCAAAATTGAAAAAATCTGACTGGCCTGCAAAATATTTCGCTGTAGGAAAATGTTTTCGGAACGAAGCTGTTGACTGGAAACATTTGTTTGAGTTTAACCAAACCGAAGGTATTGTTGTTGACCCTAACGCTAATTTTCGACATCTATTAGGTTATTTGAAAAAGTTTTTCGGTAAATTAGGTTTCCCTGACGCTAGGTTTCGGCCAGCTTATTTTCCATATACAGAGATGAGTGTTGAAATAGATGTTTATCATCCGCAAAAGAAACAGTGGGTAGAATTAGGCGGTGCTGGAATGTTTCGGCCCGAAGTTGTTGAACCTCTTTTAGGAGAACCTGTACCTGTATTAGCATGGGGTCCTGGTTTTGACCGACTTATAGTTGATTTTTATAAAATTAAAGATTTACGTGACTTATATCGTAACGATGTTAAGCAATTAAGAGATATAAAAATATGGAGAAAATAAATGCCTACAGTAAAGTTGAATAAAAAAACTGTAATGAAACTTTTAGGAAAACAGTTAGATGATAAAACCTTGAAAGATCGTATTAGTATGTTAGGTACTGACCTTGAAGATGTTAACAGTGAAGATATTGACGTCGAAATTTTTCCGAATAGACCAGACATGTTATCTGAACAGGGTTTTGCGCGAGCGCTATCTTCTTTTATCGGTGTTAAGACAGGTCTAAGAAAATATTCTGTTGCTAAATCGCAATATGAAGTTTATGTTGACAAAAATGTTTCTAATGTAAGACCTTACACTCTTTGTGCTGTTGTTAAGGATTTAAAATTTACAGACGAAAATATTCGCGAAGTTATCCAAATTCAAGAAAAGTTACATGTTACTTTTTGTAGGAACCGTAAGAAAGCTGCTATCGGAATTTATCCTATGGAAAAAATTAGTTTTCCAATTAAATATTTAGCAAAAAAACCTTCAGAAATTCTTTTCAAACCATTAGAAGCGTTAAAAGAAATGGACGGCGCAGAGATTTTATCTCGACATCCTGCAGGAAAAACTTATGCACATTTAATGAAAGGTTTGAAAAAATATGCTTTATTTGTTGATAATTATGATAAGATTCTTTCAATGCCGCCAATAATTAATTCGCACGAAACTGGTAAAGTTTCTGAAAATACTAAAGATATTTTTATTGAAGCTTCAGGTTTTGATTTTCACACTCTTAACATGATCATTAATATTTTATCTACAATGTTTTCTGACATGGGTGGAAAGTTATACGAAGTTAAAGTGAAATATTCAAATAAAATAATATCTTCACCTAACCTAAACCCGGCTAAAATGAAAATTGATATTCAATATGTTAATAAATTGTTAGGTTTAGAACTTAAAGAAAAAGATTTGGAAAAATTGTTTGCTAAAATGGGTTACGATTATTCTAAAGGAACTGCACAAATACCTTCTTACCGTGCAGACATTTTACATCCTATCGATTTAGTCGAAGATGTTGCAATTGCGTACGGTTATGAAAATTTTAAAGAAGAAATACCTGACGTTGCAACAATCGGTTCTGAATCTGAAATGGAAACGTTCAAAAGAAAAATTTCAGAAATCCTTACTGGCTTAGGCCTTTTAGAAACTTCTTCTTATCATTTAACTAATAAGGAAACTCAGTGTGAAAAAATGTTAGTTAACTTACCGTTAATAGAATTAGATTCAGCAGTTAACGAAGAATATAATGTGTTACGAACATGGATGCTACCACAGTTAATAAAAATTCTATCAGAGAATAGACATCATGAGTTACCACAGAAAATTTTCGAAGCAGGCGTAATGTTCACAGAAGATGCAAAGTCTGAAACTGGTGTAAAAGAATTTACGCGCTTAGGCGTAGCCATAACTCATCAAACTGCTAACTTTACTGAAGCTAAACAAATCTTAGATTATTTGTTAAGAATGTTAGATGTAAAATATAATGTCAGGGATGTTAAACATGATTCTTTTATTAAAGGCAGAGTAGGCAGAGTAAGTGTACAAGGCAAAGATGTTGCTTACATAGGAGAAATTCATCCCCAAGTATTAAATAATTTCGATATTAAAACACCCATCGTAGGTTTTGAACTTAACCTTACTGAATTATTTGAAATTCTGAATAAGTAAACTTTATATATAGTATATTCTTTCTTGAAGAAGATAAAATGGTAGAACAACCAAATAAAGATGAACAAATTGGTATTCACAAAGGTTCACTAGCTGTACTAGCTAAAGAACGTGAAGAGTTTATCAAGCTGTTGCAAGTCGTTGAACAACTTATGCAAGCTCATATTCATGCACTTAAAGAACTAGGTGTGGATCTTGAAGCTGAAGCTAAGAAAATTCAAGAACAAATGCAAAAGCAACAAGGTGAAGCTGCGCCAAAAAATAACGAAGATATCGCAAGCAGGTTTGCTTAAATTTTCTTTTTTTTATTAATTTAATAATAGAATTATTTACAATCTTCTGGACAATTACATTTGTTTTCAGGTTTATCGCAAGAACCATTACCACAATCTGTGCAATACCCCGAATTGTCCGTAACATCACCCACTGGTGTAACGCAAGCAGGTCTACCATGGATATAATCCTTTTCTAAAGAAATAGATTCTAAACCTGGACAACATTCTGGCGCACCCTTATAATCTAAATAAGCACTGCCTTCAGGTATACATTGTAAATCATGCAACTGATATAACGAAGTGCCGTCAATCTCTGGTAAATATGTGTCTGGATCTAAACCGTAAAATTCTAGCCAAGTAGGTGCAAAATCCATCCTGTCTGCTTCCCTCATAACCCTCTCATCAGTAGTTGCAAAAATCCCATACGGCGCGTTCCTGTGTGCTAAACCGCTACCAGCGCCGTGGTCAGTTATAACGTAAACAATTGTATCATCATCTAAATTATTTTCTTTTAGCCAATCCATGATTCTGCCTAATTCTGTATCAACAGCTCTTAACTCTCGCCTATATTCATTTGAATCAGCTGTGAAAAAATGTATGCCAGGGAAATCTGGTTCTTTATACTGTACAAACATGAAAAATCTTTCATCTTTAATCTCCTCTAAGATTTCAAATGTTCTTTCTGAAACTTCACTTACTACTCCTATATGAATTTCGTAATGGTCAATGTTAGATTTAGTTCGGCACCAGGGTTCGCCAGTGATAATTTCACCTGAATTTGAAAGTTTACATTTACCACCAATGTTACCATCTTTACCGCCAATGAAAATTGTTGTAATGTTGTCGCCAAAATGGTCTTCAAGCCGTTCAAAAACTGTGTAGCCTTCAGACATAGGTTCAAACCTTAAATTATCGTAAATACCTAAATCTTCAACTTCGTACCCAGTAAAAATTTGTGACCAGCCAGGTTTAGTACAACTTTGGCCGTTAGTAATAGTCATTTCAAATATGTTATCTTCAGACAATTTTAAAATATTCGGCAAGCCGTCAGGACAATCTTTTTCTTCTTTGTTATAACAATCGAAGAACTCGTCTCTCTGTACACCATCCCATCCCAGAATTAAAATGTTTTTATCAGGCTTAGCAGTGTTTTCAATTTTTTCTTTTTCAGGTTCTTTTTGTTCAGTTTTCAAGCCAATAGCAGTACCTGCAAGAATTAATGATAAAACAGCGGTTGGGAATAATTTCTTAAAATTAGACATTATTAATATTAAAAGAATTTGCTTTCCCTTATAAATTTTGTGAAAGAATTAAAAAACGCTGAAGTAAATAATAAATTAAATAAAAACCTTAATCAGATTATTTTTTCAAAAATTTCATTGATTTTATTAAAACTTCCATCATTAACAATAATTATATCAAAATGTTTTAAATATTCTTTTTTCCTTTCTTCAATTTTTTCATTTAAAAAACCAATTTTTATTATAGTGTCATAACTTATTCCTTCAACCATACCTAAATCGTCAATATTATCACCTAATAAAATTACATTTTTTCTTTCGGGAATATCTTCATCATGTTCGATGGTATTCTTATTAAAAACATGAACTATATCTTGATCATAACCAATAACATTACCTTGCCCATTAAACTTAAAAAAATTAGCAATAATGTTTACATTTTGTTTTAAAAAACCTTTTACTCTTAACACTTCTTTGATAACATCCCCCAATCCTGCTGAAAATATTAAAAAAGGAATGTTATTTTTATTTAGTATTTCTATGAATTTATTTAGACCTTCCCTTACCTTTACATGATCTTTATCCGCAATCTCCTTAAATATTTCTTTATTAATTCCGCTTTTTATCATGAGTTCTAAATGTTTGCTCCACCATTCGTCCATTTTCTGTTTTTTTTCTTCAAATGTTAATTCTGTTGAAAGTTCATAAGGATGATATTCATCAAATAATGCGAAAGCCTTGGCAGAATATTCCTCGCCTAAATATTTATTTTCCCTTAAGATTGCATAAGAACTCATGATTTTTTTACCATCAATAAAAGCTTTTGTCAAAGTTTTATCAAAATCTGAAACGACTTGAATTGATTTAGCCCCGTCTTTCTTTATTTCTTCTATTTTATTTTCAAATTCTTTACTATTAGCAATTAACACTTCTTCCATATACAAGACTTTTAATATAAGATTTATATCTTTTTCTATTTTTTTAATTATTAGAAGAATACGCCGAGGCTGGGATTTGAACCCAGACACCCCGGAGGGTCCAGCTTTCCAGGCTGGTGCAATACCAGATTATGCGACCTCGGCAATATAAAAATTGAATAAACTCATGGTTTAAAAGGTTTACTCATAACGTAAAGCGTCAACAGGTTTTAACTTTGAAGCTTGTCGCGCAGGTAACACACCTGAAGCACAACCTACTACAAAAGAAAAACTTAATGCACCCAAAACCAACCAAATGCTAACATCTGCCCTGAAATATTCTACTCCTAAGGCAGCAACTGCTATTTGAGATACTGCAACACTAAGCAAAACACCAGTAAGGATACCTATCGTACCACCGACTAAACCATAAATTCCCGACTCTAACATGAATATAAGTAAAACATCAGAGTTTTTTGCGCCTAAAGATTTCATTATGCCAATCTCTTTAGTACGTTCTAATACAGAAGTGTACATTGTATTCATAATGCCAATGCCACCTACCAATAACGAAATTGCTGCGATTGCAATCAAAACTGCGCTAATAATGTTTAACACTACGCCTACTTGTTTCAAAATATCTTCAAAGGTTTGTACTGCAAAACTTTCCTCGCCTTCTTCCTCGTCCCGAGAATCTCTTAACTCTTCTTCAATTCGTTCAGCGACTTCGCTAGGTTCTTCACCTTCTTTAACCTTAATCATGATAGCCATAACATTGTCAGGTTCGTTAAACAATTCACGGGCAATCTCAAGAGGGATTATAACTTGTTTATCATCCTCAGGGTTCCCAATCTTGTCCATGATACCAATAACTTGAAACTTTTGACCTTCAATATAAAATTTGTCTCGAACAGAAAGTTCGTTGTCAAACAATTCTTCTGCAAAAATATAACCCACCATTGCATCATAAGTGTCACCTTCCTCAATTTCCCTACCTGAACCAATAGTAAAAGATTGAATATCTTCCATAACTTCATAACCTTCATCAGTTGGCATGCCTGAAACAGTAGTGTACTTAACTTCGTTCTTAAACTCAACTTGGGCTGTCCTGGCTATCATGCCTGCGACTACGTCGACACCTTTAACATCTTCAATAACTTCTACATCTTTTGTAGTGAGGGGTCGTGCAGATTCAATGCCTACCACAAAACTGCCTGTTGGCGAAACAATAATTTTGTTAGTTCCTAACTTTTCAAATTCTTCGTTAATTGCAGATTCCATACCTTGCCCAATCGAAATTAATGCTACTACTGTTGCTATACCAATAAAAATACCTATTACAGTAAGCCAAGAACGTAGCTTCCGGTTTAATATACTCTTTATTGCAAATGCTAGGTAATCCTTAATCATTTTTTCTTGCTAAAAAGGAAAATAAAAATTTTGTATATTGCAACAAACCTTTCCTAGGATGTTTTTTTCTCCATCGCCAAAACCCAAACGCGTAAACTGCTAACACAATTAAGATAAATATAGTGAACCATGACGAACCGTTGTCCAAGCCTAGCTCTTTCATACTATAGATCTCAACTTCAAGTTCAACATTTTCAGTATACTCGTTGTTGTTTGCGTCAAGGTAAGTCAATGTCAGAGGTAAAGTTATAAAGTCGTCCTTAGATTTTAAGTTAAGTTTGAAATCTACGCTTTCACCATCGTCAGGTTCAATATCTCCCAAATAAATTTTATCTTCTGAAAGCAGTTTAAACTCTGGCCATTCCTTAATTGTATAACCAAAAATTCCTCTTGATTCTAATAGAGGTTCGTTAAGTTGCACAGTGACAAACTTAAGATTAGTTAACCCTATGTTAATAATATCAACAGTAATTTCGCCCATACCATGCTTTGAATAAATTTCGTTATCTTTAATTTCAAAATGTAATTCTGGTATAGCTGCAATAACTAAACCTATCAAATTATCTTTAGTATACTTAGTGCCTTGATCATCATAATAAACTAATGTTAAAGGCACTTTGTAAATGCCTGACTCTGCGTCAGGTAACGCTATTATATCAAACACTACATCGTAGCCTTCGCCAATGCCAACACTTTGAATGTTTTTCTCAGACGTTGAGCCGTATGGTGCGAACGGTATCGCCGAGTCAGTCAAGTTTAATTTAACTGAAACATCTTTCATGTGATAAGCTGCAAAGTTTTGAACATGGACAACAACCTGTGAAGCTTCGCCAGGGTAAAAATTTCCTGCGTCGTCTTCTACAACAGATGTAACCTGAACAGAAGTCGGACTAATAACACGATTAGCTTTTTGAACATAAATTGTGAACGGTTCACTTGTGATTTGGTTAGTTTTAGATGAATAAAACTGTAACCTTAATGTATAAAAACCGTCGTCAATGTTACTGTTTGCAACGATAGGAAACGAAAAACTTTCTTTTTCACCAGGACCAAGAGTATCAAAGTCAAACACAGCATCTGCCCCTGTTTCTAAAAAGAACGGAAAATCTTCAATCAATGTTATTGTTAAATCTGTTAACGCTTCTTCATCAAGGTTAACTAATTCAAACATTAGTTTAGATTTTTCCCCTGGTTGTACTGGCGACGGATTGTAACTTACCAAATCAATCCGTAATTCGTCTGCTCTTGTATAAACAATTTGGTTCGCTGCAACCATGCTTGCACAAAGTATTACAAGTAAACCAATCAAAATTAATTTTTTCATTTATTTTGCACCTCTTTTATGTACGACACGGCCGTCTTGTAAAAAGACTTGTCTGTCCGCAAACTTTGCCACGTTTTTATCGTGTGTGACCATGATTATAGTACGTTTGTATTTTCTGTGTAATTCTGTTAAAACTTTCATAATTTCTTGACCTGTTTTCGAATCTAAATTGCCGGTTGGTTCGTCAGCTAAAACAACTTCAGGATTGTTTGCCAAAGCTCTCGCAATTGCAACACGCTGCATTTCACCACCACTTAACTGAGTAGGCCTATGATCCATACGTTTGTCTAAGCCAACATCTGTTAATAATTCTTTCGCAATAAGTTCTCTTTTATCTTTAGGAATACCTTGAAAAATCATTGGCAATTCAACATTTTCCCTTGCTGTTAACGTTGATAAAAGGTTAAACCTTTGAAAAATGAAACCTATTTTCTTTCCTCTAATTTGCGCTAAATTAGATTCAGTTAGTTTAGAAATGTCTTGATGTTCTAGATAAACACAACCTTTGCTAGGCAGGTCTAAACAACCTATCATTGACATTGCAGTTGATTTACCTGAACCTGACGGCCCTAAAACTGCAACAAACTCGCCATTTTTAATTTTAAGGTTCATTCCTCTTAACGCATGAACAGGAACTTCGCCCATATGATAAGTTTTCCAAACTTCTTTTAACTCAATAATAGTATTATCCCTCACAAAAACACCTCTTTTATTACTTTAACAATTGATTTTTCTTTATATAAAGATTATTGTTTAGTTTTTGCCTTTGTTTTTGACGGGGGAAAAGTTTATAAACCAAATCGAATTCAAAAAACTTAAGCTCCGGTGGTGTAGTTCGGTCAATCATTTTGCCCTTTCGAGGCAAAGACCCGGGTTCAAATCCCGGCCGGAGCATTCGACTCAGAGTAAAAGTACCCTCTAAAAGGGTATTACTTTGAGATTATGTTCTTGGGAAATTACGTAATTTTGTGAGATTTGAAGTACTCCAATTAATAAGTTTGAATTGCGGGAGTATATAGAAGTGGTAAAGGACGATATCTACGAAAATAAAGCTCGATATGAGCACATTAAATCTTGCCTAGCAGAATATCTTATACCTCCACATAAACGCACAAATGGGCTCATAAAGAGCAATAGCAAATACTATATCAAATACAAGTCCAATTTGAAATATTTTGAGAAATTGTTTGACGATTGTGAGGCCAAAAACATAAGCTATATTCGTAGGACAAGATTGTTTTATTCTCTTATCTTAGTAGCGTATGTTTTGGATAAAGATCTAAAAGAAGCTGATCAAGAAGATATGAACAAGGTTATGAGTTTCATGCATAAGAAATACCGAAGTCATAATTCTAAAGAAAGTTTTGTCAAAGAAATAAAAAGAACTTGGAAACTTGTTGCTCCTGAAAAAGATTCTCGTGGTCGAGTTGACTTAACTCTGACACCATATGCTGTTAAACATCTAAGCCCAAGTCAAGATAAAAGTACGGTAGAATTACGTGAAGATGGTAGATTGGAGTGGGAAAATTATCAAAGAATTTTACAATATTATGAAAAAGATTTAAAAATCCAATTCTATATCTCTTTAGCAGTTGAATCATTAGGTAGACCAGCAGAAATTTTAGGAGTTAGAATTAAAGATATTGAACAACATGAAAACTATGCTAAACTATGGGTTAAAAAAGGAAAAGAAGGTAGCAAATTTTTACAATGTATTGACTCTTATCATTATTTACTTAAATGGTTGCGTAAACATCCTTTGCGAAATAATCCTGAAGCGCCTTTGTTTATTAATGAAAATAATAAGAAAAAATTTTGTCAGTTAACTCCTAAAACTATTGCTGTTAAGTTGCAAACAGCTTGTAAAGATTTAGGAATTAAGAAAAATCTTACTGGCTATTCTTTAAAACGCATCGGTGTAAGATTTTCTAGGTTGCGAGGAGATTCTGATATTCAAATTCAACATCGCGCAGGTTGGACTTCTACTAAACAACTTAAGATTTATGATTGTAGTAGTCATGACGATGCTTTGGAAATTGAGTTAACCAAACGTGGTTTGATAAAAACTGCTAAGAAAGATTTGAAGAAATATTTGCCTGAAACTAAAGTTTGTGTTTTTTGTAATACGAAAAATGCTTATGCTGATGATTTTTGTTCAAAATGTCAACGGTCTTTAGATCATAAACATATTCAAAAAGAAATGAAAGAGGGAGATGGAATGCAACAAGAAAATCTTATTACCAATATGCAGAAAATGATGGTGCAAATGCAAGAGCAGATTAATGCTTTGCAAGTTAGGAATTAAAAAGCGAAACAGATATATAGCCCATTAGTTTTTCTTTGAGACATGAAACAGTTGACTCGGGTTGAAGCAAAAGAAAAAATATATATGTTTCTAAAAAAGCAAATGAATGACTCAATTCCTGAAAGACAAGTCCAAGCAAATTTACAATATCATTACATTGAAAGTTTTGCGAACGAATATGAACCTGCGAATCTTAAAATCAATAAAAGAATCTTTTTAGAAGTTTTTAATGAAATAGTCCTTTTAGGAATTGTTGCACGAGAACGAAATGAACAATTTTTTTTCATAACCAGCAAAGGTGAAAAATGGCTTGAAGATCAAACATTTGATTTACATGATCCAGAGTTATATCTCAAAAATCTACCACCATTAGATACAATAACTTTAAATTATATAACTGAATCAATACATTCTTTTAATTATAATTTATTTCTCTCAACTACTATTACTTTAGGTGTTGCTTCTGAAAATCTAATTTTAGAATTAGCTAGATGTTTAGAACAAAAAACCCAAAATCCTAATTTAAAAAAATATTTAAAAAGTAAAAATTCGCAAATGAATAAAATAATTCAAGAAATAAATAAAATTTGTGAAAAAAATAAAGATTTGCATTATGCACATTACAAATTGGCCATTGATTCTCTAGCCCATTTTCTTAGATTAACGCGAAATGAATATGCCCATCCAAATAATTTTAAACCACAATATGATGACACACATGCTTTACTTACAATTTTTAAAAAATATGCTAAAATGATAATTGAATTGCAAAATAAAATTCAAGAAACTAAATTTTAAACCTCTCCCATCAACCTAACACTTTGAATAGCATCCAATAACTCAGTCTTAGGCACAAGGGCTAAAAACTTGTTGATTTTCTTGTTTTTAATCTTGCCAATATCATTAATGTTAAACTTTTCCTGACAAATAAGTTTAACTTTTCCACCAAACTCTTCAAGACCTTTGCTTAAAGCTTTCATTTCCTTTGCCGACGAAGAAATAATAAGATTTTGCTCTTTGCTATCTTCAGCAAGAACAGGATTTAATAATACAGATTTATTAACTTTTGTAAGTAAATCAACAGACTTGTTAATTTTGGCACGAGTTCTAAGATAATAAATGTCATCTTTCTTATGGATCAGTTTAGCTATCTTTATGGAACCCTGTTTAAGAATTTTCTCAACAACTTTTCTTTGATTTTGAGTTTTAATTTTCAATATTCCGCTATGTGTTTCAACTTTTTTATCTTCCCTGTCACTAAAATTATTCAACATAATTTCTTCAGAATATTTTTCACTTAGATTCGAATACCAACAATCATGGTCAACTTCAAGTATGGCAATATTCATTTCCGCATTTTGAGGTTTACAAAATTGATGTTCATGTGACCAAATTTCTTTTCCACAAGCAAGACAAACTTTTTCACCACAAATAACACAAACCCCTTGTGAATGACCACAAGTACAATTTAAACATTTTATTCCACATTGATTATGTTGAAATTCTTTTTTACCACAATGTGAACAAATAAGTTCGTAACATAAAGAACAAAAACCTTCAGTATGACCTTTTCCACAATTGCATGGATGTTGCATTTCTTCAACACTGATTAGATTTTTTTCTAATAATTTCTTTAATGCTTTATTGGCATCATTTCCTAAGCCAGAAACCCATTTTGGATTAATTTCATAATCAGTGCTATATTTTATAACAACTTTCTGTTTAAGAAGTTCGTTTAATGCTTTGTATACCCCTCTTAAAGTAATAGACAAACCCTTCTTTTTAATGTCATAAAATAACTGTCGTGCTGTTCTATTATTACCGTTAATTAAAACACTTACTATTTGTGCTTTCAAATTCTTTTCAAATATAAAGGATAAACTCATTATTTTGACAGTTTAATTAATTCAATATCTTTTTCTTCAAACACTTTGAATATTTTATTACGATCTTCTTCTGTGGACTTTCCTTTCCGGTCAAACACAGCGTACTTTACACCGCCTACAACGCGATCTATCGCAAGTTCTACAACTTCTGGTGTGACGTCAGGCATTGCGTAAGATGGTATGAAATGGGCAAATGCGTAGCTTTCTGTTAATGCTCGTCTTGTAAACCTTCCAGTATAATGATCTCCACCTATTGCTATACAATTGTCACAAGCTTCTGGTTGTGTTTCAATTATGTGTAATACTGTGTCTGCTATTGCTTGTATAGCTTTTTCGTCGTTATGATGTTCTTCTGTATCGCCAATTTCTAAAAACATTAACGGAGCTTTTAGTTCAGTTGGAGTATGATGAGTTACTTCATAACTTACGTTATAACCTAACTCTCTTTCTTTGTTAACTTTATCCATAAACTTCAAAGCCATTTTCATGTAAGCTGGATGACTGTAAGCAATTCTGTGTGGTTCTCCACGATATGGAACTTTGCTGTCTGGTTTAGGTAAGACAAAATTTCCGCAAGGGTGAACTGTTAATCTTGGTAAACCTTTCCCTAAATGTCTGAAAACGAAAACATAAAGTTCAGGTTTGAAATATTCATCTAAATCCTTCACATCCTCAACTAATTCGTTCTTATGCCAAACTAATATTGCGTCGTCTTTTTTGAAAGTTTTGTAAGGGCAACCTTCAATTTTAAATTCTTCAAATGATTCTTCAAGTTTTTTTCCAATATTTTTACTGCAAACATCTTGTTCGCAAGCTACAATTACGATTTTATTTTCCATTAGCAAATCGCCTCCACTTTTTCAAAGTTTTTAATATCTACTTTTGATTCTATATATTTATTTTTTTCTGGTTCGTTCATGCACCAGGGATCTGGTAACTGAGGATTTCCTTTAAGATAATGACTTCTGAATGGACAACCGCCTTTACAAATAACTGAATAATCACAACATTTACATTTGCCTTTTACTGATTCCCAGCTTCTGTTCATAAAGAATTGAAATAATTTTGTTTTGTATATGTCTTTTAGATCCATCTTGAAAATGTTACCTGTTTCTTTCATAAGTTCATTATCAGCTGTTATGTAACCACAAGGAGTAACATTACCGTCGGGATTAATGTAAATAAATTTCTTCCCAGCTGCGCAACCACTCATGTATTTGTCAAATAATGAAAGTTTTTTTACTGTTTTGCTGTCGTTCCTTAATTCTTTAGGATAACATAGCATACTTTCAAAATGAATGTCTTTAATTTTTGATAATTTTGGAATAATTTTAAAGTATTCTTCTGGTGTTAAAATTAAATCCTTATTTTTTAGTGTTCTTCCAAATGGTTGAGTAACAGTAAGATTAATTTTATCAACATTAAGTTCTCTTGCTTGTTCTACTAAATCGTCAATTTTATCAATATTATATTTAGTAAGAATAATTCCTATTGCAACTTTGCTTCCTTGTTTCACTAAATGTTTAATATTATCTTGAACAATAAAAAATCCCCCCTTCCCCCTCAATGCCTTATACTCTTTATCGCTTGGGCCATCATAAGAAATGTATATTCCGTCAAATTGGTTGTAGTCTAAATTAACTTCTTTGATTAAAGTTCCGTTAGTGATTAAAACCACTTTGAAATCTTTTTTTAGAAGTTCAGTTATTTCTTTTATGTCCTTGTGCAATAAAGGTTCGCCGCCAGTCAATAAAACTTTCTTGAAACCGTATTTCTTTAGAATTTTAGCAATGTATTTGACTTGTTCCAAAGTCATTTGTTTCTTTTGCGGAGCTTTAACATAACAATGTTTACAGCGAAAATTACAGTTGTGCGTAATTTCCAAATAAACAGTGCCATCTATTGTAGGCGGAAAGAGGTTGTCAAATTTCATTGTTCTTTAAAATTTATACGCCCATACTTGCAGCAACAGTGATTTTAAACCGTGTTACTGTATTTCCAATGTTAGAATTTTTTAAGTCTTTCATAAAACTTGGTTTTTGTATTTCTAAATTACTCATTTTTGGTGTCCTCCTTTCTTTGATTTTATTCAAAGATCATGATTATCACCAATTTTTCTTAAAAGAACCTCTTTTGTGGATTATTTATAGTTTAAAGTATGTTTAAAAGGTTTATGCATTATGTTGGTTTATAAAGAAATTATTCTTGGCCCCAAATAATAACTTCAGCTTTAACTTGGTCAATGGGTATTTCAAGTTCTACTTTATCATTTAAAGAATTTGAGGCTGGATCTTTAATTATTATTCCGTAATTTGAACGATGATCTTCGTCTTTTGTTCCTAAACCTAATGAAGAAGTACCCCATGTAAATTCGTTTTCTTCAGCAGTTGCTTGAGATGTTCCTAAGCTGTTAAATTCACCATTGCTTGAATCTAATGTCCAAATTATAACCATATCATCAACACCTTCATCTAGTTCATCAGTTGTGTCACCAACAATGTTTAATATAAATTCAACTGTTTCTGAATCTGAATTAGATAATTTAAATTGAATATTTTCATCCACAGTATTACCATAATTTACTTGAGAAAAGTTATTTTGTAATGAAGTATCAATTGCTCCCATCCATTTCATGTTATTGGAACTGTCCTTAAAGAATACATCAACGTACATTCCTGAAGCAGGTGTTGAACCTTCAACTGAAGCAGAAGTTCCAGTTTGTCTATATAACCAAAACTCTTCAACATTTTGGTTTGTTGTATAATTAACCAAATCTAACATTCTTAATTTTAAACCATTAACTAAATCTTGCGATTGTACATGAATAGCTGGAACGGAAGTTAAACTTGGGAAAACATCACTAAAGTCAACTGAAGAATCATATTCAAAAATATAAGGGACATAATCTGAATTTGTGACTGTTAAACTATTAAAACAAATATCTAAATATGAATTCGGTAAAGTTATGCAATCGCCTAAAGCATGCGGTTCATCTTCATAACCATCATAAATGAAATCATTTTCAATTCTTAAAATTTGATCTGTTCCTTCTTGATTTAAATTAGAAATATCCCAAACCCAATTAGGATCATTTTCATCTTCACCAAGATATGCATCACCATCGGAATAAGTCATTTCTAATGATTCGCCAATTAACAATTGTGCAGCTGCAGGTTCAGAAAGATTCACTGGAACAATAACACCATTAACTGTAATTTCTAAATTCTCTATATAATCTGTTGCCCCAGTTCCAATAATTTCAGTTGTTCCATCAACATCAATAGAAGCCGAACCACAACCTACGTTAACTAATGTAACGGTTTTATTCTCAACAATAACGCTTTCTCCAACTAACATATAATAACTTTCTCCTGAATTTATTGTAAATTCTGAATCACTAATAATATCAATTATTTCCAAAGGTAAACCTAAAAATTCAATTGTTAATGGTTCTTGAGTTGTTATTTGGGATAAATTAATATTTTCATCAAATTGGTAAGCAAATCTTATTTTATCTTTAGTAGTAACTTCTAAATAAATATTTGATCCATAATCATCTTCTCCACTTGTCAAACTAGTAGCAATTAATGGATTTGTTTGATCTTCTAATTGAAGTTCTTCAGACATATCATAATAATCTCCTTGAAAATAAATTTCACCATCAAACAAACTCGGAATATCATCGTCTTGAATCCATCTATCAAATAAATTAGAAAAAGACAAACCTATTCCAAGAGGAATATATTTAGAAGCACAGTTATCAACACAAATACTATCGGCAACAAAACCGCAACCTTGAGAGCTATAATACATTTCACAAGAATCAATATAATCTTGACTTAAAGCGGAGCAATTAGCGTTCATATTCCAATCATAAGTGCTATTATCCATACATTCACAACAAGAAATTTCTGGTTCTGTAGGTATCTCAACAGTTAAACCGCAACCTTCTGCAGTTACATAACCTTCACAAGAAGTTCTCACAGCTTGGCTTACACTCATACATTCAGCACTTTGATTCCAGTCATAGTTTCCATAATTATCAAAACAATCGCAACAAGAAGCATCACAAGTAATTCTAAAATCTGCAGCAGATTCATCTAAATTTGTTCGATCATAAACAGCATCAACAGTTATTTCTATGCCATTAATTGTGTCTGAACTGCCAGTATTAATTATTGCAGAAGTTCCACCCACATCAAAAACGCTACTAGTACTTCCTACATTTACTAAAACGATTGTATGACCTTGATAAGTGCCACTATCTCCTACAGAAAAATAAAGTGTAGTGTCACAAGATAAACTTGATAAAGATCTTGTAGTAGTGTCGGATAACAAATTCCTAATTTGTCTAAAAACACCAACATTTTTTACATTATTTGGTGTATTGACTTTTTTAACAATAAAGCCTGTAATTAATTCAAAAAGATTTGATGGTTTATCATTTTCAGAATTAATTACATTACCTGTTAACAAATCAAAGAATCCAGC
>JBDRJY010000013.1:0-2261 GCA_043814545.1 archaeon | reverse complement strand
TATTTGATGTTCACTATGGAACTTTGTATCACCATTGTGGGGATGGAGACGGACTCAAAAAAGAGAATGCTGAGGAAATGATTAATTTTATGAAAAATGAAAATAGTGCTTGACAAATCATTAAAAGTGTGCTATAGTGGTATATAAATGAAAATGAATATAAATGATGAGAATATTTAAAATATTAAAAAATACCTTGACTTTTTAATAAAAGATGTTTATTCTATATTAAAAGGCCAAGGAGACAAAAAATGAAAGCCAATAAAGTTTTAAGTTTACTGCAAATTAGTCGCCCAACACTTACTGCATATATAAAAAGGGAATGGGTAACTGTTACAAAGCAACCAAACGGTCAATATAACTATAACGAAGATTCAGTTTATAAATTACTTAATAAGGGGATTAATAGAAAAACAGTTATTTATGCAAGAGTTTCAACACAAAAACAAAAGACAGATTTACAAAACCAAATCTCTCTATTAAAAAGCTTTTGCTTTCAAAATGGCTGGCGATTGGATTGTATTTATCAAGACATTGCGTCAGGCATTTCTTTTGAAAAGAGAAAAGATTTTTTTCAAATGTTAGATGAAATCATTAATCATCAGGTTGAAAAGGTCATTATTTCATACAAAGATCGTTTAAGTCGTGTTGGATTCGAGTTATTTTCTCACTTATTTAGAAAATTTGATACCGAAATCGTTGTTACTTCAGAAATCGGATCTGAAAAATTGGATTCCCAAGAAGTTTTTGAAGAAATTGTTGCCTTACTACATTGTTACAGCATGAAACTTTATTCAAAAAGACGGATGAAAAAAATAAAGGATCTTTGCCATGCAGAGAGTTGAAAAACATATTGTTTTAAAAACAAATCAAAATTACAGACAAATTGATATTTTATCGTTTGCTTGCAAGAATTTATATAACAAAGCTAATTATGTTGTTAGACAGGAATTTATTGGCTCAAGCAAACTGGTAGAAATTGGTGAAGCTGAACATGTTGAATGGGTAAGATATCAGGATTTGGACAAATTAGCCAAGAAAGAAAACTGGACTGAATACAAAGATCTCCCTGCCCAAACAGCACAGCAAGTTTTAATGTTATTGGAAAAGAATTGGAAATCTTTTTTTGCTTCAATCAAAACATTTAAAACAAGCGGTTGCCTGGGAAAACCTAAGCTTCCAAATTACAAACATAAATCAAAAGGCAGATTTATTGTTGTTTTCACAGGTCAACAAATCTGTCTAAAGAATCAATTTATTCATTTCCCTAAAAAAGCAGAGCTACAACCAATTAAAACTAAACAAACAGAAATCAAACAAATAAGAATTATTCCGCAATCAACTTGCTATATTGTTGAAGTTATTTACAAAAAGGAGGTAACAAAAAATGAAAACTTAAATGATAATTTATATGTTGGAATTGATTTAGGGTTGAATAATCTTGCAACTATAGCTTCAAACAAGATTGGTTTACAGCCAATACTTGTTAATGGTAGGCCGCTAAAATCCATGAATCAATATTTCAACAAAGTTAAAGCAGAATTTCAATCTTTTATTGGTGATTTAGGCATAAGCAATAGAATCCTGAATTTATTACATAAAAGAAATAATAAAGTTCAGAATTATCTTCACCATACGTCAAGATTTATAGTAGATTATTGCCTGGAAAATAACATCGGGAATATCGTCATTGGAAAAAACGATGGCTGGAAAACCAAAATCGATCTCGGTAAAAAAACAAATCAAAACTTTGTTTCAGTTCCCTTTCAGACTTTGATTAAACAAATTAAATATAAGGCAGAAGAAGTTGGGATCACAGTTAAAGTTTCTGAAGAATCTTTCACTTCAAAGGCATCGTTTTTAGATCAAGATGAAATTCCAATTTACAAAAAAGACCAGCAAAAGTTTGTTTTTTCTGGACGAAGAATTAAAAGGGGGCTTTATAAATCTAACTCTGGTAGATTGATCAGTGCAGATCTTAATGGGGCTCTAAACATACTAAGAAAAGTAATCCCAAATGCTTTTGCGGATGGGATAGAGGGCATAGGGTTATACCCGATTAAAATTAATTTTAATAAAGATTTTTAATAAAAATGAATAATTTAATAAAAATCATAACCTTAGTATTTCTAATAGCATCTACAACACTAATCTCATTTGGTCTAAAGTCTCAGAATGATAAGATAATTGCCTTACTCAACTCAATGAAAATGAGTGAGAAAGTAATAGTTACAGCATATCATCCAAAGTCAAGAGGGATC
>JBDRJY010000012.1:0-44078 GCA_043814545.1 archaeon | reverse complement strand
TCTCTCTAAAAGTTAAAGGTCGAAAAACGCGATTGCCATCCAAAACAAAAGTAGGGTGAGAATCTTCTAGTTTACATTCATTTCTTAACTTATGAACACCTAAAGCATAAGTGTTAGCAAAACCTTCTGCAGGGACAAATTCATACCTATTAGCAAGAATAGTTTCTGAAACATTATGTTGAACATGCCCAGGACTGCCAAAAGCTTTAACATAATCTTCTACGTTTCCAGGGTTATTTCCTAAGATTTCTTTCAGTGACATTTTATTTTGATTTTTGTTTAGGTGCAACTAATCTACGCACTTCATCTTTAGTTTCTAAAACATTATTCACTCGAGCTATTAAAGGATCTTGCGTTGGCGCAGGCAAAGCTGCCATTGCATCGTCAGCAACTTGAACCACATCCATATACCTGTCAAAAACATGTTCTGCATCTGCATTTAATTTTCTTGAAGCAGTCGCTAATTCAAGGAATTCAGCCTGAACTTCGCCGTCAGAAGCTAACTCACAACGTACTTGGTGCTGATATAATTCACTTTTCTGCCTTTGTAAGTTTTCACGAAAATCTTGCCTTCGTGCACGGAAAACTTTAAGCTTCCCTTGCAAGACAGTCAATTCTATTTGCGCATCCTCACGTTCCATTTCTTCTTTTTCAAGCAAGAATAAAACATGTTCAATTGCTTCCCTGGCTTTTTCGGGTGTTTGGTTATATTCTTCTTGAACAGTTTCAGAAGGTAAATAAGAAAGTTCATGTAAAGCAGTGTTTAATTTCTCACGTTTTTCAATTATTTGTTCAGATGTTAAGTTATCATAAACTGGTTCCTTGTTATCAGTTTTCCAACCAAGCAACTGTATGTTTAATTCATATGGTGCTGAAATTTTAACCTCTAAATCACGGCAACGCTGTTCATCCTTACGTAAATTTTCTGCAGTGTCAAGATATTGTTTTTCAAGCCTTTTAACACGTTCAGCAAAATTATCAACATCAGATTTGAAATCTCCATAAGATTTTTTGAAAGCAGAAGTAAAATATTCTTCACGTAGTCTTTCAACATCCATTCCTAATCTTTGACAGATTACCCAATATGCTTGTTTAAGCCAAGGAGCCTGAGGAATTTGTAATACTGGAGAATTATTACCAATAAGCATTAATTCGCCTTTTTGTGCCAATTCTTCTAAATCACTGTTTGTTACCATTTTTAGAGCCCTATTTTAATAAAAACCTCTATAATAAATCCTATATAAATCTTTCTATTTTGTTATTACTTGAAAGAGATTACACTCTTTAGAAAACTACGAGGATTGTTGTAATAATATTATATTTTAATTTATTTTTAGAGTATAAAGATTTAGATTTGAAAAAGTATGAATTACGGTTGAACCGGAAAATTAATCCTCTTTTCAAAACAAACTTTAAGAAGATTAGTAAGGAACTAAAGAATAACCTCATAAGTAAGGAACTAAAGAATAACCTCATAAATGGAATAATTTTAGAGGGATACCTGAACGGCTACGAAGATGATTGAAGATTTAATAAAAATCTAGGAAATAAAAACCAAAAACCTTAAATATTAATTATACTAAATGGTATTCATATGTATACTAAAAGGTATAATTAAAATGTTTACTAAAACACAACTCAAAATCATGCAATTATTTGTTTCGCATATCACAAAAAGATTTAGCCTTAGAGGAGCTGGAAAAGAACTCAAAATGCATCAAGCGCTTACATATAGAGCTAGCAAGTTTTTAATAAAAAATAAACTAATTATTCCTGATGATGACAAATATATATTAAATTATAAGCAAAATCATCAAGAACTAGCATATTTTGAACATCTAAGAAGCAAAGAATTTCTCAGTAAACCAAAAAATAAAACGCTTGCAATATTTATTGAAGATGTGATTGAGAACTTTCCTTATAGCTATTTCACATTATTACTCTTTGGATCTGCAGTCGAAAATTTGAAACCAAGAGATATTGACATACTTGTTATCATTGAGAAAACTGAAGATATTGAAACTGCAGAAAAAGCCCTATACAATCTTTCAAGAAACTATACCCTTAACCTTCATACAATTATAATTTCTTTTGAAAGTGTATTTGAAATGCTTAAATCAAGAGATGATAAAAATGTTATTAACCTGGTGTTGAACAAGCATTTTATTTTATACGGTGCAGAACTTTTTTATAATTTAATTAAAAGAGGTAGAAAATGATAGATAACAAAAAACTCAAAGAAGCAGAATCAAGAGTAAAGCATTATTTGAGGGATGGAAGTATTAAAACAAAACAAAAAATAGAATTTACAGATTTTTTTCTAACCAACGCAAAAAAGTCACTTAACTCAGCAAATGCACTTTACGATCTTTCAACCGATAAAGATCTGCAACAAAAAACTGGATATATTAATTTTGATGGATTCTTATGGGTCGTGAATGCTAGCTATTACAGTATGTTCTATATGGCAAGAGCTCTCTTAGAAAATGAAGGTATTAAGATAAAATCTGATTTATCAGTTCATGCTATAACATTTGATGTTATCATAAGTTTCTTTTATCTTAATGGAAAACTCCAAAAAAGAATTATTGAAGACTTTGCTGAAGCAAAGGAAGAAGCAAACGAACTATTAGGTAAACAAAAAGCAGACCAGTTAATTGAAGATTATTTTTGGGAGAAAGGAAAAAGAGCAATATTCACATACAATACTAAAGAAATTGTTATTAAAACTAAAGCTAAAACCTCTATTGAAAGAGCAAAAAGATTTAACCAAGAAATAAATAAAATTATTAAGTAAATTATATCTCCCTAGTCAATACAATTATCACTAAATTAAAAGAAATAATCAATAAAAAATTATAACGCGTAGCGAAAAATCATCTTTTAATTTTAACTTTCCAGAATATTAAAGCTGTTATCAGTTCTCCACCTAACATCCATATCCGAGTAAAGATAGCAAGAATTAAAGCTATCGGTGTTGGTAAAACTAAAGCGAATAATATTGCTAAGATACCTTCCCGAATACCTAGCCCTCCTGGCGAAATGAAAAACAAAAAGCCTAACACCCAAGATATGCAAAATATTCCTATCAAAGGTAAAAATAAATTTATACTAATGGGATAAATTGAAAATGTTAAAAAGAATAATGATATGCCAGCAAAGAACCAGAATAATGTAAATAATATTAACAAGTATAAAATCTGTACATAAGTTATTTCTAAATCGTCGTAAGGCTTGTTCAATAATTTTAAACCCCATTCAAAAACTGGTTTGAATATTTTTGGGTGTAAACCTATCAAAAACACAGGAATAAAAACTAAACCGTAAAAAGTGTACGATGGTACGCCTGGAATATAAGGTAACGCTATCAAAAACACAATCAAGGCTGCAACAATATTAATTGCAATTTCCAAGAACGTACTCAATGTAGTTTTCGCTTCACAAATTCCTTTCTTCTTACACAAATATACTCTTCCCAAAATTAACCAAATCTTACCTGGCAAGAACCTACCCAAATCAGAAACAGTACGTATCTTAATCGCCTGTATCCGCCTTAAATTTCTAATACCTAAATAACGCATTAACTGGTGCCAGCCTAAAGAGATTAAAACAAAGTATACAACGATTAATACAATTGAAAAGATTAGCAATAAAACGTCTATCTCCCATTGATATTGTGCTAACTCGCCCCAGGACAGGTATAATTGCCTAAATATGATACCAAAGATTACAATTACAACAATATAAGATAAAAATTTTTTCCAATCCATATCCAAAATCAACCTAATAGAGTTTATTAAAGTTTCCAAAATATTAATAAATATAAAAACTATCTAACAAAACATGGAAATACAAAATATTTCTGATTATGAAACCTGGCTAAAAACATGTGAATCTTGTTTAACTCAACAAGATGATAAAATTCTGTATGAAAGACGATTAAAAGGTTTAATTAAAAAACCACTAGCTGTGCTTTGCTCATTTGATACAGCAGTTCATTCTATGCTAGATGTTTTTCAAGATGATAAAGTAGATTTGTTACTCTTAAAATATTTTTTAGTTACAGATAAAAAGCAAAGAGTTTACAAAAGTCTTCAATACTATCCACACAATGTTGTAGTAGCTAAAGGGTATGATGAACGTTTTCAACTGCGAAGAAGTTTTGCTTTCGTAAATATTTTAGATGAAAAATCTGAAAATAATAACATAAATATTAATACTCTTATCCACGAAGTAGAAAAAATTCCTCCAATTTTGTTATACCAAGTTTACAAACCAATATTGGTGCTTGGATTAAATGATCAATTTTTGTATAAAAAAAGAATGATTTATTTTGACGCTACCCATATGTTGACGCTTCCTTCAAAAGAATTACATTAAATTAACCAAATCAAACTTGCAAAAACTAATTGGATAACTAACATTGCATAAACAATTTCTTTCTCAGTAAATTTTCCTGTTCGAGTAAAAATATGCGGGATCGAATAAATTTTCTTATACTTAGACTTAATTTTGCCATTAGGCAACAGAATTCCCACTGTGTGTTTCTTAAATTTACCTCTTAGTTTAAGAAAAAATTCTATAATAAACGGTATTGAAATTATAATTGCTGCACGTTCAATGTTACCAACAATTGCTATACATGCTAATGTACCGCCCAACAAATAAGTTAAAGAGTCACCCGGCAAAATTTTTGCAGGTACTTTGTTGTAAAAATAATATACTAACAATGCTGCAAACATTACTAATGCTAAAATTGCCGCAACTTGTCTTCCATGGAAAATGGCGTACAAACCTAACATGCCCATATAAATTATTCCTAAGCCAGCTTCCATACCATTAAATCCTCCAAGAAGATTTACCATGTTTGAAGCGCCTATCACTCCTAAAGGAATTATTACCAAAGAATAAACTAAACCTAAATTTACAACACCTACTAAAGGTAAATAAACTTCGCTTATACCAGCACCAATCACCATTAAAGGAATTGCTGCAGCTAATGTTAACAAAGGTTTTTGCCATTGTCTTAAACCAATTGAAGACGAATTGTCAGATTTAATCAAAAGGTCGTCAATGAAACCAACTAAAGTTATAATCAAAATGCTTGTCGTTGCAGCTAATACTAATACAACATCACTTTTAGCATCATAAAAAAATGTTTGCATGAAAATAGCTACCATTAAACCAGCAATGACTCCTGATAAGACCGCAAAGCCGCCAGATACTGGCACTAATGGTTTGCCTGGTTTATGCTGATCTTGCACCATTAACCCGATTTTACGCATGAATTTTATTGTCCATGGCGTAAGAAACGCTGTCACAAGTAAACTGGCTAATATTGCAAATAATAAAATGAACTTCATTGTCTAGCCATCTAAAATACTATATATAAAAAGTTTTCGTAACTAGTATTCAGTCTTATCTGCAAACAAAGCTAGAATAAACAAAATTATGAACTGTATGCTAAACAAAATTAACAAAATCTGAACAATTTGCAGAATTGATGAATGCCACAATACTATTGCTACTATCTCGGCCATAGTAAACAATGCTAATACTGGAATAAAGCCTGTCTTTTGCAATGATAAAAAGTAATGTGCTAAAGCATAGACTAAAGAAAAGAAGAGCATGGCTAAAGCAAACCAGCCTATGTACGGTGCAATGATAAGATATGTTGTGCCTAATAATATTTTAACAATCTGCTCAGAGAAAAAGAAAAATATTGTTACTGCAGGTATAGCAACTAATAAAATTAAACCTAAAGTTTTCAATAATAAATCTAAGTGTGGCCTTTTTTCTTCATGCCGTTGCGTAACTTTTGGAAACAAAACTGTGCAAATCGGAATAATTGCGAAAAGTAACATACGGCCAAACAAAACTATTGCTGCGTAATAACCAGCCTCTACTTCTGGAAGATAATGTCTTACCAAAATAACGTCCATTGTGTACATCAATGTTAACAAAATTAACGAAATTGAAACTGGTAACATGAATTTTCCAAATTTTTTAATATTAAACTCGATTTTAACTTTTTTATAATATTTTTTTAATGGCATAAAACCCTCTAAATAAGCGAATGAATATGCTATTACTATCGCACCAACTGCACCGCTAACACCAAATCCTAAATAAACTAATAACACTCCGAAAAATAATCGGCAAAAACCATCAAACATATAATTTAAACCAAGACCCTTAAAATTTTGTAAACCTTGTAACGCACCACGTTGTATCGGTAAAAGTAATGATGCTGCCAGAACTAAGGATAATAAAATAAAAGGTGTGAAAGATTCAATGTTTAAAAACGATTGTAACATTGGACTTACTAATAAAAATAAAACTGCTGCCAAAACTGAAGCAATAACTAATTTACTTGTTGCTTTCCGTAAAAGGTAATTAATCTTATCAATTTCCTTTCTAACCTTAAACCGAGTAACAAAATTTGAAACAGAGGTTTGGATAATGTAAACAATAACTGTCATTAAATAAATCAACGAAAATAATGAACTTAAAATTCCGTAATCAATCGGTCCTAACGCTCGGCCCATGTAAAACTGAAAAAAGTATGCAAAAATACTAAATATTAAACTAGAAAAAAATAGTACTAAATTATCTTTGAAAAATGAGCCCATAATGTCGTTAAAAACTCGTTTGCCGTTATATAAAGTTTATGCTATCGAGGTAAACCTTCAACAATCTCTTTTATTATTCTACCACTGTTCATTCCGTAAAGGTGTACCCCTTGTGCGCCAACTTCCCGCATTTCCAAAATAATTTCAATAGCTATCTGAATACCTTCTGATCTTACATCTTCAGCTGATCGTAAACGGTCTACATATTCTTGAGGGATTGTTGGATGGCCGAACCTGTCTTCATTCAAAATTTTATCTAACATTTTTTTTGATATTAAAGGAAGAATGCCAGGAATAATTGGTTTGTTTATACCAACTTCTTGAGCTAACCTCAGATAATTACCATAAATCTTTGAATCAAAACACATCTGAAGCAAAACCATATCTGCACCTAAATCAAGTTTATTTTTTAACCAAAAAATATCTTCCTCAGGTGTCCCACCCTTATAACCTTCAGGATAACCTGCAACTGCAATTGTTTTTTCATCACTAGTTTCCCTGATTTGTTTAACTAACTCATCAGCATGCCTACACTTTTGTTGTAAAGATTCGTCATTAACTATATCTCCTAACAATGCGACCAAGTTATTATTACCAAGCAAATCATGTAAACTAAGCTCTTTGTTAATTTGCTCCGAATTTTTATAACGGCAAGTAATATGTGCAAATGTTGAAAAATTATATTCTTCCCGAATAGTTGCAGCTAGAAAAGGAGTTATTAAACAATTTTTTGCATGTGAAGTTATACTTACAAAATGTAGACTTAAATCTTTAATTAAATCAAATTGCTGAAAAAATCTATCATAATCCTTAGGAGGAAAAAATTCAGCAGAAATTTTAAGTTCACCCTTTTTGTAATCACCAATACTCATTAAAACTATTATTTGTAAAAACAGTTTATAAAGTTTAGGAATTAAAAATAAAGAAACTTATTCAAATCAGAATAATTTAATCGTAAATGGAATATAAACATACATTTTTGTTATTTGCAATCAAACTTAAACCACAAGAGTTTAATGTTTCACAGTGTTCGTTAAAAGTCATTATCTCTTGCAAATCAATATCTTGCATATGTACTAACAAACCTTCACAGTCTTTATCTTTAATAAATTCTTGTGTTAATTCCGCTTTATGCTCTAATTCTAAATCAACCATTCCATGCGTTGCACTACCATAAGGAGAAGTAATATTATAATATACAGTCGCGTAAGAGATTAAAAAAGGTGCGTGTAATGTTACTGATGGAGAATTGGATACTAAAAAATGGTTTTCAACAAAGGGTAATAAATCTATTGCGTTTTCAACTAGTTCATCATGACCAACAAAATAAGCTGAATGTGATGCTGAAATAATAACAAATAAGATTGCCAGAATAATTATCCCTGTGCCAATCAATCTTTGCCAATGTTTTGAAAATTTTGTGTTAAAAAAGAAATATAAAACGAAAAACATAAATCCAATAAAGAAAATGTCAGGAAATAAAACGTTTATTATCGGAATATGAAAGCTTAACCTAAAGAAAAATAAAAAGCTTAACAAAAGCAGAGGTAAAAAATATATAATATTTCTTCTTTTGTGAGGATTAGTTCGCCAGTAAAAAAAGTATGACAACCATAATAAAATTACAATCCCAATACTAGATACTTGGTTCAAAACCAAACTTAACAAATTTTCTCCTTCAAAATCCAACATAGTTTGACCAAAAGGAATACTAATCATAGCACTTTGTTCTAAAACACCTAACACAAAAGGTACCCACCAAAAGGCCGACAATACTAAACCTAATAAAATAGTTAAGAAAATTATTGTTTTTTGTGAGAAAGGTTTAATTAAAAATAAAATTCCAAACATAAATATTAAATGAAAGAAAGTTATAACAGCTGGATGTGAAAGCATTAATAATACATAAAAAGGAATGAAAAGTAAAAACCATTTGTCTAATTTTCGATCTTTATAATATAAAAGGAGGGAAGTTAAAACGATAAAGCATATCCATCCAAAAAGTTCTGGCATTCTTCCTAACCTAACAAAATTTCCTATTGCTATAGGATTAGCCAACAAAAATAAGTAAAATGCCATACCTTTAATTCTTGACCAACCCTGAGACTTAGCTAAAAACATTACAGCAATCAACGAACCAACATATAACAAGATCATTGCTAAATAAAAAGCAAAGTTTGTACTACCTGTTAACCAAAATAAAGGAAATGTCAAAAAGAAGAATCCTGGAGGGTAAAGTTTTAATAAAATAAATCCATTATACCAGTTAGGTACAAAATTGTTATAACCATAGGTATCTAAAAAATAAATCTTTGATAAATATGCCGGCATATCGCCAGTATAATAAACCGGAAACGTTGAAATCAATTGTGACATGTCAACGAATCTAAAGACTAAGTAAACCAATAATACTAAAACTGGAATGTATAACCATTTGTCAGATATTTTTTTCATCATTTTTGAGCTATTACGATATAATGATCTAAAGTCCAGGAAGTATCGATTCTTACCTTTTTATACCCTGCACGTAAACATAAGTCCCTAATATCTTTTTTATTTGGAGCCCAAACTAAGTGTGGTAAATCTAAGTTAAACAGTTCAATTAAGTTATCAATAAACCAACTTATAAAAAGTTTTGTAGTCGGCCAAAATAACAAAATTTGTCCACCTGGTTTTAAAACACGATGAAACTCTTTCAATTGTTTTAAATTGTCATGAGGATAAAAATGTTCCATTACACCACTGTTCCAAACTCCGTCAAGAGTATTACTCCTAAAAGGCATTTTAAATATGTCAGCTTGAACATAATAATTAATTTGAGGAAATTGTTTACAAAATTCAAGTGCTTCCAAAGTTAAATCAACAGCAATAAGTTTGTATTTTCCCTTTTTCAAAGCAGAACAAGAGCCACCACTACCACTGCCAGCTTCTGCAATCATTGCACCAGGCAAATAAAATTTATTCATATATTTTGCAAATTCTTTAGCAAAAACTTCGTTTCGAATATATTTTTTTACTAAAACTTGAAATTGACCGTAATAAGAAATATTTTTTGTTTCTTTCTTCCAATAGGTTTTCCAAATTTTCAAATCCTTATCTTTATAATCTTTCCAATCCTTAGATTTTAAACTTTTTTTGTTTTTGCGTTTTCGATACTTTGCCCAAAATTCTTGCCCTATTGGAGCAAACATTTTTTTCAAAGTCGGATTTATCCAAAAAGGGTAAGCTAAAGTTCCCAAAACTGGACCTAATTCTTTTTTCAAAAGTTTCTTCCATACTAATTTTTCAGCAATCTTAAACGCTTTACGTCGTTCTTTGGCACTAAAATCTGGAGTGTCAAAAACAACTTTATCTGTCCAATAAGAAGCATAGTTTAAGTAATCGTTAGGATCTATCAAAAAACGACCATTCTTCTCTATCCATTCTACTAAATCTGTTTTTGGATAAGGTACACAATTATAAATTTCTACTTCGTCAAGATTATATTCTTGAACAAATTTTAACACTTTTTTAAATTTTTGAAAATTATCTTTTGGCAAACCAATTATAAAAAAAGCACCAGTTTTAATCCCTACTTTCAAACTATCCCTTATAGCTTTTTTTGCACGTTCTATTTGAAGATTTTTTTTGCTTGCATGTAAGACTTCTTGATCTAAAGATTCTATACCATAAGCCACAAAAATACAACCTGCACGTTTCATTAAACGTAACAATTCTTCATCAACAGTGTCTGCCCTGATACCATTACGCAGTTCCCACTCAATAATCAAATTACGTTGGAAAATTTCATTACAAAAATCTACTACACGTTGACGGTTCAAAGTAAAATTATCATCAGCAATATGAAAAAAACTATAACCTTTATTTTTCCAAAATTGCATCTCGTCTACAATATTTTTAGCACTTCTTGCACGCCATCTTTTCCCCATTACACTTTTTATTGAACAATAAATGCAGTCAAAAGGACAACCTCTTGACGTAACAATAGGAATTTTTTTGTCAATATATTGGTCTAAAGGAAACTTAGTAAAATCAGGGAAGGGTAAACTATCTAAATCATGGATAGTAATTAAAGGATTTTGCATTATTTCTTTACCTTCTCTCCAAATAAGATTATTTATTTTTTTCAAAGGGACTTTATTCGCCAAATCTACAATTGCATATTCGCTTTCTCCAACAATTGAAAAATCAGCGCCACACCCAGGAAAAATTTCTTTTTGAAATAAAGAAGGATGAGCGCCACCTACTATAATTAGGACATTATAACGTTTTTTTAAAAAATTAATAAATTTGTAAGTTTTACGATAATCACGGCTCATAAAACTAATACCTAACATCTCCGGTTTGAATTTCTTAAACTTGGAATCTAAATCTGATATTTTTTTTTGTAAACGCATATCAATTGCTTCTGCCTTATGACCATTCTGTTCTAATACTGAAATCATAGAGGCTACACCTATCGGTGGAAATGTAGGTTTATAAAAATCTCCTGTTAAATTTGGGATTATAAATAAAATTCTCATTTTCAATACATCCTGAAATAGTTAATTAGTCTCTTAAGGTTTAAAACTTCTTTAACAAATTTTAATTTATTATTACGTAACATTCCAACTGTACGAGTACAATAAATAAAACAAGGTTGGTATTTACAACATGCTTCAACAGGTTTTTCCCAAGTATATTTCTTCCATTCTTCGTTTAAATTATCTTTTCTTAAATTTGCAAATGGATTTAAGTCCTGACAAGCTGCAACGTCGCCGGTCGGACCAACCCACAAAAATCTTGTACCAGCATCGCAAAGAGTATTATAATTGCCGTTAACCCATTTGTTAACTTCAGCATAAACAAATGAAAATCCTGAAATATATTTTTCTTTTTTAACTCGTTTAGCCAACATTGAAAATATTTGTTTGATTTCTTCTCTCTTGTTAGGATATGCAAATTTGTCTTCGCCTTCCCTATATGTTCCACCCCAAAAGTAAGGGTTTGCAGAAAAGTAAATTTTGTTTTTTTTACAAAATTCTATAATCTTATCAACTTCTTTGTAATTAATCTTTGAAACAGTCATAGTTGTTCTTAAAGGGTAATCTGGATACATTCGTTTTAATCCTTTCAAATTTCTAAGAACTAAATCTAAAGCGTCAACCCCACGAATCTTTTTGTACAATTCTTTATCTAAAGTGTCTAAACTAACATTAATATGTAAATTTTTATATTTTATTAATTTCCTTACATTCTTTTCGTTCAATAATAAACCGTTTGTCGTTAATATTATTTCAAAACCTTTTTTTGATAATGTATCAATAATAGAAATAATATCTTTCCTTAACAAAGGTTCACCCCCACTAAGATAAATCATCCTAATACCAAAATTGTAAAGATTTGAAAATATTTTATCAATTTCTTCAAGCGTAAGTTCGTTTGGCGAATCCAATTTCCAAGAATTGCACCAGTTACAACGGCTATTACAAAAGTTTGTACACAAAAATGTAGCTTGAGTAGGTTTACTTGAAAAAAAATGTGTAGCAGCATTAAATATTGTTGTCATTTTCCTTTTGCTATGAATAAAACAGCGCCTAAACCGTCTTTCATAAACCTCCATGTGTGCCTTGGATTTAATGCTTTTTTGGTATAATTATAAAATATTTTTGGTCTAAAGTAAAACTCTCTAAATCCTTTCTTGAAATAATATTCTAAGTCTTCTTGTGTTAAACCATTAGGGATAAAATTAATGTTCCATTGATACATTCTTTTCCAGTCTTTCTCAAACTTACCATATTTTTTACCCATTTCGTAAAGTTCTGTGCCAGGGTAAGGGACCATATACGACGGTAAAAAATCGTCCAAAGGTAAACTTTTTGCAAAGTCGATTGTTTTTTGCATTGATTCTTTTGTTTCCAATGGATGACCAATGATAAAATAGCCAGTAACATGGATTCCTGCTTTATGCGTGAATTTGACAGCTTTCTTAATTTGTTCCAGAGTGATACCTTTCTTTTCAAAATCTAAAATCTTTTGCGAACCTGATTCTATTCCATAAGCAATACGTTTACATCCGGCTTGAGCCATTAAGTTTAATATTTTTTCATCTACATGATTAACACGCGAAAAACAAGACCACGTCAAGTCAATCTTTTCGTCAATCAAAGTGTTACAAAATTTTATTAACCTATCCCTAAAAACTACAAAGTTATCGTCGTTAATTTCTAAACTCTTTATCTCATAAGTGTGAATCAAATGTTTAACAATTTCGATTAACCTTTCCGCAGAATAAGATCTTAATTTATTTTCAGAGGCGCAAAAAATACATTGTCCTGGGCATCCTCTCGAAGTCATTAAAGAAAATGAAGGGAATCTATCAGCTCTAGCAACAGATTGTTTATAAAATTGTTTAATGTCAGGCAATAAATCCCATGCAGGCATTGGCAAGTCATCCAAATCTTTTATTGGCATACGTTTTTTTGTTATAACCAATTTATTTTTATCAAAAAACATTATACCATCAATCTCTTTCAAAGGTTTTTTCTTCGTGAAAGAATCTAACAGTTCAACAATTGTTATTTCTGCTTCGCCATAAACACCAACATCAAAATCACCTTGAAAATATTTCATTGTTTCTTCACCAGCAACTGTAATGTGAGGACCGCCAATGAAGATTTTAACATTAGGATAATCTTTTCGTATTAGTTTAGCTAACTCAGAACAATCATGAATAGTTATTGTAGATGCAGTCAAGCCAACAAAGTCAGATCTTTGTCTACCAATCTCGTCAACAACTTGTTTCATTGACAAACCTAAAGCTGGAGCATCAATCAAAGAAGTTTTGTAACCTGCTTTACGTGTGCAAGCTGCCAATAAGCATAAACCTTCTGGAGGGATTACTGACTGTTTTGCTGAAAAGTCTATATCGTTACATGAAGGTGGGTTAATGAAAGTTATCATTTTAGTAATCCTTTAAATGGCCTAATACCGACTTAACACCAGTCAATATTAGTTTAACATCTTCTTTTGTTCGTATTGTAAAAAATGTTTTAAACATGAATAACGGATTAGTGTGAATTGCCCATATTTTCTTACACCATTTTTGTGTGTCAATAGGGGCTTTCAAAATTTCTTTTGTTTGATCTAACTTTTCATAATCTTTAGGACTATAAATCAACCAACCTTCTTTCTCAGCTTGTCTGTATAACGGTGTGTGAGGGTAAGGCATAATAACGCTTGATTGTAATGAATCACCAACTTTTGTTTTGTATAACATTAATTCTTTAGTAACTTCATATGTCCGGTTAACATCCTCTTTTGTTTCCCAAGGAAAACCGACCATTGTTGTCATTAAAACAACTAAACCATGACGTTTAGCACATTTAATACCTTCTTTAATCTCTTTCACTGTTTCACCTTTGTTCAACAGTTTCAAAGTTTTATCATTACCAGATTCAACGCCTATCTTTAATAACCTGTAACCAATTTTTTTCATAATAACACATGTACCTTCATCTAATGAATCTGCACGAGCATTAGATGAAATTCTTATTTTTCCAAGAAGATTTTGTTTTTTCATTTCTTCATGAACGTCAAACAACCAGTTTTTGTCCCAGACTCCACCAGCTTCGTTATCATCGAAAACTTCGCGAATGTTATACTTATCGTGTAAATGTTTAAGTTCAGCTACAAAGTTTTTTGGTGAACGCAGTCGTGCCTTACATTGCCATAACGCGTGTTGCCAAATGCAAAAAGTACATTTTCCTGGACCATAATCTCCGCCACCACAACCTCTGCCTGAAAGAATGTACATGGCAGGTTGGTAAAGATAAGCTTCGCCGTAATTCTGCCAGTTAGTAAGTTCTCTGTCAATAAACGGTACTACATCCAAATTATTTATATCTTTAATTCTACCATTGTCAACAACTTTATTTTTTTCTTTATACCAAATACCTTTGCTAAACTTCTTTTTATTTTCAAGTTCGTTTGCAAGGTTTAAGATTCCTTGATCATAATCTCCACCAACCAATACAAAATCAACTTTAGAATTTTCCAACGATTCTTTTGGGTCAAAAGAAACATGATCTCCACAAAGAGCTACTTTAACATTCAAAGAACTTTTAAGTTCGTCAACATATTTCCAAAACTGTTTTATTATTGGAACTTTAGTTTCAAGTAAAATTAAATCTGGTTTAAAATCGTTTAACTGTTTTTCATATTCTTGTTTTGATAACCTTTCATTAATTGCATCCAAAAACAAAACTTCATGACCTGCATTTTTCAACATGGTTGCAGCAGTACCCATAACCAAAGGAAAGATTCGCACTTCTAATGAATTAGAATACCTAAACTGTCTATTCTGGCTTAACAATGGATATTGGCCATTTTTCTTTATTAATGGGTAAACAAGTGCAACTTTCATAATTTTTCCTCTTTAACTTGAATTTTCTTTTGTCTTGGACGTTTGAAAGGTTGTAAAGGACCATAAATTGTGCCTAGACCATATACAACGTGTACAATTAAAAACAGGTAAGGTACACAAAATAATGACGTTAGAGACTTTTGTTCAAATACTATTTTAACTGAAAAAATTAGGTCCAATAGGATATATAAAACTAATGGAATAAACATCCAGGGGAGAGGAAACAATATTAAAAGAAGTAAATAAAAAACGAAACATGCAGGCATAAGGAATAAAGGTGTAAAATTTTTTGGTTGTAAAATCAAATGTTCTACCCTGCTTTTACCATACCTGAAAAATTGTTTTGCAAACTGGTACAAATTTTCTCTTTGACCCCGATAAGTTTTTGCCTTTGGATCATAAATCAATTTGTAACCTTCTCTACGTAACCGGTTTAATAATTCATTTTCTTCATTAGGGTATAATCTTTCATCAAAAGGTTTTTTTCCTAAAACAGATTTTCTTATCGCTAAATTACAAGAAATCAAATCTTTTTCGTTAGCAATTCGTGTTTTTCCAACTGGTGTAAACCTTGCATGCATTTTTTGAGTCGCAAAATATGAAGCGAGAACATAACCTGCACATTTTTGGAAAAAAGAAACGTTACGTTTTGTTAAGACTGGACCACCAACACCAGCAACGGTTTTATCTTTGAAATAAGGTAAAATATTTTTGAAATAATCTTTAGGAATAATAGGATCATCGTCAAAAAAGAAAATAATTTTTCCTTTAGCTTGTTTTAATGCTTGATTCCGTTGTTTAGACGGATTGTTACCGACAGAAATTAAAAGCTGGATCTTATGTTTAGGATAATCAACCTTTTTTAAAGAATCAACAACTTTAGGTAAACTGTTTAAAGCGTATGGGATAATAACTGTTATCATTTTACAATCCTAATCTTAAACATACAATCGTTTTTGCAAATTCATACATGTCTTTTTTACCTAACTTCGATGTTCCACTTAATCTTTCGTCAAATCTAATAGGAATTTCTTTAATTTTAGAACCATTTTTATACAACTTAAACAAAAGTTCAACCAAAAAAACATAACCTTTAGCATCAAATTTTTCAAAGTTTAAACGTTTTAACTGTTCTGTTTTAATTGCTCGAAAACCACTAGTACAATCGTTAAGGTTTACACCTAAACCTTTTGTTGCCAAGAAATTACCACCACGACTAACAAATTTTCGCCATTTTGTCATTGCTGGGTTTAAACCACCTGGAACATAACGAGAACCAATTATAACATCTGCATCAGCTAAAGCTTCCATGAACCTTGGAACATCCTCGGGGTTATGAGACATATCTGCGTCCATTTGCATGACTGCATCTGCATTATATTTTTCAATAGCTTGATGAAATCCGGCAACGTATGCTGTACCTAAACCGTTTTTACGGCTACGTCTTAACAAATGAACATTATCATGTTTTGCTTCGAAATGTTTAACAATTTGCCAAGTTAAATCTGGACTATTATCATCTACAACAAGAATATGCATATCATAATCTTTAATTTTTTTAAAATTTTCTAACAATTTTTGTATAGTCTGAGCTATGTTTCTTCGTTCATTATAAGTGGGTAAAATTATGACTGTACGTTTCATTTTTCTTAAACTTCCCCTACATTTTCATCTGGGATTACTGTGCCATAGTATTCCTTAGGAATATTTAAATTCTCGGGATAGCTAATTTCCCAAATTTTAAAAGGACCCCTTATCAAACCATTCAAATTTATAAGAGGCCATCCTCTATCTTCATCAGAATAAACTAAATTAAAATGAGAATACTCTTCTTTATTATCAAACAAATATAACTGAGCAAATAATGTGTTTTGAACTTTTTCAGGGATGTATAATGAACTCCCTGTCATTACAATAGTTTCTGAATCCTCTGCGTAAGGTATTATCATTAAAACTCCACCCAAACCATCATTATCATATTCATAAAATTCTCCCCTAAAATTAATATTCTTTAATGGGACTAGCATTTGATTTCCGTTATAATAAAGTGAAGCTTGTCCGGATTGAAGCTCTTGATCCATTTTCACAATACCTTCAGTAGTTAAAGTTTGTACCATTTTCATTTCTAACATAAAACCAGTAATATAACTTCCCCGAGGAAAGAGTTCGTCATCATAAATCAAATCTTCATCTAAAATATGGAATCCTTCATAAATCAAATATAATTTATCGCCATCTTGCTGTATATTATCTATTTCAAGATTAAATGTTGAAATCATAGATAACTTGTCAAAATTAGAATCTGAGCCTATTGCAGAATATGCTGAATATTTAATTATCTCTTCATCCATAATCAAAAGATAATCTGCTTCGTTTGCTGCTAAAAATTCTAGTGCCTCAGTTTCATTTTCAGCTGTTAAAAGATGACGACCCATAAAATAATTTATTGCTCCGCGGGCATTCCCTCCATCGCTTAATGTTGCACGATTTCCTTCAGCTTGTATCCAATACCCATAATCCCACCATTGAGCAAATACTGAATCTTCTGTAGTATTTTCTTGTACCCAACCCATAGCATTTTCCCATTGTGAGTCATAAGTAGGATAAGAATTCTGTGACCATTCAATTGAAGTAACTGAAAACGAATAGAATAAAATTAATATTAAGATTCCTGTCAAAATATAACTTCCATATTTATACATTTCATCTTTGTGCTTAGAACCAAAATCAAATATTTTAACTAAAAAATATGCAACAAAAATTGTTAATACTGGTGCTGCCACAAAAATCAAACGTGCTGCGCTTCTTGCTGCAATTAACATGAAAAATAACCAAACCAAAATGAAAACATAAGACCAATTTATCTTTTTAAATCTTGCATAAAACTTCTTATCAGTGTAAAATCCACGGATAAAAACATAAAGAACAGTTATGCCAAACAATAAAATGGAACCAAAATAAAATATTAAAGCAATTTGGCTTGTCCCATCTAATATTGAAAAATTTGAATAACGGTTAAATAAAATGCCTAAAATCATGAAAGAAAAAAGAGCTGTCAATAAATATTCATGTTTTTTAATCGGTTGAACCAATTCATAAAATAATAAAATTGATCCTAAAATAAAAAGAATCATGAACAACCAACTAGTATAAGATAACAAGTCTGTAAAATAAGGCTGAGCACCTTCTGCAACAGTTAATGACCATACGTTTGATGCAAAAGGTTGTGATAATTGAAAAACTAGATAAGAAAGACGTTCAAAAATGAAACTTGGCCCAAATAAAACAATCAATGCTATAATGCCTAAAATTCCTGAAAAAGTTAAAACAAATAATCCCTTAGGGAATGAATTAAAAATATTAAGTTTAAGTTTAACAAACTTTTGTTGATAAATTAAATAATTCATACTTGTAACAAAAAGCGCAATTATAATAGCTACATTTGTCCAATTCACAATTAAACTTTTAAAAGAGAACCTATCAGTACCATACCCTACCTGTAAAATGAAAATTAAAGGAATAATCCAAGCTAAATAAGCATAATAATCTTCTTTACTAAATTTAAAAAATATTAAGTTAATTAAAATCGTTGTTCCAATAATTAAAAAAAGAAATGTAACTCCTCCCCATGTTAAACCAGTTAATGCTGTCACAACTCCACTTAATGAAGCAAACAACATTTTTTTGTAAAAAACTTCTTCTTGCTTAGACAAAATAAAGAGATATAATGCTAAAAATAATAAAGCCATAGCCAAGGCCTCTTTATCTGCAAAACCAGCCATTGTCCTAAAAAGGTAAGCAGGAACAATTGCTAAAAGCACAGAAGAAAGCAAGGCAACTCTCCAATCAAACAATTTTTTTACTAATAAGAAAAAGAAAAATAAACCTATCGCAAATAAAATTGGTGGGTACAAAATATTAGCTAATTCTATTGTCATTGACGGAATTAATAAGTGTATAAATTTGTAAAGGTAAACAATCAGGTATGTTAAAATACGAAATTCAGAAAAATTTGTCCAGCCGATAGGATAATACCTTAACATATCAATTGTAGGAAATGAACCAAATTCTAAAACATATCTACTATAACGTAAAAATATGTAAGGGTCAACACCTAAAAGCGATTTCTTTTCTAACAAAGGAAGATTTAAAAGTCGTAAACAAAAACCCAAGATCATAATCATAACAAAACTAAAATAAATACAATAATTTTTTTTCTTTTTTAAAAATTTTAAATATAAAGATTTTCTTTGATCTATTAAAGAAGATTTTTGATGAATTGGATTAGAAATTGAAACTGAATTTAATTCCTTTTGTCCTAACTCTTGCCTTACAGAAATAACATCCTCTTTTTTATATTCCATTTAAAAATAATTTTTTAATTAAGTATATATAGTTTACGCAACTAATCCATAATAATTAATTTGTTCCTTAAGAAAGACAAAGAAATTATATTACTAATACACTTAAATCAGGTAACTCAGTACCATAGTATTCTTCTGGGATGACTAAATCATCAGGATAACTTATTTCCCAGATTTTCATAGGGCCGATAAGTCTGCCAGCGTAATATGCTAATGGCCAACCAATATTTTCATCAGAATAAGCTAATTTAAAATGAGGATATTCTTGATAATTTTCAAACAAGTACAACTGTGCAAATAAACCATTGTAAACTTCTTCAGAAATGTACATTGAACTTCCAATAGGATTTGTTTCACCTGAACTATCAATGTAAGGTATTATTACTAAAGCACCGCCTAAACCTTCACCTTCAAACTCGTAAAGTTGGCCGTTCATGTAAACACGTTTCAATGGGATGTTAGATTGTATACCATTATTAAACATTACTGCTGTTGGCTGTTGGATTTGTTGACCATACATAATCTCACCTGTTTCTTCGTTAGCACTTGCCACATTTTTTGTAGGTAAAAAGAATCCACCAATGCCTGCAATACCCGAAGGGAACAACTGATCTTGATAAGTAAAATCATCGTCCAAAGTTGTACCACCTGTATAAAGATAAATTATTTCGTCTCTCGTTTCTTGAATATTGTTCATATCTAAGTTAAATGTTGATATCCAAGAATATCTATCATAGTTAGCATCAGACCCAATTGAAGAAAATGCAGGATATTTTCCTATCTCATCGCTGATTATCAATAAATAATCTGCTTCGTTTGCAGCTAGCAATTCTAAAGCTTCAGTTTCACTTTTACCAGTAAGAACATGTCTACCAATAAAATAGTTTATAGCGCCACGAGAGTTACCTCCATCGCTTAATGTAGCTCTTTGCCCACCTGTTTGTACCCAGTATCCATAATCCCACCAGTGAGCAAAAACTGAATCTTCCGGCGTGTTTTCGCGTACCCAAGTCATTCCTGTTTGCCACTGAGCATTATAACTTGGACCTGTATACTTTGCCTGGTTAATGACTATGTTTGAAAAACTATATAAAGTAAATACAATTATTATGCCAATAAGAATTATTGCACTTATCTTGTAAACATCTTCACGTAACTTTAAAGCATAATCTGATAATTTTACTGCTAAATATGCTGCAAGTACTGCAGTAATCGGAGCTAAAACAAATAACAATCTAATTGCGCTACGTGCAGCAATAAGCATGAAAAAGAACCAAACTAAAATGAAAATATAATTCATTTGAATCTTTTTGAACGAATTATAAAAATCTCTATCACTGTAATAAGATTTTATGAAAAAATAGAATATAACGCTCGCAAAAACTAATACTGAACCAAAGTATGCAACAATAGCAATGTTATTTGTACCATTAAATATTGATGAAGAAGAATATCTGTTAAATGCAAAACCAGCCAAACAAAATGCGAACAAAGCAGTTAATTCAAATTTATATTTTTTTAAATGTTTGATAGCTTCATAAAATAATAAAACTGCTCCTGCAAGGAACATCCAAACATATTTCCATGTGACTTGACTTACAATATCCATAAAATAAGGCTGATGTGCTTCCGCAACTGTTAAAGACCAACGGTCTGTCGCGAAAGGTTGTGTTAACTGAAATATTAAAGAATACATTCTTTCTACAATGAAAGAAGGACCTAAAACAATTAATACGAAAATTAAACCAATCAATATTGAAACGCCAAATGTGAAAACACTGTGAGGAATTTTATTGTGAATCCTTTTTTTAATTTTAAACAAGTCTAAATCAAATATCAAAAAATGTATCGTTGCTACAAATAAAGCAACAAAAATAGCCACAGTTGTCCAGGAAGTGATCATATTTACTAAAGCATACTTACTAGGGTAACCAATTTGCAAGATAATAAACAAGGGTATGAACCATGCGAGATAAGTATAATAATTATCTTTGGGAAATTTGTTAAGTAATAGTTCAATCAAAACTGTACTACCAATAATTAAGAAAAGGAATGTTACACCCCCCCAGGATAAACCAACTATTGCTGTGACACAACCGCCAAGAAAACCGTACACTAACTTTGTTTTCAAATTCTTTTCCATCATTGCCACAACAAACAAGTATAAAGCTAAAAAGAAAATTGCCATAGCGAAAGCTTCCTTATCTGAAAACCCAGCCATTGTCCGATACAGATACAAAGGTATTACTGTAAGGAATGCAGTTGAAAGTAAACCTACACGCCAGTCAAAGATTTTTTTTACTAATAGAAAAAAGAAGAATGCACCAACAATAAACATTATTGGAGGGTATAAAATATGGGCATATTCTAATGTCATTGAAGGTATAAACAAATGTAAAAATTTGTAAAGGTAAACAATGAAATATGTTATTATCCTAAATTCTGAAAAATTTGTCCAGCCAATCGGATAATATCTTAACATATCAATTGCCGGGAATGAACCATATTCGTTTACATATTGTGCATAACGTAAGAAAATGAATGGATCCAAAGCTAAAGGAAATTCTTTCGCAAGGTAAGGTAAGTTTAATGTTCTAATATAATATCCGAACAATGCTATGATCAAAAAACCAACATATACTAAATAATAAGGTTTAGCCTTAAAATATTTTTTAATTTTTTCTTTTCTTCTTTTAATTTCTTCATTAACTGAAATATTACTTGATTCAGAATGATAAAAATGTTTAGAATTTTCACCTTCTTCTGAATGAACAGAAATATCGCCCTCATTTTCTTCTGACATCAGTTTGTAAAGATTTCTTATAGTCTTTATATAATTTACGGAAAAACTAAATTAGAAAGTTTATCCCAGCCAAGGACTAACATAAACTTCAACAATTGCTGCCATGACTAGTAAAACTATTGCAAATATAAGTAAATTAATAGCATCGCGCATAACCCTTGAGAATTTTTTACTATCAGTACTGTGCCTAATCATAGCTACAGATATAATTCCACCAGCCAAACCGCCTACGAAATATGCTAAGACCTCTAATATTCCATGTGTCATATATCTTAAAAACCCTATCGAAATAATATGGAAGTAAGTTGCTAGAGAAGACCAACCTAAAGATGTTACATAAGTTTCAATGCCGTTCCGAATAAAAGTTCCAATGGCTGCCGAGATTATTGTTGCATTCCATGTTAAAATAAAAATCGCACCTGCACCGTAGAAAAATGAAAACAATACACAGAAGAATAAAACTTTCAAATTATTTGCCATGATTAATGATAAAAAACCTGAACCTGCAAAATCGCCTGAAATGTTAGAGTTAATTGCTTGGATAGTGAACAACTGTGTTTCGAACAAAGTTGCAACTGTTTGTTCTGGTAAAAAAATGAATAAGATAGTGTAAGTTAAAACAAAACCTAAGAATAGATAAAGTAACGACATTAAAAGTTTCCAGTGTTCGCGGAAAAGTTTTTTCTCATTTTTTATTTTAGTATCTTTATTTTCCTCTTTAACAATCAAACCGTGGATTAACGGCACACATGCCAAAACTGTTAAAAAAACCATAACTAAACTTGACTCGTCCTTAAATATCCATAAACTTAAGAATAAAGCAACTGCTGAGTATAACATTCCTAACAAAAGAAAATGCCAAGGTTTAAGCTTGGATGTGTTGGGTCGAATTATCGCTTCTAAAACCATTACTGATTAAGAGTTGATTTCAGGTTTTAAAAACTTTGTTGTTTAGAAAAAGACCATAATTATTAAATAAGAGTACAATTTAATTCTAAAATACGAATGAAAATTTTGTTTGTAATTCCTAATTTAACAGGTGATTTCTATAAGGCTGTAGCTCCGCCTGTAGGCATAGCTTCAATGGTTGCTGTTTTAGATAAAAATGGACATAATGCTGAAGCTTTAGATATGCGGTTTTTTCCAAAGATGGAATTTTTAGATAAAAAAGTTGCAGAGTTTCAACCAGACATGATTTGTATTGGTATTATGTCAAAAGATCATAAGAAAGGTTATGCGTTTATTAACCAAGTTAAAGATAAGTATAAGAAAACATTAGTTATTGGAGGACCACACCCTTCATTGTTTCAAGAAAAGGTATTAAAAGATTGTAAAGCTGATTTCGCAATCATGGGAGAAGGAGAATATGCTATCTTAGGTTTAGCTAATCAAGACAAATATTCAAAAGTTCCTAATTTAATTTGGAAAGATGGAGATAAAATTGTTAAAAATGAATTAACATATATTCAAAACTTAGATGACTTACCTTTTCCTGCATACGAAAAATTTCCTTTGAACGAATATTTAGATAGGAAAATTCCGTTGGTTACTTCTAGAGGTTGTCCGTTCAGTTGTATCTATTGTTCTATTCAACGTACCATGGGGAAAAAATGGCGACCAAGAAGTGTTGGAAATATTATGGAAGAAATAAAATTATGGAAAAGTAAAGGCTATGACTTTTTTCATATCATTGACGATAACTTTTCCATGGATAGAAAACGTGTTGAAGATTTTTGTAAATATCTAATTGATAATCGTATGAATATTAAATGGGACTTGCGTAACGGTGTTCGTGCTGACACTGTTGATGAAAAGTTATTAAGGTTAATGAAAAAAGCTGGCTGTGTATTCGTAGCTTTTGGTGTTGAGTCTCTTGACCAAGAAGTTTTAAATGTGAGCAAAAAAACAGTTAAGGTTGAAAAAGTTGAAGAAGCTGTTAAAGCCAGTATTAAAGTTGGGATTAAAACTGGTGCATTTTTTATTATGGGTTTGCCTAAAGATAATTTTGAACGGTTCAAGAAAATCTTAAAGTTTGTTAAAGAAAATGATTTTGACGAATTTGAAATTAATAATTGTGTTCCTTACCCTGGCACTGAAATGGAAAAGTGGGTTAAAGAAAATGGAAAGTTTTTGGTTGACCCTATAAAATATTTGAATTATGCCACGTATTGGAAAGATACTATCGTGTTTGAAACAGATGATTTTACTTTAGCTGAACGGAAGAAAGCTTATCGTTTAGCTGAACAAGCAGTTTGGAAAAAATTGTTGAAAAAAGAGTTCGGTCCTTTGTCTTTAATCGCTTACCCAGTTTGGAACAATCTAACTTTAAGAAAATATTGTACTAAGCCAGGTTTTATTCTCTGGGCTTTTATCAGAAAATTAAGAAAAAAATAAATCAAATTTATTCATCTAAATATTCTGCAATTGCTGGAAAACTATAATCACAACTTGCACAAATTTCTAATCCAGCCTGAGCAGTTTTTTCATCACGCCAAGCATTAAGTTCCAAACATTGCATAGCTTGTCCTTCTGCATTATCTCTCAATTGTGTATATTGTAGTCGTTGTTCTATTGAACCTTCCTTAATTTGTCTTGCATATTCGCAACATTTTTTACAAAATTTTTCTGCTCTTTGTAAATTTGCCATTTTTCATTTTCCTCCAAAATAATCATCTATTCTTTGCGCCATTAAAGCTCCTTCATAATTACATCCATTGCAAGCTCTAACAAAAGGTTCGCATTTTTCATAAAATTCAAGTGGTTTATTCCCTTGATCAAAAGTTGGTCCAGGTATAGAAATCCAAACAGCAGCTTTTGCTGAATCTTTTAACAACTTTTGAACGCCAGAATCATAATCCTGTTCAGATCTAGTCCTATAATAAACAGAACAAGCTTTACAAAATTTCTCTGCATTGGCACAAGACATAACAAAAATTTAAAATAGAGCTAATATAAATAATTTCCTAACCTGTAAAAAACAACCAAAACCTTTAAAAAGTGCTTAAGTTTACATTTCTTCTAAATCCGATGATTATTGGAGATGACCAATAGGGATCGAATGGAGGATTTAAAATGGATGAAAAAATACAAGAAAAAGCTTACGAAGCTATAGAGATTGCCAAAAAATCTGGCAAGCTACGAAAAGGTACCAACGAAGTTACAAAAGCTGTTGAAAAAGGGCTTGCTAAACTTGTTGTGTACGCAAAAGACGTTAACCCTGCCGAAATTACAATGCACATGAAACCTTTATGTAAAGAAAAAGGTGTACCATGCATAGAAGTTCCTAGCAGAGAAGAATTAGGAGCAGCAGCAGGCATAAAACTTTCTACTTCAGCTGTAGCAATTGTTCAAGAAGGCGAAGCTAAGAAACTAATCAAAGAATTAAGCGAAATTAAAGAATAAAATGGCAGCACCACCTAAAAAAGAAAAAAAGGAAGAAACCAAGGAATCATCTTTATTCTCGAAAGCATCAGCTGCGAGAGTTGAAGAAATTGTTGGCCGATCCGGTACACGTGGAGAAGTTATCCAGGTACGGTGTAAAATATTGGAAGGCAGGGATGAAAATAAGATTATGACACGAAACGTTAAAGGTCCTGTACGTGTTGGCGATATTTTAATGCTGCGTGAGACAGAAATTGAAGCTCGAAAACTTAACAAGGGTAAAGGTAAATAAAAATGGTCCAATGTTCATATTGCGAAACTAAAATTGAAAAAGGTACAGGTAAGATTCTTGTTGACAAAATAGGTAAACAGATTAATATCTGTTCGTCTAAATGCGAGAAAAACCTAAAGCTTGGTCGTAAAGCACGTACTCTTCGCTGGGTTAACAAAAAGGAAAATAAAAAATGATTGAACAAACTTTTGTTATGATTAAACCTGACGGTGTTCAACGTGGGTATATTGGCGAAATCATATCCCGATTTGAAAAAGTTGGTTTGAAAGTTATCGGCCTTAAAATGCTTTCAGTTGACAAAGATTTTGCTTCTCAACATTATACCGAAGACATTTCTAAACGACGTGGCGAACATGTTCGAAAATATTTAGTTGACTTCTTACAAGAAGGTCCAGTAGTTGCTATCGCTCTTGAAGGTGTAGGCTCTATTGAAATCGTACGTAAGATGGTTGGCGAAACTGAACCGCGTAAAGCTGCACCTGGTACTATCCGAGGAGATTATTCTCACGTAAGTTATGCCTATGCAGACGATAAAAAAATGGTTGTTCGTAATATTATTCATGCATCTGCAAATGCAGACGATGCTAAAGCTGAGTTAAGCTTGTGGTTTGGCATTGAAGAATTGCATAAATATGAAAGTGTACACGACAAACATATTTTTTAATTTTTTAATTTTTTATCAATTTTTTCAGCTTCATCTTGAAGATTAGCCATTACTGTATCAACATCTTGCCAAATTGATTTTACTATTTCTTTAAGATTACCTTTCCTTAACATGTATTTGTTATCTTCAGTTACAACGATACCTTTAGAAATCAAATTTCTTAAATGGTGCACTACCGTGCCCCTGGAAAGGTTTAGCTTGAATGCTAACTCGTCACTAGACATTGGCCGCTTTTGTTTAGCTGCCTTAAGAAGTTCTACGAATAGTCTAAAACAAGATTTTTCTTTGTCCCTCTCGTTAAAAAGGCCTAAAGTATCTGAGAACCATTGAATTTCTTTGTTAAGATCTTCTTCAGGTTCTTTCCTTATCCTAACTATAGTTACTTTGCTGAATCTTGTTATCATATGCTAAAGTATTTTTAATGAATTATTTAATTGTTTCGTAATTAAATTTTTATTCAGAAATAAGTTGTATTAAATTTTCAGTGTGTGGTTCTGGGTCAGATAAATAATCTTGAATGGTTATATCTTTAAAATATTTTTCAACTAATAAAGTATGTTTTGTATAATCAATATATCTTAAGAAAAAAGCGTTGTTCATTGGTAACTTTAATGTTGCTTCCCAGTTCCTTTGAAATCTTCCAGATAATTTATTTATTTCAATTTTAGCTTCAGATAAAATTTTTTTTCTTTGTCCTGATTTTTCTTCATAACATTGCGTTAATTGATCATAATAAGTATTAACAAAGGTACAAATACTCAACCATTCTTCTTGATTTTTAATGGAATGTCTTAAGGTTTGAGGAAAATATTTAGTAATAAATTGCACTGAACTTGTAAAACCAATCTGGCATGCTAAAACTTCTTCCAAAGAATAAGGTATTTTAATTTTATTCAATGCATGAAAATTATGTAACCCTTCATGAAATAATGTACTAGCTTTTTCATAAAGAGGTTGTTGTAAAAAATTTTTTGTTATCGGACAATTGTCATCACCGCCATAAGCAGAGGTAGAAAATAAAAGCGTATCAAATTCATCTAATTCATTTATTCTTAATTTTGCTGCTGCTTTGTCTTCTCCAAAATATTCAAAAGGACAATCTCCATCTTCAAAACCGATTGCAGATTCAATCTTATCTTTATATGATGCATAAAGCCAATAAAAAACTGTTTTACCAGAAAAATTAATATTCTTAAAAGAGTTCCCAAAATCAAAACCTAAATTTTCTCCATATTGTTTAACTTGTTCTATTTGTGCAATATTCTTTTTCAATTGATCTATATGCATATTAAATTGGGATTTAAGCTAAGTTTATATAATTTTCCTTAATATTTAGTTAAAATCCGAAACATTTAAATAAAAGTAGTTGTTTCTACTTCAACACTGTTGACTTAAAGTCAACCAAAGAGGGATTCACATGAAAAATAATCAAAAATCTGAAAAAAAAGATAAAGAAACTCCTAAGGCGGAGCCAAAACCTGAACTTACTGAACAACTACAAAGAGTTCAAGCAGAGTTTGAAAATTATCAAAAACGTGTACAAAGAGAAAAAGAAGATCTAATAAAATTCTCTAAAGAAAACCTAATCACTGATCTTTTAGAAACATTAGACAATTTTGAAAGAGCATTAGATTCTATTGAAAAGTCTAACAATAATGAAGAAATTAAACAAGGAATAAACATAATTTTCAAACAACTTAAACAAAAATTAATCCAAGAAGGTTTGGAAGAAATCCAAGCAATCAATGAAAAGTTTGACCCAAATGTTCATGAAGCTATCGCAATGGTAGATTCTGATAAAGAAAAAAATCTAATAATCGAAGAATTACTGAGAGGCTATAAACTTAATGGTAAAACAATAAGGCCATCAAAAGTAAAAGTCTCTAATGGAGGAAAACAAAATGAGTAAAATTATAGGAATCGATCTTGGTACAACCAATTCAGCCGTAGCAGTGCTTGAAGGTGGTAAGTCAACAATTATCCCTAGCGCTGAAGGTGGACGTACAGTGCCGTCAATTGTTTCTATTAAAGACGGAGAAATCTTAGTCGGAGAAGTTGCTAAAAGGCAAGCTATTGTGAACCCAAAACATACAATACGTTCTATCAAACGTCTTATGGGGACAAAAGATAAAATAACCATTGACGGTAAAGATTACAGTCCAGAAGAAATATCTGCAATGATTCTACAAAAAATGAAAAAAGATGCAGAAGCTTACCTAGGACATAAAGTTACTAAAGCTGTTATCACAGTTCCTGCTTATTATGGTGATTCGCAACGTCAAGCTACTAAAGATGCAGGGAAAATCGCAGGATTAGAAGTTGAACGTATCATAAACGAACCTACAGCTGCTTCACTTGCTTATGGTTTGGATAAAGAAGAGTCACAAACTGTTTTAGTTTTTGATTTAGGTGGAGGCACATTCGACGTATCTATCATGGAACTTGGCGACGGAGTTTTTGAAGTTAAATCAACTTCAGGAGACAATCGTTTAGGTGGAGATGATTTTGATGAAAAAATTATTAATCATTTAGCTGGAGAATTCAAAAAAGAACATGGCATCGATCTTCGTGAAGATCACATGGCACATCAAAGATTAAAAGATGCAGCAGAGAAAGCTAAAATAGAACTTTCTACAACAATGGAAACTACTATCAGTTTGCCTTTTGTTACAGCAGATAATAACGGACCTAAACATTTAGAAACAAAATTAACCCGTACTAAATTCAATGAACTTACAAAAGATTTAGTGGAAAGAACAATCAAACCTACCAAACAAGCTTTGGCTGACGCTAATATGACACCAGACAAATTACAGCGTGTACTTTTGGTTGGAGGTTCGACAAGAATACCTGCTGTTCAAGCGCAAGTTAAACAACTTTTATTAAAAGATGGAGACAAATCAATCAACCCTGACGAGTCTGTTGCATTAGGTGCAGCTATCCAAGGTGGAATTTTAGGTGGAGAAGTAAAAGATGTTTTGTTATTAGATGTAACACCTTTAAGTTTAGGTATTGAAACTTTAGGAGGAGTATGTACAAAACTTTTAACACGTAACACTACAATTCCTACCAAGAAAAGCCAAATATTTTCAACAGCTGCCGATAATCAACCTGCAGTAACAATTAATGTTTTGCAAGGTGAACGTGAAATGGCTGGCGATAATAAAAGCTTAGGACGTTTTGATTTAGTAGGAATACCCCCTGCACCACGAGGCATACCACAAATCGAAGTTACGTTTGACATCGACGCTAACGGCATTGTAAATGTTTCAGCAAAAGATTTAGGTACGGGTAAAGAACAAAAAATTACTGTTACCGGCGGATCTGGTCTAGACAAAACTGACATTGATAAAATGGTTCAAGATGCTGAAGTTAACGCAGGCAAAGATAAGGAAAAGCGCGAAGGTATCGAGGCACGTAACCAGGCAGACACTGTCATTTACTCGACGGAAAAACTGTTAGAAGAGCATAAAGATAAAGTTGATAAAGAAACAACTGAAAAAGTTCAAAAAGAAATTGATGCTTTGAAAGAAGTTATCAAATTTGATGATACACAAAAAATTAAAGATCAGTTGGATAAAACTAACAAAATTGTCCAGGAAATTGGTACAAAAATGTATCAGCAAGCTGCACAAGCTGCTCCTAAAACAGAAGATAATAAAAAGGACGAAACCGTAGTAGATGCTGAGTTTAAGGAGGAAAAATAATTTTTTTCCCTTTTATTTTTAACAAATGGCCAAAGACTATTATGAAACATTAGGTGTAAGTAAAAACGCTTCAAAAGAAGAAATTAAGAAAGCGTACAAGAAGTTAGCTAAAAAGTATCATCCTGACTTAAACAAAGAATCAGGGTCTGATGAAAAGTTTAAAGAACTAAACGAAGCTTATTCTGCTTTATCTAATGAAAATAAAAAGTCACAGTATGATCAGTTCGGTTCAACAGGTCAACAATATAGTGGTTTTGAAGGTTTTTCAGGAGGGTACCAGGATTTTGATTTTGGAGATATCTTTGAATCATTCTTCGGAGGAACGCGACACAAGAGCGGACCCAAGTCCGGTGCAGATATGCAAGCTGAGGTAGAACTTACGTTTGAAGAAGCTGCTTTTGGTACTGAAAAAAAAGTTTCTATAACTAAGCATGTACATTGTGAAGATTGTGAAGGTACTGGTGCTAAAAATAAAGAGTTTATTGAATGTGAACATTGTCATGGTCATGGCCGTATACAAAGACAAATGCGGACGCCATTCGGTATTGTAATGCAAACTTCTACTTGTCCTAAATGTCATGGGTATGGGAAAGAAGCTAAATCTATATGCGAAACTTGTCATGGTGCAGGTAGAGTTAAAGAAAGTAAAAATATTTCGGTAACAATCCCTGCAGGCGTAGATAATGGTAACACTTTACGTGTTCCTGGCGAAGGAGGAGCTGGTGAAAAAGGTGGACGTTCAGGTAATTTATACGTAGGAATATTTGTTAAACCACACAAACTATTCGAACGTCAAGGTTATGATTTACATTTAGAATATCCTATCAATTTTTCTCAAGCTGCTTTAGGTGATGAAGTTGAAATACCTACCTTAGAGAAAACAGTTAAAATGAAAATCCCTGCCGGTACGCAATCGCACACAATCTTTAAGTTAAAAGATAAAGGTGTGCAACATTTGAATTCAAGTAGTCACGGAGATATTCTTGTTAGAGTCGTAGTTAAAACTCCTTCTAAATTAAATAAAAAAGTTAAGGATTTATTCAATAAATTAGCAAAAGAAAATAAACAAAAATTAAAAATTGAAAAAGGTTTTTTTGAACGTATCAAAGATTCTTTCTGATTGTTTCGAAAAATCTTACAACTTCTTCCAGTGCAATTGAATGTGCTTTAGCTGAATCATAACTACCAGTATTTGAATCGGGTGCTACAAGTACTAAAGCTGGAGTGTTATGTTCCTGACACACGTATGCGAACTCATTTTTCGTTCTGAACACTAACTTGTCGTTTTCCATGAAACCTTGCATTACTATACCTGGCCTTGCCAAAACATGACCATCGCCTAACTCTGAACAACGAGGGTTTAACAAAGGTACATCTTCACTTTGAAGCTTATTTAAGATTGAACCCCCTATGTCTTTTGTTTCTGGGAATGGAAATGTTAAGATATTATTTCCAGTATCTGTGTTTGTGTCAAGCTGATAAAACATAAAATAACCTCTCAGTGAAGGTGTCTCTTCAATAAAAGTTTCAGTTAACAATAAAGCGAAGTCGTATTTGTTTTGTTCAAGCCCTTGCATCAATGCTGTAATCTGTTCAGGTTTATCTTCCCCTACATAACATTGGTCCAAATGTTTTTCAGCACCGAAACCCCCACCAAAACTTGTTCTTGTATCAGGGTAACCTGCTGTATCTAAAACAGGTACCATATCAATTCTTGTATGTTTTAATGGTGAAGATTTTAATCGCGATGCCAAGTCTAAAATTGCATCAGTGCTGCCATTCTTATCACCATGTTCACCACCTATAATCAATAAACGACTATATTCTTCTTCAGCTGGAAAAGATAATGTAGGCAAAACGCCGTCAGAAAAGTTGTCGCCGTAAAGTTTGTTTAGTTTCAATTTTAATTCTTTCATGATATCACCCTCAAATTTTATAATAAAAGAAAAGATAAGAGACTTTATATCTATTTCGATAACTGATAATGCGGTAACTTATGTGGTTCTAAGACTGCGTCAATCAAACCTAACTCTACTGCTTGATCAGCAAATATGTATCTGTCTTTTTCTAACCATTCATGGAACCAGTTTCTAAACTCTGATTCATTCATTTTTGTTGGAACCATGTCGTCAATCGTTGACATGTTAGTTTTACCACCGAAAGCTGAAAAGATACCATCATTGTCCCTGTTCATATGCTGCAAGTAAATGTCTTCCAATTTTGTTAAAAGTTTGTCTCGCATATCTAAAGTTGGTTTTTGTTGCGATGTTTTGGTTGGTCCTAAACTACTACTAGTTTCGTGTAACATAATAGTAGCATTCGGCAAAGCGTACCTTTTACCTTTAGCACCTGCAATCATAAAAACTGTTGCCATGCTTGCAGCCATACCTGTCACAACTGTAGATATATTTGATTTAATATGTGTCATGGTATCATAAACCATTAACCCATCTAGAACGTTTCCACCAGGGCTGTTAATGTATAATGTAATATCTTTGTTCATTGCACCGTCGTGTGCTAAAGCGTCCAAAGATAATAACTGTTCTTGCAAAGCTGCAGCGCTTGCACCGTTTACTACTCCATAAAATCTTAAAATTCTTTCCTTAAACAATAAAGAAGCAGGGTTTAACATGTTTCCGCCGTCACTATACATGATAGGGCCGGGTCTTTCGTCTGGCGCAATTATTATTTGTGGGTCGTCAGCGTTATAGCCGCCCCACATAAATTCGGGTAAATTATTCATTTATTTTTCCTCCTAAAAATTTTAATTCAGAAATTACATATTTTAATGTATCTTTAGCACACCTATCACAATATGGTGCACGTTGTTTTAAGTTAATAAGTATACGGTCAATCTCATATTGTGAATTTTTATCTAAAGTTTGAAACCGATTAGTATCCAAGGCTTCAACAGCTCTTAAAAATTCTTCAGGCCCTATTTTCATTTTTTCAATCGAACCGTCTAACAAAGTTTCATAAATTTTTTCAAAGTCATCAGCAAATAATTCAGGAATTGATAATGTCGGGGCCTCAGATAAATTTTCAGCGCCAAAATTTTGTTCTATCTCACGATAAGCCTTTGCTAAACGCATTACAATATCATTTCGATGAATATCACGAATATTATCTTCAATCCCAATCCTTTCTTCAATCCATTGCATCTTTTTTTCGTCGGGAGATTCTTCGTTTCCAGTAATAGGATTTTTTACTCTTTCTTTGTTAACATAAGCTTGAACAATTTCAACATATTCGACTAATTTTAAATCTAATTTTTCTTTTTCTAAACCAATAATTGCCCATGTTACATCATCCTGTAACGCTGAGTCGTATTGTATTAAGGCAGCATTTAATAAATTTAAATAGCTTAAGTACCGTTTTTCAACCTTTGCCCCTTTCTCATCACGATAAAACATTTTTAAAAAAGGTTCGCTATCATCTTTAATCATCTTTTCTAATCTTTCGACAAAAGGTTTCACTCCTAAACAAGTTTTATGTTTAACATTTGCATCGTGTTCTTCTTTGTCAGCTATAACTTCGGCTACAAATTCTCTTACACGTCTTGGCGAAAGGCCTTGCATTCCTTCACGTTCAATAGTAAAACTATTTGAAGTTATTTTTACTCCTAATTTGTCGAATTCTTGCGAAATTAAACGTTGCAATCGCGGACGTTTAATCAAAGCTTTTTCTGTCCGAGTAAGTCTTTCCGGGATTATTCCGTCAAGAATCTGAGCTTTTTGTATAGGCGATAATTTTTTAATCAAATTTATTGATGCTTGATCAACTTCATGCTCTGCATAATAATTTGAAGAAGGTTTCATCAATCGTGTTAGTACTCCAAAAAGTGAGATAAAATCAGCAACATAAGGCATAACATGTTTACCCTTACCTTCATCATTTCTAGCTTCATAACCGTTTTTAGTGAACAAGTCTGCATAAATTTTACTTTCAGCAGATATACGTGTAACATAAGGAATATCAATTATTATTGATCTGTCAATTAAAGGTCTATTGTTAACTTCCCTCCTCACATTTACTAACTGTTCAACGTTCGTAGTTGCCAAAATAATCGCATCAACAGTTGCTTGAACTCCATCAAAATTCTGAATTCTTTCCTGAATAGCAGCATTCAAGTCTCGTAAGTATTGTGTTGGTCGCATGAAAATATCAGTGTAATGCATTATCCCCCTATTACCGTCAGCCCATTTACCTTCAAACTGATGAATCTTTATGCCGGGAAATATTTGCGCAAGTTTTTGATAACCAGACATTTCTTGTACAATTTTTGGTGCACGACCGTCAACAGTTTGACTTGGTTGAATTGTTGCAGCACCAATACGTCCTACCTCCGAAACAAACAATCGTAACACTTGAACATGTTTTAAAACTTGAGCCACATCTCCTTCGTACTTGTCTAATAATCTTGTATACATAGTTTGACAATTGTAACATAAATCATTTTCAAATAAAATCTCAGGAATTTTTAATCCCGGGTTTTCTTCCATAATATTTTCCAAATATTTTCTTCTATGAGTTTTTGGTAATAACATCAAAGGATGGTCGTTCATTTGGCACGGAACATTGATAAAAAGTTCTTCATCTTTCAAATTAGCCAAAGATTGTGTTTCTGTGCTCGTCATATGAGGCAACCTATAACCAATATCGCCCAAAAATTCGTTTCCGGTAAACACCCAATTAAAACTGTATAAAGCACCTTTTTTTGAACGTGAATATTCTTCCAACCCTCTCATCATTAGTCTTATAACAGAAGTTTTGGCTGTTCCAGGAGGACCGTGTAAAACTATTAAACGTTCGTCGCCACCTTGACAAGCAACCGACTGGATTTTATCTATTAAAACTTCTAATTGTTTATCCATACCATATACAGCATGTTTTCCTGTTTCTTCGTTAGGACTTCTATCAAACGGATCGTCCCATAATAAAGAACGTTTAAAATCCTGACCACAATGTTCATAAGTTTCATAACCAAAATGGTCAAACATATCTCCAACCATTTGGAATGCAGTACGCGTGCAAAGTCGAGGGTCTCTTTCAAGAATATCTACAAAATCACCAATTGAACCACGCCAATTAATTTCATTGTATTCATTCTGTAAATCTTCTCTTATTTGTTGAAATGTGTCTTTACCCATTTTATTCTCAAGTCAATTGTGTTTTTTTAATAGTATTATTAACACAACTAAATATTACCGGTTTTTCTTTGTCAACTGTAATCACATGTACGGGTCGCCCCCAAACTTTGAGTAAGTTTTTTAAAGTTTTAATCCTAGTATGTTTTTCTAAAATACGGCCGTCGTATGATGTGTGTAATAATAATAATTCTCCAGCGTTGTTATAATTACCATCAAGAACTTCTATCATTGGTTCACCGCAATTTATTAATGGGGCCATTATTCTATTTCTAATCTCATCAGTTTCACGTGACGTAATCTTATACCAATTATCTCTTTGATCTAAATCAAAAGAATAAAACTTATTCTTTTCAAGAAACTCTTGCGTTAAAAATTCGTGTAAAAATATTAAGTCGTCCATTGATTCCCTTACCTGAAACATTTTTTCCAAACCTTTCTTTTCGCCAGTGTCCCAGTTTTCACGTTTGGCAACATTTTTTTCACGGTCGTACTCTTTACCATGTTTACCTTTATCCCAACGTTCTTTAATATCATTCCAAAGCATGTAACCAACTGCATAAGGATTAATATTTCCAGGAGGCATTGCTAATACACCGGCATTAACTTTTGCATAATGTATAAAATCGTCTCTAGCTGCCAAACCATAATCTTCCATAATAACTCGGTGCCAGTAAACTGCCCAGCCTTCGTTCATAATCTTTGTTCTTCGCTGTGGCGCAAAATAATAAGCTTCTTCCCTTATCATTGATAAAAGATCTTTCTGCCAGGGAGTCATGCCTTCACTGTGTTTAATTAAAAAACGTAAAATGTCACGTTGAGGAATGCTTGGAAAAACTTTTTTCTTTTCCTTTTTCCTAGCAGCTTTTTGTCGCATCTCTTCAATAAACTCCGGAGTGTTAATGAAACTGTCCATGTAAGGTTTGTCAACCCTCAACCTATAATCATCATCTGAATCTTTGCTAGAAGGTGTGTCGTCGCAACCACCACATGCACCAGTTCCACAACCTCCACTAGTACAACAACTTTTTTCATTTTTAGCTTGAACATTTGTTTGTATATCCTCGTCGTCAAGCAAAGGTCGTGCATCAAAAACTAAAGCATAATTGTCAATCAAATTTTCCAATGAAAAACAAACTTCTAAAAACTTTTCAACTTCTGCTTGTCCAATACTTTTACGTTGTTGATAATACGTAACACGTTCAGCATGGTCAGACATTGAATTATGCATGTTACGGTTAGTGTTTGCAAACAAATGGTTGTTCTTAAAAAAATCCGCGTGACCGTAAACGTGTGCCATAACCATAGTTTGAACTACTAAAGGATTTTCTTCTGCAAGATATGCAATGCAAGGGTTAGTATTAATAACAAGTTCGTAAAATCTTGACAATCCCCAGTCTTGTTGTTTTTCCATACTTTTCTGAATCATGCCCCAACGCCAGTGTGGAAACCGTTTTGGCATGCCAGTATAAGAAGCAACTTCCATTAGCGTTCCTGCATCCACTAAGTTCATCATCACTGGAAAATAATCTAAGTTACAACCATTACGTGCAATTTGTTCTACCTCTATCATGCTATCTTTAATATCTTGAGGTAAACTTATTTCTTTCATCGTCCTGTTCCTAAAAATTCTTTTAATGCCGAATAAATTTCATCACGTCCAGTAATCCTTGCAGATCTTATTTTTTCTTCATCAGTAACTAAAAGTTTAAACTCTTCAAGGTCACGGTAATACTTGCCAAAAACTTCGTAATCTTCACGTATCCAGGATGGTGCACTACCCTTACCACTCCACCAAGGAATATCAATCTGACCATAACAAAATAAATTTACTAAAGGAATAATCTCGTTCAAAAGTTGAAACTCTGGTTCATTGTTACCCCAGTTATCTCCGTCAGACCATTGGAACGGATAAATGTTCCATTCCGAAGGATTGTAACGTAAATTTATTGTTTGTAAACATAGTTCATAAGCAGATGCTATCCGTGTACCACCAGAAGTTGTTGTGTTATAAAATGTGTGACGATCAACTTCTACAGCATTTGTATCGTGAATAATGTAAACAGATTCAATATTTTTATATTCATGTCTTAAAAAAATGTCAATCCAAAATGAAATTTGACGAGCAATTGCTTTATGCTCTTCAGTCATTGAGCCTGATACGTCCATCATGTGCATTATTACAGCATCACTTTCAGGTTTACTAGTTGTTTTCCATGACCTGTAACGTTTGTCTTGGTCACGAATAGTAATTATTGGATCATCAGGATCATATTCTCCCGATGCAATTTGTCGTAAAAGTGCATTTTTATAAGATGGAGGAAAACGCATTAAACCATCCGGACCTTTCATACGTAAACCAGAATACTTTTCAAACTCAGTATAAATACGTTTCTTACCTTTGGGTTTAATGTTTGGTAACTCTAACTCTTCTTTCATAATTTGTGCAAGTTCTTCAATAGTAACTTCAACTTCAAGAGAATGTTCGCCTGCACCTTCGCCTGCTTTGTTCCCACCTTCCCCATCTTCTGGGCTTCCCGGAGCAATTTTATCTCCAATGTTTCCTTGACCTTGACCTACACCACCTTCACCTTCTCCATCTTCATCTTCAGGAAAAACTGGTTTAAAACGAGGAATGTCTATTTGAGGTAAAGGTATAGAAACTTGACCATCCTTAACTCGACGTGTAATATGCGGATTTGAAATCATATCTTTCAAATCTTTACGAAGTTTACCTTTAACAATATCCTCAAACCTTTTTTTATTAGCGTCTCCATATGTTACCATTAACGGTCACCGTTAGTTTTTACTTGCATCACCACGGGCAAAAATACTTGCAACGAAACTTAAAGTATCTTTTGCACAATGCTCACAATATCCAAATTCTTTGATTAAACCGTTTTTCAAGTTTTCAATTTTATCTTTTGTTTCGTCATCCATTACACCTACAAACATTGATTCAAGAGCAATTGCATCTTTTTTATCCTCAAACAATTTCAAAGTCAATGCGTTGTGCAAACTTTCGTGTGAATCATAACGGAAAGGTTCTTTTTTCATTCCAAGACGAGCCACTTCCCTTACAATTGTTTCCCTAAACTCACTTTTAACTGAATCAGAAATACCTAACTTTTCTTCGATTCCTCGCATTAAACTTTCATCAGGGTCACGTTCTCTACTAGGGTTAAATGGATCTCTAAGTTTACCATTATCTTTATACGCCATTACGTTATCGACGTATTTATCACATAAAGTTTGTAATTCATCAGGGTTACCTGACACTGCTTGTTGTACTTGATCTTTCAACAATTTTGTTAGTTCAGTTTTTACTTCTCCAAGCAACGCAATATATTCCGTAACTTTTTCTTCATTTTCAATTTCTGTACTGAACTTTAAATCACTTTCAATCATATGAAGAACTTGAAACGGTGTAACACATTTCAAATCTTCATCATCAACAATCGCGCTTGCAATTTCATCTTGCACGAAACGTGTAGAAATACCTTCTAAACCTTCACGTTTAGCTTTCTTTCTCTCCTCTCTAACTTTAGAATCAGACCAACCTTCAACACGATCGCCATTATACAATTTCAATTTTGTTAATTTTGAAATTAAACCATCCTCGTCGCTACCAACTGCTTCAAGCCTAGTCATTAATGACCACATAGCTGCAACTTCAATTGTAAAAGGAGCTACATGGACAGGAACTGTTTTCGAGTTAAACGTTTTCCGATAAATTTTCTTTTCATTATTATATACTAAATTGTAAGGAATATCGATTCGACGTGTCCTATCTTTGAAAGCTTTCATTAAATCGTCTTGTTGTAATTTTTTGAACTCTTCTTCGTTAGTGTGTCCAAGAATTACTAAATCAACAGAAGTTTGTGCGAACTTTTTAGGTTTAATCATTCTTTCCTGCGATGCAGTTAATAAATCGTAAAGGAAAGCTGTGTCAAGTTTAAGTATCTCTATCATTTCAATTATACCACGATTAGCAATACAAAGTTCCCCATCGAAGTTAAATGCTCTTGGATCGGAATCTGAACCAAACCTTGCAATCCGATTATAATCAATGTTACCTGTTAGTTCTGTTGAATCCTGATTTTTCTCATCTTTTGGCTGGAACGTTGCAATACCAACACGTTTTGATTCTGCAAACATAAATTGGAAAACTTCAACGTGTTTCATAACTTGATCCCAATCACCGTCGTAATGTTTCATTAACAATTCGTAATTGAATACACAGTGCGGACAAAGTTCGCCGTCAATTTGTACAGGGTAAGGCATGAACGGTTTGCCTTGTTTTATTAAATCATCACGACGTGCAAAGTTAGTCTCGTTAATTGATTTTAAATGTTTAGCACGCATTGTTAAGTCTAACAACTTTAACGGTTCTTCGTGCATTTCACAAGTGTGATCGTATAGTCTCACTCCACTAACACCAGGTGCATCAACAAGCAGTCCCGAATTTTTGTCAGCTGAATCTCCCAAATCTTTCCAACGGAACGTATAGATAGGGTTTTGTTCAGTTTCTTTTTCTAATCCTCTCTTTAATAATGTAGCAATAGTACTTTTAGCTGAACCAACTGGACCGTGTAAAAGTAAAACACGGCGTTCTGCACCAAACCTATAAGCAGCTGCCCGAAAATGTTTAACAATTCTTTTTAAATTTCTATCAAGACCATAAATTGCGTTAGGAGAAATACTACCATCTTCTTGCAAATCTTGAAAAAATCTGTATGCTTTAACTTCTTCATCATGTTCTCGATATGTTTCGGTGCCTGCATTATGAATCATATCATTGATCCTTTGTACACCCATTCTTGCTGGACGGGCATCTTCATGCAATAAATCTAAATAATCATGCATGGTCATTGGCTTTTGAAGATTTGCATATCTTTCAATTTTTTCAGTCAATCTTTCGTTAGGTTTAGAACTTGTTTTACTCATTTGGTCACACTCCTTTTTGAATATTATAAAGAGAACTGAATACCAGCCCCTTTAATTTATAAAATTACTAATATAGCTTTGTTAATGTGTTCATATAAAAACATTTTTGTTATAGAATAGTGGTTATTTAAAAAGGAAAAGATAATTGTTAGATATTTGTTTCTATATAGTAATAAATTTTTTTATAAAAGAAAAGTTTTATATAAATTCTAATTTTCTTTAAACGCTATGTTAAGACAACCTTTAGTAGTGGTCATGGGAAACGTTGATTCAGGTAAGACTGCAACGTTAGATTCTATTAGAAAAACTTCTGTTGTTAAGTCAGAAGCAGGGGCAATTACACAAATGATTTCAAGTTCTGCCATTACTATGAAAACTCTTAAAAATATTTGTGGTACATTATTAGATAAACAAAATATTACAATACCTGGTTTAGTTTTTATTGATACTCCTGGACATGCTGCGTTTACTAACCTGCGTAAACGTGGAGGTAACCTAGCTGATATTGCTATCTTAGTTATTAATATTAACGAGGGAGTTAAGCCTCAAACTATTGAATGTATTGAAATATTAAAATCTTATAAAACACCCTTCGTAATAGCTTTAAATAAAATTGATCTTGCCCCTGGCTGGGTTTCCAACACTAAGTTATCATTTCTTGAGAACTTAAATGTACAAAATGAGTCAATTAAGAAATATGTTGATGATCAAATTTATATAATCCTTGGCAAGTTATACGAGTTAGGTATTAACTCTGAACGGTTTGACCGCGTTTCAGATTTTACTTCGCAAGTTGCAATGATTCCATGCTCTGCAAAAACTACCGAAGGGTTGCCTGAGTTGTTAGCAATGTTAATTGGTTTAGCTCAAAAGTTTTTAGAAGAGAATCTTAAAACTGAAAAAGAGTTGCCTGCACGTGGTACTGTTCTCGAAGTGAAAGAAGAAAAAGGTCTTGGTATTACATTGGATGTAATTATTTATGATGGAGAATTGAATGTTAACGACGAAATTGTTATAGGTGGTATTGATGGACCAATTGTTACCAAAATTAAAGGATTGTTTGAACCGGATGAGAAAGGTAAGTTTAAACCTGTTAAAAAAGTTGTTGCCGCAGCTGGAGTGAAGTTATCTGCACCAAACATAAAAAATGTTGTTTCAGGTATGCCACTTAAAGAAGTAAAAGGTGACTTAGAAAAAATTAAAAAAGAAATTCAAGAAGAAATTGATGAAGTTTTCATTGAAACTGATAAAGAAGGCGTTATTGTAAAAGCAGATTCGTTAGGTTCTCTTGAAGCTATCGTCGGAATGTTAAAAGAAAAAAAGATTGAAATTAAAAAAGCAAGCGTCGGCCACATTACAAAAAAAGATCTTGCTGATGCAGCTGCGTCTGAAAATAAATTGAACAAAATTGTTTTAGGTTTTAATGTTGAAGCTACCGACAAAAAAGAAGGCATTCATGTTATTACACAGAAAATCATTTATCAAATTATTGATGATTTCGAAAAGTGGAAAGAATCAGAGTTAAAAAAACAAGAAGCAAAAATTGTAGCAGACTTACCACGACCTGCAAAATTGAGAATTCTTTCTGGTTGTATCTTTCGACAAAGTAACCCTGCTGTAGTAGGAGTTGAAATTCTCGACGGGACTTTACAACCTAACGTAGAATTAATTAAAGAAGATGGAAGTAAAGTAGGAATGGTTAAAACAATTCAACATGAAAAAGAAACTTTGCAAAAAGCCGAAAAAGGTAAACAAGTTGCAATTTCTATACCTGGCGTCGTTGCAGGACGACAAATTAATGAAAAAGATATTCTTTTAGTTGATATGAATGAAAAAAATTTTAGAAGACTTAAAGAACATAAAAAATATCTTGAACCTCATGAGATAGAAGTTCTGAAAGAGTTAGCAGAAATTAAAAGGAAAGAAAACCCGGTTTGGGGAATTTAAATTTCGTGCCACTCGTCAACATACCAAGGATTAGTTATACCTTCTTTTAACCTTGCTTGTTCAAAACTTAAATTTAATTCTTGGTTCCAACCTTCCTCAATAGCAAACCCAACATAATCATCTTCCAAATTACAATCATACAAATCTGATTTTGGCCCAATTAATATATTTTCAGTCCGACAATCAAAATTGCCATCACGATCAATATCATATTCCATTATTAAAGTAGCATTCATATAATCAAAAAATATTGTTCCACCTAATTTGCCTTCAATTGTATAATCTTCCTCAATCTCAAGGTAAGGCTCAAGACTTCCACCAGAAATAAAACCTTCGTCGTCAATTTCTCCACAAAATAATAAACCACCAGTAGACATTTGTGATTTACCTTCATCATTATTATTAAATGTCGTTGCCATCAAACCAAGATTTCCTCGAGGAATGTTCATCCCCATTACCATACAAGTGTTATATGTTTCGTTAACTTGCAAAATATAATTACCTGTATAATCTGGAAACGAATCTTCTTCTTTTTCGCATGAACTTAATGCCAAACTACCAACACCAAGCCATGTTGCGACTAAAAATGATAATCCTGTTTTTTTTAGAAATTCTTTCATTATAAAGAAAATTACTATTGTTAAGAACAATTTAAAATTATAGTTTATTGAGTATCCACGACTGTACCCGAAACCTTTATAAAGAAGACAAAATCTATCGATTATAACAATGGCAGAGTTTAAAATAGTAATCAATGATCCTAAGACAGGTAAAACTTATCAGAAAACTCTTGACGAACAAGCTTTCATCGGTAAAAAAATCGGTGACAAGATTGATGGGAACTTAGTTGGCATGGCTGGTTTTGAATTAGAAATCACTGGTGGTTCTGATGTTGCAGGTTTCCCTATGAGAAAGGACATACAAGGTTCAGGAAGAAAACGAGCACTTTTGACTTCTGGAACAGGTGTTCACATTAAGCGTAAAGGTAAAAAAGTTAGAAAAACTGTTATGGGTAGCACTATAAGCGAAAATATTGTTCAAATTAATCTTAAAATTGTTAAAGGTGACAATGTTGAGAAAACATTAGGTTTGGAAGCTCCAGCTGAAGAAGCTAAACCTGAAGAGGTAAAAGAAAAACCTCAAGAAACTGAAAGCAAAGACCAAAAAGAAAATGAAACACAAAACTAAAAGCGCGCTTATAGGAAGAAAAAAAAGTGATAATGTTAACATTAACGTGCGTCCGTGTTTCATAAGTCTTTTCGAAGAAAACAATCCTCACCTTAGCATTGAAGGACCTTCTAAAGTTATTGAATTCGAAAAAGTTCATAAAGTTATAATCAATAATTTAAAAATTAATTATCTTTTACCTGGTAACGATCTTGTAATTAACGATTTAGAAGAAATTGAAGTTGAGCAAGACGGTGAACATATCCATATTTCTGGTAAGCATTGCTAATAATAATGTTTATATATTATTTTAACCATTAATTTTTCTATAATAATTATAGAGGTGTACAATAAATGAAAAAAAAGGTAATTGTAATTCTTGCTATATTGATTATCACTCTTATGTGTGGGTCAGTTGTAAGCGCAGGATTTTTTGACGCAATTACTGGTTTTGTTAGCAAAAGGATCCAGAAAAATAATTTCGGAAACGACCAAACTGCTGACGGCCAGGATGATTTACCAGCCAACCAACGTCAACGGCGACAGATTCAGGAGGCTGGAACAGATTTAGAAGGCGATACTGAAGATTCTGCTCCAACAAATCGTGGACTTTTAGAAAGGTT
>JBDRJY010000011.1:0-80605 GCA_043814545.1 archaeon | reverse complement strand
GGCTTACAGCTGTTGAAGATGATAAGAGTTTGTTAAAAACTTATGCTAATATTATTTTTAGTGAAAAACCAAAAAATAAGTTAATGTGTTTTTGGGTTAGGCAAAATATTGAAGAAGATGAGTTGCGGGCTTTGTTCGTTGACAATCTTAGTAACTATTCCAATGCTAACGGTAGCAGTAGCCTGTACAACTTCGCGCGTTTCCTCCGTTTATCCCAAGCATAATTTAACGCGCGAAGCGCGTCACGAAAAAATGAAGAAAATGAAACTAACGATTAAACCCCCCAAGATTTACATTCCTAGTGTAGAAGAGATAGCAATGTTGGATAATTATAATTATGAATTTGTCCCTGCAGAAGGTTTTGCTAATACTTACGCTTTAGGCGTTCATAAGTTAAGAAATGAATGTAATTCTTCTAACTCTCACCCAAAATTAACTTTAAGTAATGGTAGTTCTATTTACAGGCCTTTAACTTTCAAAGAGACAATTGAGGCAAGAGTTAAGGATTATGAAACTTTGAAAGATGAAAATGGTAATGTTAGGAGTAAGGAAGAGAGGTTAAAATTGTTTCAAAGATATCTTCTCTCTTGTACTGGTGTTGCTTACAAGAAAGAAACAACTAAGTTTAAGATAATCCCTGTTTGTGCTGATTTAATTGGTATTGATAAAGATTTTAACCAACATTTTTTACCTATTAATTATGCTAATTTAACTGGTACTGAATTGGACAGTTCTCAAAATAAATATAATACTTTACTTACTAAACAAGAAGTTTTGAACAATCCTGCCTGGCTTACAGCTGTTGAAGATGATAAAAATTTGTTAAAGGTTTATGTTAATATTGTTTTTAGTGTAAAACAAGAAAATAAGTTAATGCGTTTTTGGGTTAGGCAAAATATTGAAGAAGATGAGTTGCGGGCTTTGTTCGTTGACAATCTTGATTACAGTTTCCTATGCTAACGGTAGCGTTAACCTAATCATCAACGCGCGTTTCCTCCGCTTATCCCAAGTATAATTTAACGCGCGAAGCGCGTCGCGAAAAAATTTTAGTTACATAATTAATATATATCTTTAAATTTAATTTTACCTTAATTGCCTGTTAAAGGCAAGACAAAGGTGCTTGGGATATACGTCTTTTTGCTAGTACTCTTTAAGTAGAGTCATGAAGTACAGCTATGATACCTAATGTTGTAAAATGGCAGTGAATTTATAAGAGTGAAAGGGCTACAAGTTGCGGGCTTTGTTCGTTAACAATCTTAATAACAATTCCAATGCTAACGGTAACAATAACCTAAACAACAACGCGCGTTTCCTCCAATAACCCTTGCACTTTAATAATCAAATGGAAAACTTATACGAACAGCTTTGTTCAAAAGAGAATCTTAAACTAGCTTTCCAAAAAGCGCGAAAAGGAAAAACATCTAAACCTTACATAAAAGAATTTGAAGAAAATCTAAAACAAAATCTTTTACAACTAAGAACTGAATTACTTCTTAATGCTTATCGTCCTAAACCTCATACAACTTTTATTTTAAGGGATCCAAAAACAAGAAAAATAAGCAGATCTAATTTTCGCGACAGAGTTGTCCATCATGCTTTATGTAATATTATCGAACCAATATTTGATAAAACTTTTATTTTTGATTCTTATGCAAATAGAAAAGGTAAGGGGTCGTTAAAAGCTATTAAACGTTTAGAGGTTTTTAATCGCAAAATTTCTAAAAACTTTAATAATAAAACTTATATTTTAAAAGCAGATATAAAACAATATTTTGATAATGTTGACCATAAGATTTTATTATCCATTATTAAAAAGAAGATAAAAGATAAAAGAGTTTTATTTTTAATTAAAATTATCTTGTCAAATTACTATACAAATTGTTTATATCAAGGAATGCCTTTAGGAAATTTAACTTCACAATTTTTTGCAAACATATACCTTAATGAATTGGATCAGTTTGTTAAACATAAACTTAAAGCAAAATATTACATAAGATATGTTGATGATTTCATTATCTTGGATTCATCTTATAACAACCTCACAAAATATAAAAAAGAGATTGACAAATTTTTACAAAATTCTCTTAGGATACAATTACATCCAGAAAAATCTAAAATAATAAATTTAAATAGGGGAGTTAATTTTTTAGGATTCAAGGTATTTAATTTTCACAAAAGAATTCAAAAAAGAAATATCCAAAAATATGAAACAAAATTTAATTTTTTATTACATAAATATAATAATAACAAAATTGATTATGATAAAATTTATAATTCTTTGGAAGGTTGGTTAGCTTACTTAAAACAAGCAAATACTTTAAAATTACAAAAACAAAAGAGAAATTTAGTCAATAAACTTTTTTCAAATAATCTTTCAACAAAAGATATTAACAGAATTTTAAAAGATTCTTAAAAGTAATAATTCTTAAAGCTGAAGGCAAAAATCAATTGATTCATAATCTTTTTAAATAGGCTCTTTTCTAAATTGGTCTATTAAACCCTAAGGAGAATAAAAAATGAAACGAGAATTTTTAAATCGAATTAAAAACCAAAATAATTTAACTGATGTAGAAGATGAAAAGATTGTCGCACTAACAGAACGTGTAGCTTTAGATTTACAAATTGAAATGTTAATGGCGCATTGTAATAGTAGTCCAGTAAGAGCAAGCGTATATGCTAGTCTTTTAGCTGATTTATCTACAGAAACACAAGGAATGTACATTGCAAACCCTGATGCATTAAGTGGTAAAATAACTCTTCCCGAATTACAAAAAAGAGATAAACCATATACTGTTGCTGACTACAACGGTTATTAATTTTTCTTTTTTTCATTACTTTTATAAAACTAAAAAACAATTATTAATTGAATGAATTTCAAAAAAATCTTAATAACATTTGGAAAAAACTTTCTCGCTTTCATTTTAGGAGGTATTATAGGAATTATTCTTACATTCATTTACACTTTCGCGATTTGGCTTCCAATAAATGGTCCAGAAATAGGTTTAGCTATTATAGCATTAATATTACCGGTGTTAATTTTGTTTGGGGGGTTAGGTTTTGTAATTGGTGGGATACTAGGAATAATTATTTATCAAATAATAAAATATTTAAGAAAACGTTAATCTATATGCAACTCAACAATATCTTGATCTTTTAAAATATGTTTCAGTTTCAAAACTTTCTGACCGTCATACTTGACAGATTTACCCCAAACACGAGCAAACTTAAATTTAGTTACAAAATCTTTATGCAACTTAGAACACATATCGTGTAAGGTAGCATTCTCAAACATAATCAAAGGTTCTAACATGTCAGCATCTTTCCCAATTTCTTTACAATAAATACGAATATACTGCATTCGTTCAAAAATTAAATCTTTTAACTTCTGGATACCTTCTTTCTTATTAGCAGAAATGCATAAGTCAGGTTTAAACTCTTTTTTTAACTTTTCTAATTTCTTCTCCCCAATCAAATCAATCTTATTCAAAACTAAAATGCCTGGAATATACCTTCGATTATCTTCGATAGCATCAATTAATTGGTCGGCGTTTATATCAGATCGCAAAACAACATCAGCGTTAAATATGCGAAACTCGTTCATGATAGCTTTAACAGTTTGTTTATTAATTTTAGTCAATTTAACAGTAGCACCAACAATAAGTCCGCCTTTACTAGTTTTAGTAATTTTAACAAAGGGTTTTTCCTGGTTCAAACGGATACGAGTATCATAAATTTCTTTTTTGATAACATCAAGATGTTTAATATTAAATACATCAATTAGCATTAGAACTAAATCTGCATTGACAGCGCAAGCAAGAACTTCTTTACCTCGACCAGTACCTACAGCAGCACCAGCCACAATACCTGGAACATCAAGAACTTGAATCTTAGCATGTTTATGTTCAAGCAAACCTGGGATAACAGATAAGGTGGTGAAATCATAAGCACCAACTGGTGATTCAGCGTTTGTGATAGCGTTCAACAATGTACTTTTTCCTACAGAAGGAAACCCTACCAAGATAATTGTACCATCACCGGTTTTACGTACGTTATAGCCATCGGTAGCACTTTTTTTACCAGAAGCTTTAACTTCAACATCTTTCAACCTAGCAATCTTAGCTTTAAGTAATCCGACTGAATGTTGTGTACGTTTGTTATACTTGGTCTTACTTAACTCAGCTTCTAATTCATTAATTTTTTCTTGTTTTTTTTGCCTAGCGCTAACCTTTGCCATATGATTAAAACCTTTGTCTAAGCTAGTATTTATAGTTAACTTTTGCATAAATCTTTTAAACCCATACTTAATCTCAAACCTAAAATGGTGAAAAAAATGGTGGGTTATGAGGAAGATTATCATTCCTATTTCCATAAGCATCTTTTGACGAACGAAAAGTATTATAATTTTAGAGCTAGGTACGCAAATAAAAAATATTGGAAATATTTGAAAGCTAAAAATACCGGACAGTTTTTAGAACTAGGTATTGGTCTGGGCCAGAACATGTTTTGTCATAAAGACCAATCACAAGGCGTTGACATCAGCGATTTCTGTATTAAAAAATGTGAAGAAAGAGGTATAAAAGTTCATAAAGACATTGCAAAGTTACCATCGCATTCGTTTGACGGAATGTTAAGTGTACATTGCTTGGAACATTTGGAAGATCCTGCAAGATTTATTAAACATATGAATAGAGTTTTGAAATATGGTGGTAGATTAGTTTTAGTTTTGCCACACGAAAATTCTAAACCTAGAAAGTTTGAACCTTCAGTGGACCAACACTTATACAACTGGACATTTCAAAGCATAGGAAATTTATTACACAAAAACGGTTTTGAAGTTATAAAAAATAAATTCAATTACGCTCATGGCTTTTCAATGTTTTACTGGCTACCTGATTTCATAAGTTATCCTTTACTAGCAGGGCTAGGCTTATTCAGGGACTGTAAAGAAATGGTGGTTGTCGCGGAGAAAAAATGAGTTTTTGTAAACATTTTAAAGGCGACAGACCTTGCAAATTCTATTGGGTAGACAAATCTTGCGATTGTAAAGATTGTAAAAATTTTGAACATGTAGAAAAAAGAATTTTGTTAATTAAGTTAGGTGCTATCGGTGATGTTGTAAGGGTAACTCCGTTAGCAAAAGCGTTAAAAGAAAAATATCCTAACGCACAATTAACTTGGTTGGTAGGCAAAGTGTCAAAAGAACTATTAGTTGCAAACCCATATATTGATAGAATTTTAGAATATAATTTTGAAACCTATATGCAGTTAGTAGCAGAACAGTTTGACACTTTAATTAACTTAGAAAAAGATTCTAAAACTTGCGCATTGGCAATGCATTGTCAAGCAAAAAATAAACTAGGTTACGCGTTAAGCCCGAAAGGTTACATTGTACCGTTTAACAAAGAAACTCAAGAACATTTTGAAATGTGCATGGACAATTATGGTAAAAAAACTCAAAACAGAAAATCGTACCAAGAATTAATGTTTGACATAGTAGGATTAGAATTTACTAACAACGATTACGAGTTATATTTTCCTGACGGCGAAGACGAATACCTAAAAAATTTTAAAACAAAACACGGAATAAAAGATAACGAAATCATAATCGGTATGAACACTGGCTGCGGTCCTGTTTACCCTCACAAAAAATGGACTGACGATGGTTACAAGGAAATAATCAGAAGGTTAAGAAAAAAATATAACGCTAAATTTATTTTCTTAGGCACAAAATCAGAATTAGAGTTAAACAAAAAAATAATTAATGATTTGGCGAAAGAATACGACGATGCAAGTTTATTCCTTTTTGACATGACAGCTAAAACATCTTTGACAGAGTTTGGCTGGTTATTAAAATCTTGTAACATTACACTAACTGGCGACACGTCAGGCTTACATATTTCTTTAGCAATGAAAACGCCGACGATAGCAGTGTTTGGCCCGACGCCTTGGCAAGAGATTCATATGTATAATAGAGGCGTAGCCTTGTACGCAAAGGATTTGGATTGTATGAACTGTTATGATCAGTTTAAGTGTACAGTAAAACCTAATTGCATGGAACGGATTTCTATTACAGAAATGATGGATGCTATAGAAAAATATATTAGAATTTAAGATAAAAATTGTTCAGCTTCTCTTTGCAACTCTTTTTCAGCATAATATTTAAACTCTTGTATATCCATGTCAAACATTCTGTTACACCTTACTTCAAAACCCCTGTCCATTATTTGCTGTGTCCAAAGTTTTTTTGGATGTTCTAAGATAAATGGTTCATATTTTTTTTCATAAAACTGTTCAGGCCTGTCAGGCATAATTAAAAATAAAGGATTTTGTTCTTCAGGCCTAATAAAACTATAAGCCCTACGTTGTACAAACTGCTCGGCTGTTAATTTCATTTCTTTATCCAAATAATTCAAATAATCTTTAACAAAACTTGAAAAAGAACAAACATATAACCTGTCAGCGTCACGTAAATGTAAGCCGTCAGGTTTGTCAATAGTTTTTCCAATGTAAGGATTATCATGAACTGCAACTATGTGTGCGCAATCTTCAATACTTGAATAAGGTCCGTCGTCAAAATCATCTAGTCTTATAGGATTAAGATGATACTTACCATTTTTATGCATATCAACCATAATCTCCCTGTACATGTGAGCACCTTCAACCATATGCGCAATACGTTTATCAGCAGATTCCCAGTCGGCGCCTTGGATATTAATTTTGAGTCTAGAATATCCTATATCATGTAACATTGCAAGACTCATTAAAGCTTCTCGTCGTAAAAAAGAATTTTTGCGACAAATTTGGTTCATTGCAGCAGTCACGATAAAATTATGGTGCGGTCTGTACCAGTTACCTTCGTCAAAAGTAATTTCACCTAACCGTTGATACAACCTACGTTCTTGCGGCCTTAACTTTTGTACCAAACGCGTATTAAATTCAGGCATTAAAGAATCAACAACATTTTTCAAAGTTTCAATAACTTCTAACCTACTTTTTTTAGTTTTAATATTCATTTTCGTGCATGTATTTTTTTCCAAGTTTCGCCATAATGGCTGTTTTGGATTTTAGTTTGATAATAATACTGTCCCCAAATGTAAGCTCGTGCTGGGAACAATGCTAATGTCCATACAAACTCTTTCAAGTTTCGAGGATAATCTAACGCCCAGAATGCGCCTTTAAACAATTCGTTGCCTAAAGATTTCATTTTAGGAACGTCAACATAATCGTTAATCTTTTCATGTGCCTTAGCACACCGTGTTTTTTGCCGGATCCAGTCATGAAAATTGTCAGGAAACTCTACAGCTGCAAGAGCTTTAGAAACATAACCGACTTTGTAATCTTTGTCAATAAACATTGCAGGTATGATAGAATCTTCAGCAACATCCAAAGGCATATCTTTGATAACACCGTTACGTATTGCGAATAAATAACCGGAACATTCAATATACTCGCCTCTTTTAGCACGATACTTTCGCATGTTATGCGCGCCAGCGTCTAAAAGTAAATGTGACCAGTACCCCATCATTGTATTTCTAGGGTTAGATGAAATAGGACGACCAGTAATACACCCTATCTTAGGATTCTTAAACGCTTTAACAATATCTTTCACAGTATTTTTGCTAACATAAATATCACCATCGGTAAAAATAATAACTTCGCCTTTAGCTTTGTTCATACATTGGATTAACATTTCATTTTTACCAACCTTACGATCTTGGTGGACGTGATAAATCTGTTTATACTTTTTTTGATAATCAAGAACAACTTTTTTAGTTTCTTTGTCAGGACATACAACAAACATTTCAAATATAGGTAATTTATCTTGTTCCAAAAAACGTTTGATACACTCTTTTGTCGCTTCAGATTCGTCCCAAGCTGTAATTACAATTGAAACTTTTGGTATTTTCACCATTTTTCTTACTCCAAATAATTATGTTTGGTTTAAATAATTTATGATACTATGTGCATAATTTTTATAAAGGGAAATTTAGGAAATTTTTAAAATAATATTTAAGGGGAGAAAATAAAAAATGGGACAATTAGACGGATTTGAATTGACATTATTAACAACTGGCGCTTTAGGCGACCTGGTTATGACAAGCGCAATGTTACCAATGTTAAGAGCAGAAGGTACAACTGACATAAATATTATTGGCCGAGGTTTTTCAAAAGGATTAACTGAAGGCTTAGGATATTCTAGATTTCTTGAACTAGGGGAACAAGAAAAGAAAGGCGATTTCTTTGACGAATGGGATAAAGTTGAAGTTAATGGAAAAAATCGTGTACGAACAGAGTTTCTTGATTTAGGCGTTTATTTACAAAACCATGTTCACTTGAAACCATTACCAGACAGATCAGGATGTACACATTTGGTAGACCATATGCGTTTCCAGTTAGAAAACGAAATTGATCGGTTGTATGGTAAAGAAGTTAACCTAGGTACAAAAACTACAGACGTAAAAGTTGCGTTAAGCGAAGAAGAGATTGATTGGGCACATGGAATTTATATTCAAACTCTTCTTCAAAAAGGATATCCTGAATTCGAAAAAGTTGTAGTCATTTCACGTCAATCAGCTAATCCATTTCCTGGAGAATTAGAATATTCTAATAGAGATTTAAGAATGGAAGATGCTGTTCATTTAGCAAAATTAGTTAGCGAATATGCAATACCTGTTCAGATAATTGCGCCAGGTGAAGAACTTATCGAAGGAACAGTGCAAGTTTCAGACAGAGATTTAAGAAAAGTTACAGCATTGTTAGCAACTGCCGATGGTATGATTGGTGTTGACTCAGGTCCATGGCATATGGGTATTGCAGGTATTCAAGGTGGTAACTTTGGTAAATATCAGAAACCAAGTTTATCAACAAGAATTGCATTAGCAATAAGTTCAAACCCTTACTCAAATATGTACAGTGAGACTCGGTCTTTGGTAGCTGAACCAAACTGTCCAATGGTTACTGAAGATGGTTTTGGAAAATGCGGTGCACACGGTTACCATCCAGCATCAGAAGTTACACAAGCTGGAAGAGAACTAGGTTTGATTAAAACTAACAGAAAAATCCAAGATGATACAAACTGTATCTATAAACGCGGCGATGAAAAATTGTTTGATTGTGTTAGAGATATGGGTGAAGGTGTAGAGGCAATAGCTGAAGCAATGAAAAATCAATTGTACAATAAAGGTTGCGGTTGTGGTTGCAAATGAAAGACAAACTAACAGTATTAGTAAACCACGCACCGCACGGTTTTGGTCCAGGTATTGTTTCAGTTGCAGAAATAGCTAGGATAATGGAACATGCTGGTATTGGTAAAGACAAATACCAAATGATTGTGCCGATGGTAAACTCTTGGGAAGTTAACGATCCAGTCTTAGGCAAACTTCCTATAACTGAAAAAATATTTCTAAAAGACCAACCGTTCACGGATTTACCAATTTTGTTTGACAAAAATTTAGGAACAATGATTGACACTTTAAATTTTAAAGGTGAAGGCCATTATGGTAATAGATTACAAACAATTTTGAAAAAACAATATTCAGTTCAAGAAGATGTTGATAATTATCTTAAGAATCAATTTGAAGTAAGACAAATGGGTACAGATAATAATTTTATTATCTCACCTAAAGAAATAGACTTTGTTTTTGGCCATAACCCTATTGTAGACATGATGCCAAGCCAAACTCCTAGTTATTTTTCAACAATTGCACCATTTTCAAGATTAATTGAAGCTTCTATTATGGCAATGCAATCATGTAAGCTTACTCCAATTTATGAAATACCTGGTCCAGAAATATTATTTTTGATAGGAAGTCAGATAGAACAAAGACAAAATATATTTTTCACGTCGACACCTTCGACTTTAACTGGTATAAATCACGAAAAACATCTAGCACCTAACGAAATAATTGTTCCGCCATTAAAGGATAGAATGATTCCAGAAGATGAAATTAATGAAGAAGGCATCTACGTTATCCGTAGTGGTATTGGTCTGAATGTTCCACATTTGTTAGATCAACTTGAAAATTTAGTAGCATCTGCTCGCGCAACAGGATTAACAGTTTACAGTGCTAGTAAACAACATGGAGAAGTTTATGCAAGGGAAACAGCTTGTGCTCATCCTAACATTAAAGCTGTTGTTGGTCGTTTAGGTTTAAGCGCTGTTTATTTAGCACATGTACATGGTAAACCAATGATAACTTTTGGTTACCAAAAAGACGACGATACAGAAATGTTTTTCAACGAACAAACTTTCACTAAAAATGGAACAATTGTAGTTTTAGATGATCAAGTAATGAGTTACGAAAGATTACATCAATGTACACGTAATGTAAACAAAGTTTATGGCAAGGTAGAAAAACAATATGGAACTTTAAGTGGTGACGAAGTTATTGCTAACAAAGTTGTTGAAGATTTAAGACGCTTAAAAGTTCTATAAACCTAAAGAATTTTTTAATTCTTCTAATTTTACTGCAGAGGTACTATGCTGCGAAACAGCTATCTTAGCTGCATGGTTAGCAATGTATGCAGCTTCATCTAAAGTTGCGTTAGAAGATAAGGCTAAAGCGAACGCTGCGGCTACAGTGTCACCAGCTCCAACTACATCTTTAACTTCGCATGGTAGACAAGGAAGATTTCTTGGTTCTTGTCCAAGTTCAAAAAGTGTTAAACCTTTTTCAGCTAAGGTCATGATAACATTACTGTTTAATTCGCTTGAAGTTTTACGTCCAACTTCTAAATGATTTTCTTTATTTTCAGTTTGGTTAACGTCAACTAATTCGCACGCTTCTTTGTAATTCGGTTTAACATAATGTACACCTTTGTAAAATTCTTTATTGCTTGGTTTAGGGTCAACAAAAATACGTTTTTGGTTTTGGTTAGCAATTTGTTTTAACTGTTCCATAAGATTCTGTGTAACTACACCTTTATTATAATCAGATACAACAATAAAATCTATGTTTTGAATATTATTACGAATGAAAAATAAAATTTGGTTAGTTAACTCTTGGTTTAAAGGATGCGTTTCCTCGACGTCAACGCGTAAAAGATGCTGTCTTCCTGAAACCATTCTTGTTTTACAAATTGTAGGCCTGTCATAATCAGTTACAATACCTCCAGTATTAATTCCGTTTTTGTTTAACACATTTAATAGCTTAATTTTTTCATCATCATCACCTACAACACTTACTAAGTAAGCTAAACCACCCATTTGAACAATATTATTTGCAACGTTTGCCGCGCCGCCAGGGATTAAAGTTTCTTTTTTCACGTTTAAGACAGGGATAGGCGCTTCAGGGCTAACTCTTTCAACATTACCTTCTAAAAATCTGTCTAAAATAATATCTCCGATAACCAAAATCTTTTTGTTAGGAAATTCATTTACAATCTTGTTTACATTCATATTCTTTTTAGGAGCATTTGATAAACTAAAGGTATCATAATTTCATGATATCCGATAAAATAATGTCCCCATCCTCCATTCATTGTTGGCCTTTTAACAATATTTTCCATGGGCCTGTAATGTTTAATACAATCAAAGTTAGCTGCAGTAAAAACATCTACTTTATGTCCGACGTTTCGGGCTAAAGTAAGAGCTTTCAAAAAAACTTCAGGCAAAACTACAGCACTACCTAAATTCATGATAACACCATTTTCTAATTTTGAAACTTCGTTAGCAAAAATCTTAAAATCTTTATGCGTACATTTACCTAAAGCTGCCCCATCACAGTTAGGCATTTGATGTATTGTATCGTTCCCGATAGAAACATGTACAGTAACAGGGATGTTAAGTTCGTAAGCTTTTGCAAGAAAACTAAGTTCTTTGTTAGGAAAATTCTGTTCAACAATTTTTTTACCTAAAGCCTCGCCCATGCCAAGATTTTGGACAGCTGCTTCTTTTACTGTTTCATTCATGAAATGTGCAGTTTCTTCAACCATTCCAAACATGCCAGTTTTCAAAGTGTCAGCAACTTCTTCCGACGTAGAACTGTTATATGCGACTTCAAAATCATGTATCGCAGTAGAACCGTTAACAGCGATAGCTTTTATCACTCCACGTTTCATAAGATCAATTATTATTGGTGCTAAACCGACTTTGATAACATGCCCTCCCATCATTAAGATAACATGTTGATTTTGTTTGTAAGCTAAAGCTAAACGGTTAACGAACTCTTTCAACGCTTTAGATTCAAGAATGTTAGGCATAAAATCTTCAATGTTATGAGATTGTATGTTGGAAAAATCATTAATATGAACTTTATGATGACGTTCTTTAATTGAATATGTTCGAACATTATGCATTTCCAGTTCTTGATACTTACTCATTCTTCACCTATGATATAGCTTGCAGCTTCAACCAAATCTTTTGCAACGAAATCAGCGTTATCAAAACTTTTGTTTTGTCCGGTTAATACTCCAATAGTTTTCAATCCAGCATTTTTACCGCACAAGATATCACTATTTTTATCACCAATAATAAAACTGTTACCCAAATCAACATTAAGATCTTTGTTAGCACGGTCAATCATACCAGTTTTAGGTTTTTGACAATCGCAATTATCGTTAGCATTATGTCCACAATAATATATTTTAGAAAATTTTATTCCATAAGGTCCGATTTGTTTAAACATTTCTCTGTTAACTTTATAAAAATCTTCTTTTTTGAAATAACCTTGACCCATGCCTGCTTGGTTTGTAACAACAACTAACCTATATCCATTTTCTTGCAATTTTTTCAAACCTTCAACTACGTTAGGACAAAGTTTAAACTTTTCAGGCTCATGTAAATATTCAATATCTTCGTTAATAACGCCGTCACGATCTAAAAAAACAACTGGGCCTTTCTTAGGTTTAATTTCTGGATAAAATCCTACAGGACCATAAACATCTAAAATTTTTTTAATAATATTAGTAGTAGATTTACCCTCGACAACTGGTATTAAAATAGCTTCACCACCATGTTTTTCAACAATTGGTTTTGAAGTTAATTTTTCAGGACTGTAATCACCAGCTTTGATATAATATGAAGGTTTTAAAGTTTCAATGTTAAAATTATTATTATCTTCGTCAAACAAAAAAACATAATCAACACAATTTAAAGCAGAAATAAGTTTCAACCTATCTTCTTGAGGGATAATGGGACGATCTTCGCTTTTGTACCTTTTGATAGACGCATCAGTGTTCAAGCCTAAAATGAAAATATCACAAAGTTTCTTAGCTTTTTGCAAATAACTTATGTGTCCTGCATGGACAATGTCAAAAGCTCCGCTAGTAAAACCTACTTTTTTCCCTTCAGCTTTCCATTGTTCAACTAAGGGTACAAGTTCATCTCGTGTGATTATTTTATTCATCTTGAAACAAAGTGTTTTCTAAAATTTCACAAATAATATGAATAAGTGCAATATGCGTTTCTTGGATTCGGGGAGTGTTATCTGATGGTACAACTATGCAGATGTCAGACCGTTCAACAGATTTTCCACCATTTTTTCCTGTAAAACAAATTGTTTGGGCGCCAATATCTTTTGCTTTATCAAACGCTAAAAGAACGTTAGGCGAGTTACCACTGGTTGTAATACCAATTACTAAATCCCCAGGTTGACAATTAGCTTCAACTTGACGCGAAAAAACATAATCATATCCGTAATCATTTGCTATAGCAGTTAAGATTGAACTATCAGTTGTTAATGCAATTGCAGACAAACCTTTTCGTTCTTTTTTATACCTGCCAACTAATTCAGCAGCCAAATGTTGTGCATCACCTGCACTTCCACCGTTACCAAACACTAAAATCTTTTTATTATTTTTATAAGTATCAATAATCATGTTAGTTATTTGTTCGACTTTATCCATTTGGTTTTCAATAACGTTTTGTTTAACCTTGATACTTTCTTTAAGATATTCATGAATATCATGACGCAAAGTACTTTTAATTTCGTTACATGTAACAGGTACGATGCCTTGTTTAGATACAGCAATACCACCTGCATGGTTAGCAATTTTTGCAGCTTCTGATAAGCTTAATCCAATTGACAAGGACAATCCTAAAATAGAAGTAACGGTATCACCAGCACCTGACACGTCGCAAACTTCAACTTTACGTTGGGAAATGTGCGAAATTTGTCCGTTCTTCTCACAAACAGTCATTCCATCTGGGCCACGAGTTATTGCAATTGCGCTGTTAAATTGTTTAAACAGCAGAAGGCACATTTCAGCAACGTCAGTATCATTTTCTCCTTTAATCTTGGTTAACTTTTTTGCTTCACCAACATTTAACGAAATCAAATCACAACCATGATAAAACTTTGCGTTATGTGGTTTTGTGTCGACAATTGTTAACTTGTTTTGTTCTTTTGCTAATTGTATAATTTGTTGAGCAACATTTTGTGTAATCAAACCTTTTGCATAATCCGAAAAGATTATTAGATTACATTTAGGTAAAACTTCTTTTATTTTTTGTAAAACTAAATTTTCAATATCATTAGAGATTGGTTGAACAGTTTCTAAGTCTAAACGTAACATTTGTTGACCGCGACCGTAATGTCTAATCTTTTGTATAGTTGGTCGAGATACATCCATAATTAACTCTGAGATCATACCTTTTTCATTCATTAATTGTTTAAGTTTTGTGTTAGCTTTATCATTACCAACAACTGAAACAATGTAAACTTGCGCACCGACAGCGGAAAGATTATTCGCCAAATGCCCTGCACCTCCTAATGAATAAGTTTCTTTACGCGCCCATAACACTGGTACTGGCGCTTCAGGATTAATACGGTTAACATCACCAAAAAGAAACTTGTCAAGCATTACATCACCTATGACAAGAACTTTTTTATCTTTGAAACTTTCCACCGCTTTTAATAGTTGCATTTATAATCCCCTTTTTTAGATTTGCTTAAAGAAATTTTGTATAATTGATTTTTAAAGATTATGCAATTGCTTTCTTAACTTCAGTAAAAGAACACAATGACTCCTCGCAAGGAACAAATGTATAATATAGAGTCTATTAATAGAGAAATTTTATAAATAGTATATAGTTGTCTTTGGGTTTAATGGAAAAGAGTGGTGGACCTTTCGCTAAATTAAAGAATGATAGGTTAGTGCTAGGTCTGATTCTGTTAGTAGTTGTATTAGGACTTTTCATTAGACTGAACGATTTTTCACAGGTAGGTTATTGGAACGATGATATGGGTACAGTACCTGCAGGTTTATTATGGTTTTACCCTCATGAATACTATCCTGGATTGTCTGGCGCAGGTAAACCTCCTGTTGCAAACTGGCTGATAGGTAAAGGTTGTATGATGTCAGGCGAAGATTTCTCTGGAGTTTCGTATATACAGCCGGATTATTATGCGGGACGTGAAGCATTATTAGGTGAACCTATGGTCAATGCCAACAATGAATGCCATTTACCGATTTATATCTTTGGAATATTATTTTTCTTAGCAATTTCACTTTTCTTTCTTTTACTTTTACCAAAACTCTCTGCATTATATGGGATAAGCTTTTTTGCTTTCTTCCCGTATATACTTAGGTTTAGCAGATGGATACATGACGATGTTATTTTATGGTTTTTCTTAATAGTAGGTTTAATTTTCTTATATTTAGCTTACAAATCTCATAAAGGAAAAGACACACTTTGGTTTTTCCTTGCAGGTGGTTTTTTTGGTTTGGCAACAGCAACAAAATTCTCAGCAGGTTTATATTTAGTTTTCACGTTTTTCTTGATAGCTGAAAAATATTTCAAAGAGTTACTTTTCCTTAGCAAAAAACTGTTTTTATCTTTAGACTTAGATTTTGCAAAAAAAATTCAAGACGTTGAAGAACATAACATGCAACAGATGATCAAAAACTGTTTCGTAGCTTTTGTAGGTTACCTAATTTTACTTTTAGCACCGTTCGGTTTCAAACCTTCACAATTAATCGAAGTTTACCAGTTTTTCGGTTCAAAATATTCTGATGTTTCAGGAATCATATTCAATTACCAGTTTTACGAAATCATTTACGAGTTTTTGCTTAACATGAACGTTTTAGATTTATTAATCTTCATTTTAGCTATAATAGTTTTCATAAAATTAATCAAAAAGAAAAACAAATCCTCCCGGGAAAAGTTCATTTTGTACTTAACCATGCTAGGATTGTTAGGCATGATTTTATTTTCAGCCTTGACTTTATTCAGGGTAGCAATAGCGTACATGTTCGGTTTTGTTTTGTTAATGTGTTGGGTATTTTCACAGAGAAAAACTGCTCCGTTCGCAATAAAAAGAGTTTACGCTTTAATCTTCATAGGAATTTATATTATATTTTCGTTCGGCATAGCATACACAACATCACCTTACTTTGTTTCAACTAACCATTTACTTTGTGCAGTCAGTCCAGATTCTTGTAGGGATTACGTTTATACAGGACTTGCAGATATGTCTGCTAAGGAAACAGGAGAATATTTGCTAACAATTTTGGAAGATGACGAAACTTTTGTAGGAATGGAAGGTATTTTATTTTATTATTTGAGAAGTGAACAAGGACCAATATTTTTACAGTTTAGAAATTGGTTCCAGCAAGAAACAGGCGAGATGCCTACGTTAGAAGAGAAAGCCCAGTATTTCCAGACAGAACAATGGACAACAAGGTATGTTTTATTACATCCTTACGGCAGATCAACTTCTGATGATATTGCTGAGTTTAGGGATATGTACACGCCTATGCATATCATTGAAATGCAAGGTAAAGATATTGTATATATTTATGATGTTGAAGAATTAGGGTGGAACGAATGATTAAGAATTCAATAGATTTAGGTTGTCGTGTATTAAATTATCATTTAACTAAAAAGAAAGCTCCGTTGTCTATCAATTTACGTATAACAAACAAATGTAATTTTAACTGTTCATATTGCGATTGTATTAAGATTCAAAGAAAAGAAATGACTACTGAACAGATTAAGAAAATTGTTTATGATGCTAGAAAAATGGGTGCTAATAAGATAGGGTTTACTGGCGGTGAACCTTTGTTAAGAAAAGATATTGGCGAGCTTGTAAGATATTGTAAAAAGTTAGGGTTAATTACTCATATTGTAACGAACGGTTCATTAATGAAGTTTCACATGGACACGTTAAAAAAATCTGACGGCGTTTTCATAAGCTTTGATGGTATGCAAAAGTATCAAGATAAAAATAGGACTAAATCTGACACTTTATCTTTCATAAAACTTGCTTTAGCTAACAAGATTCATGTTTGTGCCTTAACAACATTTACTAAGCACAATATTAGTTTAGATAATATTGATTACTTGTTAAAAACAGCTAAACGCATGGCCTTTTCAGTCATGTTCCAGCCAATAATAGACTTTGACATTTTGCCAGAAAATATTGATGGTACAATTTTTCCTTCACGCGAACAAATTGTGACAGCTTTTAAATTCATCAAGAAACGTAAAAAGCAAGGTTATCCTGTTGCAGATTCGTTTACTTTTTTAGACTACATAATCAAATCTTACCCTTACACAAAAAGAGTCAAATGTTATGCAGGAGAATTGTATTCTATCATTGATTGTAACGGCGACATGTATCCTTGTTATGTTGCAATAAATCAAGCTAAACCTGTTAACATTTTGGAAAAAGGTTTTAGGCAAGCGTTTAAGGAACTTCACAGGTTCCCTTGTAAAGGTTGCCATTTCAATTGTCATATGGAAATGAATTATCTTATTGACATGAAACCTGATGCTATATCAAATTTATTGAGGAACCATGTTTGAAAATGGAAATGGATATGATTAAGGTATTGGACAAGTATGGAGGTATTCCCATCTGTGTTGGATTATACTCTTTTGATAAAATAACTAGTCCGTTTCGTGTACCGTCCTCAAAAAAGGTTAGAAACATTTTAATGTTGAAGTTTTGGGGTTTTGGAAACATAATTATGGCTACGCCTACAATCAGGGCTGTTAAGAAAAAATATCCTTTTGCAAAAATAACTTTTGTAACTTTATCAAAAAATAAAAATATTTTAGAAAAGAACCTTGATGTTGACGAAATTATTTATTTCCAAGTTGAAAATTTATCACAAGTTGTTAAAGATGTTTTGAACTTGATGTTAACATTTAGGAAAAATAAATATGATTTAATCTTAGACTTGGAACAGTTTGCACGAACATCATCAATTCTTGCTTACTTAAGCGGTACAAAGAAGCGTGTAGGTTTTACAACGCAAGGCCAAGGTCGAGGTTTCATGTATCCAATCAAAGTTGTATACAATAATGATCAACACATGGTAAAAACTTTTACAGACATTGCTAAAGCTGTCGGTGCCAATCCTGATAATTATGATTTAACTAAACTTGATTATTCAAAAGAAGATGAAGAATATGTTAACGATTACTGGGATATGGTCGGTGTTACAAAAAACGATTTTATCATCGGTATGCATGTCAGTAGCGGTGAAAATGTAACTGCAAGACGTTGGCCAAAACAAAACTTTGCTAAACTTGCTGACGAATTTATTAAAACTTATAAGGCTAAAATTGTGTTAACTGGTGCTCCCTCGGAAAAAGATGCAGTTCAAGAAGTTATTGACATGATAAAAAATAAAGGTAATGTGGTTAATTCTACTGGGAAAGTAAACCTCTCACAACTGGCAGCATTGATTGACAGGTGCGATGTTTTTGTTTCTAATGATACTGGTCCTATGCACATGGCTGCAGCTGTGTCAACACCAACTTTATCTTTCTTCGGTCCAAACACGCCATACCTTTACGGTCCTTGGCAAAAAAATAAGATAGATTTTTTCTTAGACTTAGATTGCAGTCCTTGTATAACTAACTTTAATAATAAATCAACCAATTGCAAAGATGCAAAATGTTTGAAACAGATTACAGTTAAAGACGTAATGGAAAAAAGTAAAACATTTTTGACAAAAATACAAAATGAGAGACGAGTATAAGAAGTTTTTTTACGATCAAATAAGGAAAGGCAACATAGGAATAGTACCGAAGGTAGCTTACCAATATTTTGGCACGATTTTAGGTCGTATGATAGGAAAACCATTGGTAGGCCCAATGAATGGTTGTATCGTTGTAACTTATGCTTGTAATTTAAGATGTCAGATGTGTGATTTGGTTGAACGTGTTAAGACTAAGAATAAACAATTGACGACGGATGAAATAAAAAAAGTTTTGGACGATTATGCTAAGATTGGCACGATAGGTATTGGTTTAACTGGCGGCGAACCTTTCATAAGGTCCGATATGTTAGAAATTATCCGTTACACAAAAGAGGTAGGTTTGATTGCGCACATGTCATCTAATGGTTTTAATATGACGAAAGATAACGCAAAAAAGATTCTTGATGCTGGTTTAGACGCGATAGCATTTTCGTTAGATGGTTCAACTTCAAAGACCCATGATAAAGTTAGGGGTGTTAAAGGAAGTTTTGATATGGTCATGAGAGGTATAGACAACTTTGTACATCTTAAACGTATAACTAAAAAATATAAACATTTCACGATAGTTGTAACTTGTAGCGTTAACAAATATAACATTGATGAAGTATTAGACATTGTAAAGATTGCTAAACAGAAAGGTGTTGATTATATTAGCTTTATACCTTTCCACGACATTGGCGAGTTAACAAACAACGTTGCAACCATGCAAGATCTTAAAGTTACTAAAGAACAATTACATAAATTAGATGTATTAGTAGATAAATTAATCCAGTTAAGAAGAAAAACTAAGTTTATTGACACTTCTGAAGAATATTTGAAACTGTTTAAACATTGTTTCAGAGGCGAACCTTTACCAATAAAATGTTATGCAGGTTATGTTACGTTGGTTGTAGGCGCTTTTGGCGAGATATATCCTTGCTTTCCATTTATGGAAGGTAAAAAAGTTTTTGCAAATGTAAGGGATATACCGTTAAGGAAATATTGGGAATCGAATCATTTTAATTGTCGAAGGAAAAATATGAAGAACTGTCGGCAATGTTACTGGAATAATCAAACTGAAACTAACTTATTGTTTAACTTTAGGACAATAAAATGAAAGTACTTATAACGGGACCATCGGGATTTTTAGGACGTAATGTTGCTGATATTTTGTTAAAACTTGGCGTTACTGTTTACGGTTTTGATAAAAGAGTTAATGCAAGATTAAGTGAAAAAGGAGTACATTATATTGAAGGTGATTTGACTGATTTTAATAAAATAACTAAGGCTGTTAAAGGGATGGACGTTGTTGTACATTTGGCTGCAGCAACAACTGCTATTGACAAAAAAACTAATTATGTTGTAAATGTTTTAGGCACAAAAAATGTTGTTAATGCGTGTAAGAATGCTGGTGTAAAAAAAATAATCTTTATTAGTTCTGTAAACGCAACGTTACGCCAAAAAAGTTTTTATGGTAAATCTAAACAAATTGCTGAAAAGGTTGTTGCTTTATCCAATTTAGATTATGTTATTTTTCGTCCAGAACTAATTTATGGTAAAGGTGACAGAGGTTTATCAAAAACAATCAGTTTAATTAAATCTTTACCCGTTATTCCTATTTTGGGTGATGGTTATGCTGAGATGCAGCCAATTTATGTTGAAGATTTGGCAAAAATAATTGTAATTGCAACTATGAAAAAGGTTAAGAAAGGAATTTATTTTGCAGGCGGACCGGACTGTTTTTCATTCAACGGTTATATTAACAGGATTTGTAAGGAATTGAATATTAAGAAAAGAAAAATACATGTACCTTATCTTTTGATTATTTCAATAGCAAAAATTCTTTCAAAGTTAATGAACAAACCGCCAGTTTCCTTAGAACAAGTTTATAGTATGAACCAGCATAAGTCTGGAAGTATTAAAAGTTTAAAAAATAATTTTGAAATTAAGTTAACTCGATTTGAAGATGGTTTAAGGGAGACTTTATCATGAAAGAATTTGTTTTAGCGTCAAACATTTTATTATCAAATGTGAAAAGGTTAAATCTGCCTTACAAATTAACATTCCCAGTAACAGATTTATGTAATTCGCGGTGTACAACTTGTAACATTTGGAAAAAGAAACCGAAAAACGAATTAACCTTGAGAGAAATCCAGCATTTTTTTAAGCAAAACAACCAGTTTGTTTGGATAGACATTTCAGGGGGAGAACCTTTTTTAAGACCTGACATTGTTGAAGTGTCAAAAGCTATAATTAAAAATTGTAAAAATCTTTACATGTTTCATCTTCCTACTAACGGTTTATTACCAAATTTGATAGTTAAACGTATTGCACAAATTGCTAGATTAAAACCAAAAAAGTTTGTTATTAGTGTTAGTTTAGACGGTCCGCCAAAATTATACAAACAAATTCGTGGTGTTGAAGGCTTCGATAAAGCATTGGAAACTTATCAAAGGATAAAACGCATTCCCGGTGTTGAAACTTTCTTAGGAATGACTTTGTCAACGCAAAATTATAATCAGATTGATGAAACTTTTGCAGCAGTTAAAAAACGGATACCGAATTTTAAATACAAAGATTTGCATATTAACATTTACCATACTTCTGAACATTATTATGGTAACAGTGAAGATAATTTTCCTAAGGCCGAAGTATTAAGAGAGTTAAAGAGATTTGCTAAAAGAAAAGGTTCAGCTTACTTAAATCCAATAATGTTTTTAGAACACAAATATTTACAAAACGTAAAAACATATTTTGCTACAGATAAAACACCTATGCCTTGCCAGGCGTTAAACGCTTCAGTTTTCCTTGACGCGAAGGGAGATGTTTATCCTTGTAGCATGTATAATTTGAGATTAGGTAACATTAGGGAAAAATCTTTGAAACAGATTTGGAAAGAATCTAAAAAAATCAGAAATGATATTCATAAAGGCAAGTGTACACAATGTTGGACACCTTGTGAAGCTTACCAGACAATGTTTGGCAATTTAATAAAATTATTATGAGGTATAAAATGAATGAAGATGATAAGAGATTTGTAAGGTTTATGGTAGAATATCAGGCACAACAACCTTCTCGATTATATGAAGAAGAAAAATCTGAAGAATTTTTAATGATTCTAGATGAAGAAAAAAAAGATGATTTACGTTTTTTAATAAAATATCAAAATGGAGAAAAAAATGAGAGATGAATACGAACCGAGACATGCGCCAGGAGAAATTTTAATAACTCCGCGTAGAGAATATGCAGACAAACCTGAGTTTCTTCAAGATCTTTTAAGTCCTTGGGGTTACGAACTTGTACAACAGAAAGGTACTAAATACCTTTGTAAAGTGCCGGAAGGTAAAGAAGGTACAGCTTATGAAAGACTTAGTACTTTAGGAAATTATATTGTAGGAGCTGAGTTTAGGGATTTAAGGTTAGAAGAAAGGGTAAGAAACATGCGTTTGGCTCGAGACAGATTAAGCAGGTTATTAACTAAACCAGATATGCCTAATGAAGAATACTCTTGCTTGATGGAAACTTTGCAAAGATACTTAGAAGCAGCTGCCCGGTCTTAATTAGCATAAAACATATAAATAAGTAATCCTGAAAATTCTTTATGGTTTTATGTTATATAGCTTTGCCAGTATTGTTAGTAATGGGTTTATTCTCATTAAAGTATAGGCGGTTGGCTAAGGAAGCGTTCGAATGCGTTTTCCGGACAATGACGTTGCGGAAATGTCAATCTAAGCTAGATTTACGATTAAGAACATATCTTTCAGCTAAACTTCTTAAACATTCTCCAAGAGCTTCAAGGTTCACTTACAAACATTTTGAAATCATTTCTTGGATCTTTGTAATTTTAATGATCGGATCAATAATTGCATCTGCACCTGGATTATACAACTATGCGAGGTATGGTAATTGTTATGGTGAAGACTCGGATTTAGTTTGTCCTTTACCGAATTGGAAAGTAGATGATGATACTTGTTTAACTGAAAAATGTATAGAAGAATGCGGTTGTGAAACACCTGAAGAATGTACAACGGAATGTGATTGTAGTGAACCGTGAAGATTTTCCAATTCTTGATACAGGAATTATATATTTTGATAATGCTTGCATGAGTTTGAAACCTAACCAGGTGATAAATAAAGTTATGGAATATTACAGAAACTATCCTTCTTGTGCAGGAAGAAGCTCGCACCATTTGTCAACAAAATTGAACGACGAAGTTCATAAAGCAAGAAATAATTTAAGAAAATATTTTAACGCAAAGTCAGACAACCAAATAATTTTCACTAAAAACACGACTGAAAGTATTAACCTTGTAGCAAATTCTTTTGGCTTAAAACCTGAAGATAAAGTTTTAATTTCAGATAAAGAACATAATTCTAACTTAATACCTTGGCAAAAACAAAACTTAGTCATATTAAACTCAAACGATGATAACACTTTTAACTTGGACTTATTCAAAGAAAAAGTTGAAGGGATAAAACTAGTAGCATTAGGACACACTTCAAATTTAGATGGTGTAACAATACCTGCAAAAAAAATAATAAAAATAGCACACAAGGCAGGTGCAAAAGTTTTACTAGATGGCGCACAGTCAGCACCACATAAGGAAGTTAACTTAAAATCATTAGACGCAGACTTTTTCGCATGTTCAGGTCATAAAATGCTAGGACCAACAGGAATGGGTTTACTTTACGCAAAAGAACCAAATCAATTAAAACCGTTTATTGTAGGTGGAGAAACAGTTGTAGACTCGACTTACACAACCCATACATACGAAGAATCTCCAATGAAGTTTGAAGCAGGGTTACAACATTACGCAGGTATCTTAGGTTTTGGCGAAGCTTCACAATACTTAAAAAAAATAATTGTTAAAGTTGAAAAACAAGAAACAAAACTTAACACTATTTTAACTGACGAACTAAAAGATCATGTTAACATTATTGGACCATTGGACCCTAAACTAAGAGCAGGAATTTTTAATTTTACAGTAGATGGCATGGACCCGCACGAAATATCTATCATGCTTGACACTACAAGAAAAATTTTAATCCGGTCAGGAGCACATTGTGTACATTCTTGGTTTAACAAACATAAAATTAAAGGTTCAGCAAGAGCATCTTTATATTTTTATAACACTGAAGATGAGTGTATGAAGTTTGTAAGAGAACTTAAAAAGATCTTGGTTCATTTCAAATAATTAATTATTTTGTCAAACTTTTTTTTCGAATAATCTTTTTTATAATCTCTAGCTAAATTAATTAGTTCTTCAGGTTCAAAACTAAACTTTTTCTGTTCCAAGATTCGATAATACTTATTAGAAATAATAAACTGGCAAAATTGTGTGACATTTTTGGGCGTTGGAGTTTTCTTCATACGTTCAAAATCTATCATGACGGGTTTTTTATCAACCATGATATGTTTGTACGGATAGTTCATTTCAAGTTTGTTCACTTTAAGCAAATCTAATTCTCGGCACTGGTTCAGAACATTTGTTAGCATGTTTTTAATTTTAACCTTAGAATTTTTCTCAGTCCATGGTATGATTCTATCTCCGTTAATATATTCACAAATGAAAGAGTTAGCACCTTCTTCAATAAATTTTGGCCCAATACCTTTTTTATTCAAAATTTTAAGCCAGTTAATTTCGTTCTTTATACGGTTAAAAGCTTGAATATCTTTCCTTTCCTCTTTTAAAATAAAGGTTTTCCCATGTTTATTAATCAAATAAACCATAGAACGATGCCCGCGGGCGAAAGGAATTTTATCAAACATTATATATAAAGAGATAGAAAAGTTTTTAAATTCTTTGCCCCCTTTTATTAATTAATCTAAATAGAGGTAGGTTACATATGAAAAAGAATGTGATAATAGGAATTTTACTCGTTTTTACTTTAATTTTTGGAACAGTTAGCATTGCAGCTGAAGATCTTGATGAAACTGATTTTAACGTACAGTTATCTTATGACTGGCTTGCATCAAAATCCATTGAAGGTAATTACGAGGACGACGTATTTACTACGGCTTGGGCTACTTTGGCCTTGGAAGCTGTAGGATATTCTGCTAACGCTGAATCATCAGTTGAATGGATCTTGACAGAAATGTCTGAAACACAAACCTGTTTCCCGTCAGCTGACTGTGAAGTTAAAGACACTGTGTTAGCAATGATGGCTTTAGAATCTTTAAACGATGATACTTACACTGAAGATATTGAAGCTTGGCTTAAAGACGCACAGAACGATGCAACAGTTTCTGGCGAATGGTTACTAGAAATATCTACCTCTGATAATGCAACTTGCATTTTTTCATATGAATTGAATAACCAGACAAGCGAAGTTGAAGTTTCAGTTGAAGCGGGCGAGTTCCCTGACTGTGGTGGTTCAACATTTTTTGACTTAAAAGAATGTTTAGTTACAAATTTGGTAACCAACAACCCTTCATTAGATTTAAGCATAGACTGTGCAGACTTGTCAGGTGATGTAATGTTAACACATTTGTACAGGTCTAGCAATTCGTATTACATTATTGAAAGTGTTTACGGTACAGTGCACGATTTTTTGCTTAACACAGGATGTTTTGGTAGAGGGGCAGGCGACACTTGTAACAAGGAATCTAGCTTTTACGCAAACTGGGCTTTGTCAAAAATTTTAAGCGAATATAACACTTTAATTTATTTGAAAGAAAACATTGACACAACATCTATTATGGATAATGCGTTTTTGTATATGTTTACAGGCGATGATCTTTATGCTAACAACCTTTTAGAACGCCAACGTAGCGACGGCAGTTTTGAGCGTGACATTGAAGATACAGCTTTTGCAGTTTTAGCTTTGAAAAACACAGAATATAACATAGAAGTTTCTGACGCTATAGCTTGGTTAGAAGAACAGCAAAACCCTGACGGTAGCTGGAACGAAGACGTGTTAACAACTGCGATTGTTCTTTACTCGGCCTTTGACACTGAATATGTTGTGCCTGGTTCATGTTACGACGGTGCACAGAACCAAGATGAGAGAGGCGTTGACTGTGGTGGTGTTTGTGAAGAGATTGACGCTTGTTGTTCTAATGGTATCCAGGATGAAGGCGAAGAAGATATTGACACTAGCGATTATTGTTCAGGTCTAGGTGACATAATCATTTGCGATGAAGACGGTGTTTGTGATGAGTTACAGGGAGAAGATGTAGATAATTGTCCTTCTGATTGTGAAGAAAAAGTAAGTTGTTATAATGGTATTAAAGATGGTAACGAGGAAGGTACTGACTGTGGCGGTTCATGCTTGGTAGACTGTTGTATTGTTGACGGCACTTGTGATGTTGCTAACGGTGAAGACGGAAGCAATTGTTTAGCTGACTGTAACTTATATTGTGGCGACGGTTATTGTCAAAAAAATGAAGATTGCGCAGCTGACCGTTGTTACATTGACGAAGATGACATTAAAGATTCTACTGAACCTGGACCTAAGGAAGAAGGTAGCAATTCTTGGTTATGGATTTTGTTGATTTTAATTTTGGTAGGTTTGTTTGGTGCAGCAGGATACGTTGCATATAGTCAAGGATATTTGGACGCAGTTATTGCAAAGTTTTCAGGCGGTAAACCTCAAACAGGTAACAGTACAAAATCTGCTTACACACCTTACACTAGTAAGTTAGGCAGTAAAAAGCCTGCAGCAAAACAGCCAACATACCAGGCTCCTGCAAGACCTATTACGAGAGATAGATCCGATTTAGATAAACAGCTTGACAAGTCTATTGGCGAAGCTAAAAAACTTTTAGGCAAAAAATAGGAGACATTTGATGAAACTGTTTACCCTTTTATTTTTTATTTTACTTTTAGTTCCACTGGTTTTTGCTGACTTAGAACATTATAAGACTGATTATTATGTTGGCGAAACTTTCCAGTTAGAGATAACTGAATATGAATCTGTAGATGTTTCTGATATTATTATGTATAATTGGCAGGGCGTGGAAGTGGAAATTGGAAAAATTCTTTTAACTTTGCCTGAAGAAAGTTATTTTGTATATTTTAATATACCTAACCACCTTGCGTCCGGATCATATTCAGTTTTTGTATCTGGTTTGAAAGATGGCGAGGAGGAAAACGAATCTATTGAGTTTAGTTTAACTTATCATAATACTACGATTGAATATTTAACATTAAAACCTGGCGGATTTTTTATTGAAGATTTGGATAAAGTAGATTTAACTGTTTTCAACTGGGGCGACGAAACGTCGGATATTTTTATCACATCTGATGACGGTTTAAATCCTGTAAGAACAAGTTTAACAATTGAACCTTCTTCTTTGCGTAAATTAACTGTTAATATTGAGGAGGGTATAACTGAAAAAAAGTTTTTAACTTTGTCTATGGTTAACAACACGTATTATGTCCCTTTTTTCTTTTCTATACCTGAAGAACCTGAAGAAGAAATAATCTGTGTTGTAAATGAAAGTTTAATGTACGAATGTGACGACGGTACAGAGGTTGAACGTTGCGTTTGTTCTGAGAATCAATGGGATTGTTTAGAATTTCCTGAAGAAGAATGTCCTATGGAAGAACCATCTATACCCGCTATTGAATTTGAACTAAAACTGATGATAGACGAAGATTCTTTGGAAACAACTTTGACACAAAAACAACGGTTGACGGCAACTGTCCCTATTTACAACGAATATAATTATAGCTTGACTAATGTTCAGGTTGTTTTTGGCGGTAATTTGGCAGAAGTGTTAACAGTTTCACCGATGACAATAGGAGTTTTAGATTCTAACGAGTTACGTGAATTTGACTTAATTGTAAATGATAATTTTGATGCTGATGCTGAATTATATTTTGGCACTTTAAGTGTGATGTCAGACGAAGGCCCTTCCGATTCAATTACATTATATTTTGAGGTAACTGAATCCACTGATGCTGAAGAAACAACGTTAGAATTACCTTTCAATTACTCTGAATTAGATACTGGCGAAGAAGATAGTGAAGATGAAGAGAATGTTACTCGTAATAGAATTATTGGAATAATATTACTGATAGTTTTGATAATAACATTTTACTTTTTATGGAAACGTTTGAAACCACGTATTAGTTCTAAGAAGTTAAGTGATATTGGAAAATAGGTTTTTGCCTTCGGCTTAGACTATTGTTTTGTTTTGATACTATTTCTAAACTCTTTCCAGGAAGTGAAATAGCTACTGTTGGGCGGTTGTGGTGTGTCAATAATCTTAATAACAACGCCAACGCGAACGGCAACAACAATCTTAATAACAATAACGGTCGGTTTGTTGGAATAGTCAAGCTTAATTGGCTGAGACACTTTCTTGTATTCACGCGCAGCGAAAGTCCAAAATTTATCTAAACTATATTTTACAAAACCACTTGACATGATAAACACGCGTGAAGCTTATAAACTTATTAACATTTACTTTTTCATATGGAAGAAAATAAGCTAGTAGTATTTCAAGATAAGAAAATTAGAAGAGTTTGGCATAATAGCGAATGGTATTTTTCTGTTTCAGATATTATTGCAGTACTTACAAATAGTCAAGATGAATTAGCATATTGGAGGAAGCTTAAACAAAGGGAACCTCAACTCGTGACAATTTGTCACGGTTTGAAATTGCAAGCTAGAGATGGTAAATTCAGGTTTACAGACTGTGCCAACACAAAATCCATATTTAGGATTATACAATCAATACCTTCAAAGAAAGCTGAACCATTCAAGCTATGGCTAGCTAAAGTCGGCTATGAAAGAGTACAAGAGATTGAAAATCCAGAATTAGCGCAAAAACGCATGAAAGAAATTTACAGAGTCAAAGGTTACTCTGATGAATGGATTGAAAAACGCGTAAGAGGCATAGTAATCAGGGACGAATTAACTGATGAATGGGAAAAAAGAGGGATTAAAGAACAAAAAGAGTTTTCCATACTTACTGCAGAAATTTCAAAAGCTACTTTTGATTTAACTCCTAGTGAATATAAAGAAGTTAAAGGTTTAAAACGAGAAAATCTTCGGGATCATATGGATGATTTAGAGTTAATATTTTCGATGCTCGGTGAAAAAGCAACAACTGAAATTACAAAATCCAAAGATTCTCAAGGTTTTAATGAAAACCAAGATGCAGCGAAAAAGGGCGGGAAGATTGCTGGTGATGCAAGAAAAAATTTAGAAATAGAAACAGGAGAAAAAGTTGTTTCTGAAGAAAATTATTTGACTGAACCTGAAAAGAAGAAAAGGTTAGAGAACAAAAAGAGAAAGAAGTTACAATAACTTTGTATTCAGCCGAAGGCAAAGACCCAAATCTTTAACTCATCTTTAATAATTCATTAAACACAACAGGCAATTCTTTAATATTAGCAGAGTCATCAAAATGTCCTTTTTCTTTTTCAATAATTATTTTAGCATTTAACCTTTCTCTAAAAAGTTTAGAATCACTTAAGGGAACATCTTCGTCGTTATCTGAAAAAATAGCAATTATATTTTGAGTAAGAGATTTAATCTTTTCTGTATCAATAGGAGTTTCAATCCATTCTTTAGCAATTATTTTTTCTTCTTCAGTTTCTAAGTAGGGTAAATTAAAAAAACCTGCAACAAAAATAATTCCTCCAATTTTATTAGTTTGAGTTTCTAAGAATCTCATTATAGTTTGGCAACCAATACTATGTCCAACAAAATAAGTTTCTTCATCAACTTCTTTAACTAATTCTGTAAGAAAAGGTACCCAAACATTTATTTTAGGTTCTTCAGCATTAGGCATCTTAGGAACTATAACTTGAAAACCTTTTTCTTCTAATTTTTGTTTTAGCCAAGGAAACCAACAATTTTTAGGATTACCATCCCATCCATGAATAAGGAATATTCGTTTCATTTTGATAAAAGGTGGGTCCCGCGGGATTCGAACCCGCGACCTCTGGCTAACTTAGACTATCGCCAAAAGCGTCTTATAAGACCAGTGCTCTAAACCAAACTGAGCAAGGGACCCTTAAACAGTTAAAATTGAATAATCCTGATATTTAAAGGTTTCCAAAAGGTTTTTAAAATCTTTGCATTTAAATTAAACTCATGTTAATCGGAGTGGTCGGTAAACCGAGTGTAGGCAAGTCAACATTCTTTAAAGCTGCTACTTTAGCAGATGTAGAGATAGCTAATTATCCGTTTACTACTATTAAACCTAACCGGGGTTTTGGCTTTGTAAAAATAGACTGTGTTGATAAAGACTTTGACAAACAATGCAATCCTAGGACCGGTTTTTGTATTAACCATAAACGATTTGTGCCAATAGAATTGTTAGATGTTGCAGGTTTAGTGCCAGGGGCGCATACTGGATTGGGAAGAGGTAATGCTTTTTTGGAAGATCTAAGGCAAGCTGACGCTTTGATACATGTTATAGATGTTTCAGGTTCAACAAATGCTCAAGGTGAAGAAGTTGAAGCTGGTTCTTACGATCCTGCTGAAGACATAAAATTTTTAGAAGTTGAGTTAGACATGTGGTACTTCCAAATTCTTAAGAAAGGCTGGGAAAAGTTTGCTAGGCAAGTTATGCAAGAAAAATTAGATATTAATAAATCCTTGGCAAAACAACTTTCAGCATTAAAAGTTACTGAAGAGATGGTAAAAAATTCTATTAAAAAATTAAACTTGGCTTCAATATCTATGAAATGGACCGATGAAGATTTAATAAATCTTGCATGCGAGTTAAGAAAGATAACTAAACCAATGATAATTGCTGCTAACAAGATAGACGTTCCAGGTGCTGAAAATAATTTTGAAAGATTACAAAAAGAATTTTCTGATTATATAATTGTACCTTGTTCAGCTGAGTCGGAATTGGCATTGAGGGAAGCAGCTAAAAAAGATTTAATAAAATATATTCCTGGTGAAAACGATTTTGAAATTAAAGGAAATTTGAACAATCAACAAAAGCAAGGTTTAGAATTTATCAAAAAAAATATTTTAGAAAAGTTTGGTTCAACAGGTGTACAACAAGTATTGGACAAAGGAGTTTTCGAACTTTTAGATCAGATTGCAATTTTCCCTGGCGGTGTAAACAACTTGGTTGACAAAGACGGTCGATGTTTACCTGATTGTTTCCTTTTAAAAAATGGTTCAACTGCATTAGACTTTGCTTACAAAATACATTCTGACTTAGGAAACAAATTTATTCGTGCTATTGTTGTTAAAACAAAAAGAACTGTTGGTAAAGACCATAAGTTAAACAATAGAGACGTTATCGAGATAATTTCAGGGAAGTAGAAAGTTCTTTCCATGATTTAGTATTAATTATATCTTTTTTTTCTGCCCATCCTCGACGAGCTTGTAATACACCTAGCCTCATTGCTTTAAGACCGTAAGCAGTATGCGAATCAGTATTTATGCAAAGCTTAACGCCTTTCTCGATAGCTAGTTTGGTAAGAGTTGCGTTCAAATCTAACCGTTTAGGTTGTCCGTTAATTTCCATAACCTTATTTTTTTGTTTAGCAACTTCAAAAATCTGGTCCCAGTCAACTTCGATACCTGTTCGTTTACCAAGAATTCTTCCTTGGGGATGCCCTAATATATGAACATGTTTATTTTCTAAAACTTTAATTAAACGTTTAGTATTTTTCTGTTTAGAATAATTAAACCCTCTATGCACTGACGCAACAACAATGTCAAACTTTTTCAAAGTTTTTTCATCATAATCTAAAGAACCATCTGATTTAATGTCTACTTCTGTTCCACAAAGAACTTTTATTCCACGCAATTTTTTATCAATACGTTTAACTTCTTTAACTTTTTTAGAAACATCATCTTCTTCCATACCACCAAACACTTTTAACATTGGAGAATGGTCAGTGATACAAATATATTGATAATTTAGATCTTTAGCAGCTTGTGCCATTTCAAAAACAGTATTTTCGCCGTCGCTATAAGTAGAATGTACGTGTAAATCTCCTTTAATATCTGTTTCTTTTATTAGGTTAGGCAACTTACCTTTTCTTGCAAATTCAATCTCACCTGTCCCATGTCTTAGCTCAGGGGGAATATATTTCAAACCTAATTTATTATAAACATCTTTTTCTTTAGCTCCTGCAACTAACTTGTTATCTTTCTTGGTAAACAATCCGTATTCGTTTAATTTGTATCTTTTCTGGATAGCAATTTCTCTTAACTGAATATTATGCTGTTTATTACCTGTAAAATATTGTAAGGCTGCGCCGAAACTTTCTTTTTTCACGACACGCAAATCAATTTGTATTAAGTTGGAAAGGATAGCGCTACATTTAGTATCACCTTGAGCATTAATTTTTGCAATTGTTTTGAGCTGGCTAAAATAATCCATAACTTTTTTTGGATACTTTGACACGACAAGGATATCTATATCTTTGACAGTTTCTTTTCCCCGTCGGATAGATCCTCCAATTTCAACTTTTTCAACGAACCATTGTTTTCTCAGTTCACGTTCAATGTTATGTGCTAAAGGAAAAATTAAACCTAATAATTGCCGTTCTTTTTTATTTTTAATCAGTTCAATACTTTTAATAATATTTTTTTCAGTTTTCTCGTCGAAACCTTCTAAACGACGAATCATTTGTTTTTTTGCGGCGTTCATTAATTGATCAATTGTACGTATCTTAAGTTTTTTTGAAAGAATTTTAACAGTTTTAGGACCTACTCCTGGGACGGACAACATTTGTGTCATTGATTTAGGAATAGATTTTTTTAACCGTTCAAGTTCGTTTATCTTCCCTTTGTTAATATATTCAATAATTTTTTTAGCAATACCACCACCTACGCCAGGTATTTCTTTCAAAGCTTTTTTTCCGCCTTTTTCATAAATGTCTTGAACATCTTTAGGTAAAGCTTCAATATTTTGCGCAGCACGGATGTAAGCTTGCGGTTTCCAATCTACACCTTTAATTTGATAAATCTCGGCCATTTCATAGAATAATGAAGCAAGTTCGATATTTGTCATTAGCGTATATATAAGGACTTTTATGGCTTTAAACTTTTTGTTTTTAGAAAAATTATATAAAGATTAGATTTATCCTTTTAGGTATGGGTTATATACGTGCTAAGATTGAAAATAAAGCTACTAAAATGCTTGTTGATTTGCAGCCACAGGTAGAAGATTTGTTAGAGATGGAGTTAGGTTATCGTGCAGAGGTTAGGCCTTTGGAAGATTTAGGTTATGTTGAACGACAATTGTTAGGTATTCGTTCGATTGTTTTGAATAAGTTTAACGAAGAACTTGAAGAAGCATCCTTTTTGGTTTACAAAAAAAATATTTTTTTGTTAAATTATTATGAAATTTTAGAAACTTGGACGTTAAAATCAGATTTGGTACATGAGTTGGGCCATTTATTTTCACAAAAACTGAACCCTGATTTAGATTACGGCAATGTATATAAGAATTTATTTTTTAGCTCAACAGAGACAATGGAAAATTTTAATCAAAATGTAATGATAGCTGAAGGTTTTTCTGAATATTTAGCTTGTATACTGGCTAAAGATTTGTATAATGAAAACGAGAAAAATCATTCAGATGGACGTATGGAAGCATTATTGAATTCACCGCCAATAACAATAGCAAATAATCCTATTAACGCTAATTTCCCTTTTAATTGGGATTACTATGTGACTGGGTTTGGTTTTTTCCGACAAATGTGTACGTTTCAAGAAGATAAGGTTGAGGGTGCTAAATCTTTAGTAGCTTTTCCTAAGAGAGAAGCTTTAACTTTTTTTGCTGAAACAATTGTTGTTGAGTATTTTTCTTAAAATCCAAGATTATATAAATATCAGTTTTATAGAAAGATTATGGATAAATTAAGACACTATACAAAACAAGTTTGTAAAGATGTTTTACCAGATTTACAATCTGAAATAGAAGATTTGTTAGAAATAAAGTTAGGCTATGATGTAAAGATATCTTCTTTAGACAAATTATCTTGGGTTGAAAAATATTTCATGGGAATTAAAGGGAAAGATGTAAATGATTGGAAAGAAAATTCTCGTTTCGCTTCATTTTGTGTTCGTAATGATGAAATACTTCTGTTAAATCCTTTAATGGTAGAAGAGAATCAAATAAAATCGCAGTTAGTTCATGAGTTAGGTCATTTGTTTAGTTTTAAAATGAACCCAGTTTTGAATTTTGGAAATTTATTGGAACAAACCCTTTTGATACCTATTCAAAATCCAAAACGTTTTCACATGCGCAATAGTTTAAGCGAAGGTTTTTCCGACTATTTAGCTTGCCACCTTGCTCTTGAATATTATAATACAGAAGAAAAAAAGTCTGCTACTAATAGATTCTCAGATGTACTGGCTGCTAGCCCGGTAATGGTTATAGATGGTGTTAAAATGATTAATCATTATACAATAGGTTTAAATTATTTTCATGAAATGTGTACAAACACTTCTAACCCTATCCGAGAAGCTAAGACAAGAATTATTAGGCCAAGATACGATGAAGTTGACCATTTTATTGAAACTTATGCTTACAGATTTTAACCCAAACATTAATAAAATTAAATAAATTAAATAATACCATGATAGTTTTAGGCATTGAAGGCACGGCACATACATTCTCAATTTCAATAATTAAAAATAAAAATATTTTAACAGAAAAAAGAGACATGTTTACAACTAAGAAGGGCGGTATGATTCCTATTGAAGTTGCTAAACATCATGATAAAGTAAAAAACAAAATTCTGAAACAAGTGTTAAAAGATTCTAAGCTAGAACTAAAAGACATAGATGTCATAGCGTTTTCGCAAGGCCCTGGTTTAGCCCCTGCTTTACTTGTTGTAAGAGATTTTGCTGTAGAACTGTCTAAAAAATATAACATTCCGTTGATAGGCGTTAACCATATTTGTGCACATTTAGAAATAGGTAAACTGTTAACAAAAGCTAAAAATCCTATTTTCGTTTTCGTATCGGGTGCAAACACACAAATAATCTCTCATGAAGGAGATAGGTACAGAGTTTTCGGCGAATGTTTATCAATTGCATTAGGCAATGCTTTAGACAAGTTTGCCAGAGGAGTGGGTTTAGGTTTCCCTGGCGGACCAAAGATAGAAAAGTTAGCTAAGAAAGGTAAATATATTGAACTACCGTACAAAGTTAAAGGCATGGACATTGATTTTTCAGGTTTGGTTACAAGAGCTTTACAATTACATGAGAAAGGTGAAAAGATTGAAGACTTATGTTATTCATTGCAAGAAACAATGTTCGCAATGTTAACTGAAGTTACTGAACGAGCTTTAGCACATTGTGATAAGAATGAGGTTTTACTTATTGGAGGTGTGGCAGCTAACCAACGTTTATGCGACATGTTAACTTTAATGGTTAATGCAAGGAAAGCTAAATTTTATGCAGCGCCGATTGAATACGCAGGAGATAACGCTACAATGATAGCATGGTTAGGTGAATTAATGTACAAAGTTAAACCTAATCAAAAAGATTTTGACATTAAGCCAAGGCAAAGGATTGACGACGTTAAAACTTTTTGGATTTAGAAATCAAAGAGTTTATAGGCGTGAACTCCTGGACAAGTAGTAGTTTCTGCAAGCTCGTTAGCAATTTTTTTAGGCACTTTAAGACGTTTCAACTTACTTAATTCTTTTTTAAGTTTAGTTTCAAACATTTTAACATTTTTCACGTTAAACAAATCTTTATGGTTAACTTGATAAGGTATTTTTTTGTCACGCAACATCCAGTTTACTTTTAACACAGTTAACTCACCGTGACCAAATTCCTTTTTGATAATATGGTGGTTTTTAATAAAATTCAACAGGTTGTTATAGGCAGAAATCATATTTTTGTTAAGTTTATGTTTATCCAAATCTAACATAAAACATACAGCGACTTTACCGTTGTTTTGGTTTTTGGTATGATCACCTTCAAATTTATGACTACGCGTTTGGATAATAACACCTTCTTTAGTAATCAGGTAATGGAACCCTATTCCCGGGAACCTGCGAAGATGATCTTTCATAATCTCAGGCAAACTTTTTTCGGTATTATGCAACGCAACGTAATGTAAACCTTTCATTGGCCGCATCTTTTTTTCATACATCGGGTACCGTAATTGTAAAATTTTTAAACCGTGAAAATCTTTTATCAGGAAGTGAACATCTTTCATAAGTTTTACCTTAACACCATGATGGAATATTATAGACTCAGTAAAAGTTTGTGTAATGTCAGTTTGGTTTTTGACAGCTAACTGTAAAGCTTTTTTCAAAGAATTATTATTTATGATTGTACTACTTACAATAGTATCTTTTACCTGAGGAACCATAAGTTATTAGAAGCGTTCTTAATATTTAAAGTTATAGAAAAAAATAAAAAATTAAAAGATTTTTAACGTAATACCTTCGTCACCGTCTTTCTGTTTACCGTACCAAGCATGTAACGCTTGATTGGAATCATAGTATGCGATAGCTGGCATGATTTGTTCACCGCCACCGTATCCGTTAATCATATCATTAGTTCCAATCCTGTTACCGCCTTCATCGAAAAACTGTGAAAAGATTGCGTACCCGTATCCGTCCTCGTTACCGCCACCTTGCCAGTTAATAATGTAATGATGTTTGTTACCGACAATGTTAGGGTTATACTGGTGTCCTTTACGACTGCTGCTAACTTGAAGTTCTTCATTTTTAGTTTTATGGTTAGGCCTAAATCTTTTAGCAACAATTGACGAAAATCCTGCAGTTGAAGGGTTGGTTTCCCATGTTACAACAAAATAACCATCTTTTGTATACGAAACGTCAGCGTTTTTCTGATCACCGGCTTTAATTGTGTTCACTCGGAAAGTATCACCTTTCTTTTTAGGAGTAATTCCTGTAGCTTTAAGATAATACTCTTGAGCGTGAATTGATGAACCGCTACCGTCGCCTTCGCCAGACAAATCCGTCCATGTTATAATAAACCGTTCCTTTTCACTTACAGCAACTCTCGGAGTTTCAAGACCATTATCACGTTTAGTATCGTCAGTCAAAGTTGCAACAACACCGTCAGCATCTTCCTGACCAAATTCCATTAGTTTTACTTTAATGTCCCATGTGTAAGCTATTGGTCCAGTGGACTGTTTTTCAGAACTTGTCTCAGTCCATGTTACAACAGACTTATAGTCTAAGGCTGCAATGTCGGGCGAACTTAGTTCGTTGATAGACTGTGCAATAGTTTTAACATCTAATTGTTGGCCATCAAAATCGTAAGTTTTCATACGGATTTTGTTACTACTTTCATCAACCGCCCAGATAATGTAAGCCGTGTTAGAATCAATGTCAACTTGAACGTCAAAAGATTTTTCACCTTCATAACTGATCATAAATTTTTTGACAATAGTTCTACCTTCAAGACTAACAATTTGACCGTAGATAGCATCATTCTCTTCCCATGCAACAAAGATATGTTTGCTTACTGCATCAAAAAGAATTTTAGGATTGTTTGCGTCTGGTATGTCTAAGTACATATCTGTTTCGCTAGGCACAACTCGGCCTGCACAATCGTCAGGACACTCGCCCCAACTTGCATACCCAGCTTCTTCCTTAGCTGAACAGTATCCGTCGCCGCAGAAATCTTCCTTTATCAAGAACCCTGTGAAAAAGTCAAAAAACCCTGCTGATGCACAAGTTGAACAAAGTAAGACAACTGCAAAAATTAAAATTATTATTTTTGATAATTTTATCATAGGTTAACCTCCTTTTTATACATAAGAGAATGGATTTTGTTATATATAAGAATTATGGTTGAAGGAGGTATGGTTTAAATGAATTAAGACTATATTTTTAATAAACAGAATATTTAATGCATATAGCCAAAGGCTAAAATCAAAATAAAAAAAGAAAAAAAAAGGTAAAAAACCTTTTTAGTAATAGGTCTGACCGTCTTTAGGTTCTAAAGGATAGTCTTCATCATCGTTGTTCATTTTCCTAAATGCTAGGAATAAACCAACAACAATAATTAAAACAATCAAACCTACGAAAGCTAACTTCCAAGCTGAACCAACGTTATCAAGAACGTTTAGTGCATTGTTAGCATCGCTTACGGTAGCAGTCAAACTTGCTTCGCCAACCAAATCATTGCCTTCGCTAATTTGCAAAGTGAATACATGGTCGCCAGCTTCTGCATCGTCTTTAGCAGTTAGGTAAACATAAGCTTCCCCAACTTGACCAGCAGGAACTGATACAAAGCTTGAACTAACTGTAGAGTCAGCCCATAGTTGCGTACCGGAAACAGCTACAGTGTACATAGCGTTTTCTGAACCTAGGTTAGCAATCAATACTTTCAAACTGTTTTCTTCACCAGCAACTAAGCTCAATGAGGTTGAGTCAACCGCAATGATTGTGCCTTCGGTAACTTCAGTTACAGCATCGTTGTCTGCAACAGCAGCTTCTGCGCCGTCAACAGTTACGGTGTATGATTCAGTCATACTGTCGTGGCCTCTGTTATAAGTAAGAGTAACCAATAACTCGTATTCACCTGAAACAACATCGTCGCCAACATTTAAGGTTAGACTAGCTGAGTCAGAACTTTCTGGTTCATCGTCTCCATCTTCTTCGAAAGCTGCAAGTTCGTCAATGTAAACTCTATCAGAATCTACGCCAACTAATTCAGCTTCAACACGGATATCTTCTTCCTTGTTTTCACCGAAGTTTTCAACTCTTACATCAACTGCTAGCTCATCACCAGCGTTAACATTTGAATCAAATTCAACGTCTAACAAGTTCAAAGTATGACGAGCTCTTTCAATAAATAGAACATATTCGTATGATTCAACTGAATCACCGTCAAAAATTCTAAGATTCAAAGTGTACTCGTTTTTATTTTCTACATCCATGTCAGATGGTATATTTAAACTTAGGTCTTTTGTGTAAGTTACGCCAGATTTAACATCAAACATACCTGTGGTATCTTCAATATCATCGTATTCGTAACCGCCAACCCAAGCTTCAATTTTTAGGTCTTCTGCATTGTTGACTTCACTCCAAAGTTCAACTTCAATGTCGATAGTTTCGCCAAGTTCTACTGAAACAGTAGAAGGCATATCAACACCGTTAATTTCAACGTTTAACACTTTAACATCATTTGCATCAGCTGCAGCTAAGCTTGTAACTCCAAGCATACTTACCAGCAAAAGCATAATGATACCAAGTGCTTTTAGTGTTTTATTCATTTTTTTAGGTACCCCCATATACATAGTTTTCCTATAGGGAAATAGTCGTATAGGTTGAATGTTTTTCACAAACCGTCTATTTATATAGTTTATGGAAAACTACCTGTGCAAAACACAGAATTTGTAAGAATTAAAGCTTAAAACCCTTGAATTTAAGCAATTCGGCAATTTCTTCCTTAGAAATTGAACATCCTCTAATTTTCAAACCCCAAAGAAACCCGTCTAAGAGCTCTTTTGTCAAATTACGCTCAATCTGGCCATTTTTTTTCATCCAATTATCTAACAAACCAAGCTCGTATGCAACCATTGTTACTTCAGTTGACCTAATAACTTTTATTTTGTGTACAAGGTCAACAAGTGCTTTCAAATTTTTTTTATCAATTTTTATGTTCATGTGCAGCTTATGTTTATACAATTTTGTAAGTAAGGTTGGGTCTTCAATAAGAACTCTCATTGTTCGTTCATCTATTGCTAAGGCATCAGATTTCAAATGTAAAGCAGTTGCAACAGCTGCAACTTCACCCTCGTGCACAACTGTTAATGGTCGTTTTTTGGTTAGGTACATATTGTTAGCAAGGTTGGCAATCTGTGCTTTTTCAACTTTAAGAAGATTATCGTCATATATAGTAAGAACACCACGATTGATTATTGAAAGTACTTGGAGAGCTTCAAGCTTAAACCGTTTCGTTTTAAACGGTTTGTCAATCAATTCTCGTTTCACGCTTAACGGAATATAAAATTCTCCTTTATATTTTGTTTTTAACGGTTCAAGGATCCATAACAGGTTGTTAGTTGTAAGGCTAATTATTGTCCCTGCGTCAAACACTATAGATTTCATTTTAAACCAAATATCCCTCTTGCATTTTTCAACCTTTGTATAGATGTGATTGTCATTAACGGCATAATATCCGTAATTTTCGTTTTACCTAGATAACTCATAAGTTCCCACTGGGAAACACCCATCAGTTCAGCTACACGTCCTGCAGAAATACCATGTTCATAAACTTTGGACGCTTTCTTGATTTTAGCTTGACTGATTACATTGGTTATGTATAATCCAAACTTTTTGTCTAGTTTGCTTAGGGTTTGAAATATTTCTTTGATTGTATCTTCATACTTAACATCTTGCTGCAGTTTAAGATTTTCGATTGCTTTATGAACTTTGTTTAAGAGAATGTTAATCATTTTTTGGCATTTTTGGCTTCCATTTTCTTTTTCTTTGAAAATTTTTGAGAAAGCGTACATTATTATTGCTAGAGATATAGAATTCGAATCTTGGTATAAACCAGCGTTATGTATTGTTTGGTTGGAAAGAATTTTTAACTGGTTTTCGTCACAACTTTTTATTGCAGGTATAGATTTTTTTAAAACTGTTAAGAGATCTTTTCTTACAACATCATCCAATTATCATCACCTTTATATTATATTAGATTTAAAGTTATTTAAGAATTTTGGTTGAAGAACTCTTGGATTTTCCCTTCAGGTTTAGCCATTATTTTCATGCTCCAGTCATGGGGAAAACATTTGAAATAATTTTTCCAAACATAACGTTCGTCTAGGAAAGCTATGACACCTTTATCAGTTTCAGACCTAATACACCTGCCTGCATTTTGAAAGCATCTAATTAAAGCAGGAAAAATATAACCATAGTCCCATCCTTTCCCATATTTGGAGTCAAAATATTCTATTAGTTGTTTAGTTTCTAAATCCGGTTTTCCTAATGGTAAGCCTACTACAATTACTGCTTTTAACAGGTCTCCTGGAAGATCGATACCTTCGCCTAAACTTCCGGCAGACGTACCTAAGATAACTGCACCTGTTTTGTTGTACGATTTAAAAGTTTCAATCAATTCGTTTTTAGCTTCTTTGGTTAAACCGCTTTCTTCCTGGAAAATAGTCTTTTCGCTTTTTTCTCTTAAAAATTTGTAAACATCTTCTAGGATTTTATAGCTAGGAAAAAATATTGCTGAGTTTCCAGGGACAGAGTTAATTATGTTAGCACAATGTTGCGCAATGTCTTCATACATTTTTTCGTTCCTTTGTGTAAACTTAGTCGTTGTTCTTGGTATGATAATGTTTAACCTATTTTCTTTAGGGAAAGGGTTATCATATTCAATCAAAACAGTATTAGACTCTTTCATACCAAAAAGATCTTTGTACATTATTGTCGGTGTTAAGGTTCCGCTCATTGCAGTAAAACTGTATGAGTTGTTAACTAAATCAGAAATTATTAACGAAGGGTCTAAGCATCTGTAAGATAAATTGTTTACAACTTTACCAAATTTGTTAAAGTCTCGGGATAGTATTCGTGCAAAACCGTCGTCCGTGCCTTGCCACGCTTTAAGAAACATTGCAACTGATCCGACAAAACTACGTTTTTTAACTTCTAACGCTTTTTCTGTGACCAGCATAAGTTGTATAATAACTTTATCAACATCTTCTTCTATTTTATCAAAAAAATCTTCTTTTGTAACTAAAGCTTCAGTTTGGTCAATTCTAATTTTTTTGTTGATAAGTTCAGTTAACACGTCACGGATTTTCATGATAGAATTAGCTGCATCTTTGTAATCCAAATTCCTTGCTTCCTTGATTGCTTGGTCTAAAATAAAACTAGACAGGTCAGAAGTAAGTTCGTTACGTGCCCTCGCTGGTAAATTATGCGCTTCGTCAACAATTACAATTATATCAGATAAATTTTTTTCCATTTTTTTCAAAAGATTATCTCGGATGTGCGGGTTTAGAAGATGGTTATAATCAGCAATAACAACCGTTGCTTCTTTTCCAAACAGGCAACAGATTTCGTACGCGCAAACATTAGAGTTATGGCAAAGGGTTTTAACTTCTTCAACATGTAGAGGGCTTTTCGTTCTTAATTCTCCTAAAACACGTTCAGTTTCAAAAGAATTTTGACCTTTATTCTTAAGTTTTTGAAAATATAAACACCGATTTTTTTCTCGCAACTCTTTACAATATTCTGAAAATTCGCCAGAAGAAAGAATGTTAACACTTGGCTGGTTACACATCCATTTTTTTCCGATAAGATCAACAACGTTAAGTTTCATGTTAAACTTTTTCTTAGTTTGCATGAGGGTTTCAATTGCAATAAGATGTTGAGTATGTCTAGAGGTTAAGAAAAAGATAGTTTTACTATTTTCATTTGCAAATTTTAAGGCAGGTGATAAAACTGAAGCTGTTTTTCCAATCCCTGTAGGTGCATGAACTAAAAGATTATTTTTGTTTTTAATAACTTCATAAACCTGATTCATGAAAGTATTTTGAATTTTCCTAGGTATTTCATGCGGGAATAAAAAATCCATTTAGAAAACTGTTTAGTTGAAAGTATATAAGAATTATTATTTTTTTCGGACAGATTTAAACGTACTATCTATGTCTATCATATATTTTCCTTCAGCTAACTTGAAAATCAAAGGTTTTTCCTTAAACAAATCTACTAAATCAATTTCATATTTGCCAGGTTTGATTATGCGAATAGATTCAAAGTCAAGCACAATTGGTTTGTCAGCGTTTTCTTCTCCTATAAGATCGAAAACATCCTGTTCAATTTGTTCTTTTTCTTGATCAGAAAGGTTAATAGTAACTTCTTTAGCTTTCTCAATATCCTGTTTTTTTACAAAAAAGAAAAATCGACCACCACATTTACAACCAGTTAACAACTCTTGCGAACCATCTTCAAAAATAGTTCCGCATTTGACACATTGATGTGGCATTTATTTTCTCCTATTTTTTCCGTTTTTTATGCCGTATGTTAACAACTCGATTTTGCCAGGGTTACGTTTAATTTCCTTAACAACAGTCGCAGGACCAATAATTGTTAACCCGTCACGTTCACCGACTAAAAATTTCATAACACTGTCCATTAAAATATCTTTAAATTCTTTATTTTTCTTTTTATCTGGTTTAATGGTACAAAGTTCAATCCCTTTGAACTCTTTGCTAACTTCTTCCATTGTTCGTTGGATAAGTCGTGTTTCTTCTGAGGGTTTCAATCGACCTTGCATAACAATAACTTTATTTTTTTTAACGATGCTTAGCAATTTTTCGATTTTTTCTTCTGATACAAGAGGGTCAAGTTCTTGGAACGGCACAAAATGTAATGTTAAAGTCATTTTACCACCTTGAATACTGAATCATAAAATTTATCAACGTTTTTACCTCGCGCTGCAGATATTCCTACAACAGGATACTGTGGGAATGCAGATTCGATACGTTTAATGTTAGACTTTTTCAAGTCGACTTTGTTAGCTACGATTAATACTGGTATATTCCGTGCAGCAAGGTTACCGATGATTGTAATGTTAACTTGTGAATAAGGATTTTCAGTTGAATCTAATACAACAATAACACAATCCATTGAATCCAGCCATTTTATTGCATCGATAACACCTTTGGTTGCTTCCTTGGCTCGAATTTTAGCATCTTTCTTGTTAAACTTAGCACCATTTTCTGTTTTGAATTTTAAGAAATCTTCATAATCAATTTTTGTAGCGATACCAGGGGTATCAACAAGGTTAAAGGTAATTTGTTTACCTTTAGATTTGATTGTAATTTTTTCTTGTATTTTAACTTCACGAGTTTCGTGCGGAACATTTGAAACAGTACCCATAGCTTCTTGAATCCCTAACCAATCATAACAAATCCTGTTAGCTAATGTTGTTTTACCTGCATTAGGCGGTCCGTATAAACCTAACTTAAGATGTTTTTTCTTTTTGAACAGTTTTTTTGTTAATGAATCTAAAAAATTCTTTAGTACTTGAAGCATTTATATTCCCTCTTTTCTATATAGTCCCTATTCCTCTTTTATTTATATTAATTTCGGTGATATTTTGGTTATTGGCTTTGCCTTAGAGGTTTGTGTTTATTGATTTTTATGTAAAATATTAGTTAGATTTTTATCGTGTTTTGGATTGTATGTTAATTGTTTGATTTAATGAAATTTTTTTAAGAATTATTTAGGAATTAATCCAAAAATTTTAACGATTTCTTTTTCATCAAAACCTTTAGAAAGCTCATTAATTATTAAATTGGAATATAATATTTTACTTTTTTCTTTTCTTATCATTTTAAACAATTCGAAAGCCCATTCTCCAAGCGGTCTAAATTTATCTACTCGATTTGCATATAAATCTCACCAAATTGCCGTATCAATATAATATTTTTCACATATAAATAATTGAATTTTAATATAAATTTAAAAAAGCTATTCAAAAATTTACAACATATTTTCGGATTTAACAAAATTCTCAGCCGAAGGCAAAACCCTATCAACCCTTAATCACACCGATAGGAAGCATCTGTACAACTTTCAAAGACACTTTTGCACCATGAACACTTTCAATAACTTCGTCAACATCTTTGTAAGCATCAGGCGCTTCTTCAGCAAGTGAACGAGGGTGAGTAGCTTGCACAATTGTACCATGCTCTTTCAACTGTTTCTGAATCTCATTGCCACTAAACTCTTTGATAGCTTTATTACGAGACATTAAACGGCCAGCACCATGCGCAGAACTTCCAAAAGAAACTTTCATAGCTTCCTTGGTACCAACGCATAAATAGGATGAAGTTCCCATTGACCCAGCAATTAAAACAGGCTGTTTATCAAAACTTCTGGTAGCACCTTTACGATGAACATAAAGTTTTTTCTTTTTACCGTTAACTTCATGTTCTTCTAACTTAACCACATTATGACATAAACCATAAACAGTTTTCATATCCATTTCTTCCCACGTTTTTTCAAAAACTTTTTCAAAGGTTTCTCTAATCCAATGCGTCATAACAAATCTGTTAGTAAATGAATAATTAATTGCACATTTCATTGCAGCAAAATAATCTTGACCTTCTTGGGAATTTGCTGGGGCGCAAGCAAGTTGTCTGTCAGGAACTTTAATGTTATACTTTTGCACAGCTTTTTCCTGAATTTTCAAGTAGTCTGTAGCAACTTGATGGCCAAAACCTCTTGAACCACAATGTAACATTATTAAAACTTGATCTTTACTATTAATTCCCCATTCTTTAGCTGTTTTCTTGTCAAAAATTTCAGAAACTTTTTGCACTTCTAAGAAATGGTTACCTGCACCAAGTGTACCTAACTGTTGCATTCCTCGACGTTTAGCCAAGTCAGAAACTTTACTTGGGTCTGCACCTTCCATACGACCTTTTTCTTCCAAATGATTTTTATCATCTTCAGTACCATAACCGTTAGCAATAGCCCAGTCAACACCTTTAACCAAAACTTCATTCAACTTTTCTTTATCCAATTTTAATTTACCTTTACTACCAACACCACAAGGAATATGGTTAAACAGTTCAGAAACTAACTTTTCCATTTTATCTTCAACTTCTTTAACAGTTAAGTTGGTACGAATCAAATTAATTCCGCATCCAATGTCAAAACCACAAAGGCCTGCAGAAATAATACCTTTCTCAGCATCGAAAGCACTAACTGCACCCATTGGCAAACCATAACCCCAGTGCATGTCAGGCAAACCTATAACAGGTTCAACAACGCCTGGCAACATTGCAACATTTGTTAACTGTTCAACGGCTTCATCTTCAATAGCTTCAAGCATTTTTTTAGAAGCAATAATCTTAGCGTCAACATTCATGCCTTCACGTACAGTCTTAGGCAACCGCCATTCAAAATTATTAATCTTTTTGAGTTTTTCTTTCATAGTTAATTTTTAATATTCCTTTAGTATATATAATTTTTTGCTTAAGCTTTATAACCTATAAAGCACAACCATCATAAACTTTATATACAATATATTTTTTATAATTCATTCACAATGAATCTCAAAGGACTAATCTTGGCAGGCGCCTTAGCTTTAGGCACAGCTACTTTTACTGGTTGTACTGAATATGAACTTTCTAAAGTTGAGGAAGTAGACACTTCACAGCCAACTGACACAGATGTTAATGGTAAAACAATAACTGATACTTTTGAACAAGACAAGTATCAGCAACCGACTGATGTTCTTTGGGTTATAGACAATTCATGTAGCATGTCTGACGACCAAAATGCATTAGCTTACAATTTACAACAGTTCCTTGGATGGTTTGACACTTCTGGAGCTGATTATAGGTTAGGTTTAGTAACTACTGATATGGAAGATCCAACTCAGTCAGGAAGGTTTCAAGGTAACCCTAAGGTTATTACACCGGAAACACCTGACGGTGCTTTAAAATTCTTTACAACTGTTGCTGGGTTAGGAACAAACGGTGCATCTACCGAAAAGGGTCGCCAACCAATTTATGCAGCATTGACAGAAGAAACTGGTTATAATGTTACTGAAGACGATGATTTTTTCTTAAGGGACAATTCAAAGTTACATACAATAATTGTTTCTGACGAACCAGACAATTCAGAAATAAGTTTAGGAGATTTTATTGACTGGTACGAGAATGATCTTAAGGCAGATCCTACTGACGCATACGTTCATGTTGTAGGAAACTTTGACACTGATTATCCGTGGTTAGCTAACGATACTGGCGGAAAAATGTATAACATTGAACAATGGGACTGGGTTTTAGATTTGGTAAATGATTTGGATAACATGTTGTTAGGCTTGGAAGATACTTTTTACTTAAGCCATAATCCAGTTTTAGGTACAATAGATGTTTACGTCGACAGTTATCCTGAATTTTACACATGGGATTATGAGGAAGGTCCTAATGCAGTTATTTTTGAACAGGATCATGTTCCTGACTACGGTTCAATAATCGAAGTACAATATGAAAGATCAGATTAATTTTTTTATTTTTTAACTTTGTATTAAGCCGAAGGCAAAAACCTATTTTCTTTCTAAAAATTTTTTATCGCTTTTGTATCCGTTATAAATTCTATTTTGGTAAAGAACTGTTTCTTTGTAAGGTGGAATACCATCATAAATCTTAACATTATGCATCCCAGCGTTGTATGACGATAAAGCTTCACGTATGTCACCATCTCGAGTTTTCATTGACTTGGCAATGTAATATACACAAACATCAATTTCAATTTCTGGGTTGAATCTTTCATCTTCATCTTTATGTTCTAAAAGATCATTTTTGTACAAATCTCTTAACTCACGTTCTTGATCAGAATATTTGTTATAAAGTTCAACGTACTGTCCGTGTTTATACGTTTGCACATAGTTAACCCAATCATCAATTTTCATATCTTCTTCGTTAGGACCGTCAAACATTAAACTACTTTGGGCAAGATTTTTGTACTTACGTTTCATCCTGAAAGCTTTCAACCATTCGTTATAATACTTAGGCTCATAAATTTTCAAACCATATTCATATTTTGCAGTGGACGGCATAAACTGTGCAATACCAGCAGCACCCATGTAAGATACAGCGTTAGGGTCAAAATGTGATTCTTGTTCAAGAAGGTTAAGAATTAAGATAGGATCGACAGGATAAATGTCTTGGTATTTGTTACATGACTGTTCAATATAATCTAGGTAAGGTTCAGATTCAGGATGTGTTATTACAAGATTTTTCCAATTACCATAATCTTGTTTCTCAGTTGAGAATGTAGTAGGTTCATAACCTTCAAATCTATACTTATTTCTAAAATCCTCTTTAGTTTTAGTTGCTGTTACAGGTTTTTCTATTGGTTGTTCTTGAGCATTACCAGAAATAGTTAAAGCAAAACCCATTAACAAAAGTTGTAAACCTCTTTTAACTTTCATAGAATTATTAATACTCTTTGTTAAGATATTTAAGTTTTATGGAGTTTTCCCTTCTGGTTAAGGGTTCAAACATTAAATGCAGTTAACAAATACGCAATTACTTTTGTTGCTTTGTTTAAATGGAAACCATGAAACTCTTTTCCTTCACAAACACCATTAGTTATAGAAATAATACCTTGCGATTTATTTATGATTTGTTGATCTTCGTCTAATTGTATGTTTTCAATTGTACCTAATTGTGCAATGTCAAAAAATCTTTGTAAAATTTCTTGTTTTGGAAATATTTCTGGCGGAATAATTTGTGAACCATTTGGTAAAGAATATTGTACAATATCATTTTTTAAAATCCGTGGCGCTTTAATTGTTTCATCAAGATATTCAAGTGTGTCTGATGCAAGATTAAAACCAGCAAAATGTTCTCCATAATAATCTAAATTATGAAAACTTCCTAAAGCATTAAACATTTGATTGCCTATGTCTACCCAACGGCCACCGTCGCCAATATGAATTGCAAAACCATCATCTCCAAATTGCAAATAAGGGTATCCTCTATAAGTAGAAATTTCAAAAGTTTCAATATATTCTTTGGTTTTTTCTAATAAAAATTTTCCCAATTCTTCTTTTTGTTCTTTTAGTTTTAAATTATAATCAATTTCTTCATCCGGCCATCTATAGCCAAGACCTTGTCCAATACAGGGATACCCAAATTCAAATTTTTTTCCAATTCGCATTTTTTAATAAAAAAATTAAAAGAAGTTAGGATCTTCTTGTTCTTCCCAGTCGTCTTCATCTTCAAAAACTTCTTCATAGATGTTAATTTTTTCAGAAGGTGGTACAAAATGGTTTTGCGCTTCACCGTTTTCGTTAATGCTTTGTTTCATTTGTGGTTCTTCAACTGGTAAATATTCATAATCTTCAATATTTTCTTGTGGTTGACATTCACACATTGAATCGCAGCAAGGAGTTTCTTTAACAAAGACTTCTTCTATTACTGGTTCATGTACATATTCTTGTATTGGTTCTACTATAGGTTCATGTACATATTCTTGTACTGGTTCTACTATAGGTTCATGTACATATTCTTGCACATATTCTTGAACAGGTCGTTCTTCTTGCACTGTAAAACTTGGTGGTGTAATATGTATTTCAGGCATTTTACGTCGGATACCTTGCAAGTTCATTACCAATTCTTCAGTTGAATTTCTGTCAACATCTTCCATCTGCGGCGTTGTTAAGTTACCATAAGCTTCTTTACGTAATGCTTCAGCTTTATCGGTTAATTCCCACGTAAAACTAAGTTCAGTTCGACCAAAGTGACCGTAAGCTGCAGTTTTTTTGTAGATAGGTCTTTTTAACTTCAACTCTTCAATGATTTGTTGAGGTTTTAGTTTAAATATTTTAATTACAGCACGTTCAATTTCTTCTTCAGGCACTTTATGTGTACCGAAAGTGTTAACCAAAACTGAAACTGGATGTGCTACACCGATTGCATATGCAATTTGTATTTCACATTTGTCAGCAAGTCCGGCAGCAACAACATTTTTCGCAATATAACGAGAAATGTATGCACCGCTTCTGTCTACTTTAGAAGGATCTTTACCTGAGAACGCTCCACCGCCGTGGCAAGCAGACCCGCCGTAAGTGTCAACAATAATTTTACGTCCAGTCAAACCAGTATCGCCGACAGGACCACCGATAATAAATTTTCCGGTAGGGTTAATATGGTAATTAGTGTTTTCGTCTAACCATTCGCCACAAACAGGTTTAACAATTTGTTCAATAACTTCGTTTTTTAACTGTTCGTGAGAAACATTTTCGTTATGTTGTGTTGAGATAACAACAGTATCAACTCTTAGAGGCTTCCCATCTTGGTATTCGACTGTAACTTGCGATTTACCGTCTGGTCTTAGATAATTTAATTGGCCAGATTTTCTTAAGTCAGCAAGTTTTTTTGTTAGTTTATGTGATAGTACAATTGGTAATGGTAAAAACTCAGGAGTTTCGTTACAAGCAAACCCAAACATCATACCTTGATCGCCTGCACCTTGTTCTTTATGAAGACCTTCACCTTCGGAAACACCTTGCGAAATGTCCGGGCTTTGTTCGTCAAGAGCAACCATTACGGAACAACTGTTACCGTCGAAACCCATTTCTGGCGAATTGTATCCAATTTCATTAATAGTTTTTCTTACAATATTTCTAACATCAACGATAGCCTTAGAAGTGATTTCTCCCGCAACTACAACTAAGCCCGTTGTTGTAAGAGTTTCACAAGCTACTCGCGATTCCGGGTCTTGTTCAAGCATTGCGTCTAAGATTGCATCAGAAATTTGGTCGCACATTTTGTCAGGGTGACCTTCTGTAACTGATTCAGATGTAAAAAAATGTTTTTTCATATTTAGAGCCTCCTTTATTATATAGCTAATCGGAGAAAATTATGTTTTAATTATTTAAAGTTTTTGTAAATGTAATCTGTATTTTATTCTTTTTAGAATATTTTATTCAAATTTTAAGAAATTAGATATATTTTACTATAACAAAAGTTGTATCGTCATCTCGATTACTTAATGGTAAAAAATATTGTTTTAAAGAATTAACTAAAGCGTTTCTTATCACATTTACTGGTTCTTTTTGAAATTCTCTCAACAGATCATCTAATAACTTATTGGCAGTTTCATCTGCAACCTCCCATTCAATCCCTTTTTTTAAAGATTTTTTTATAATATTATCTAAAAAACCATCAGTTTGTAAAAATAATATATCATCATTTTCTAACCGAGTTTCATAAGCAGGCTTATGTTTTTTTTGATAATCATAATCTATCACACGATCCATATGATTTATAATAAGAGTCTCATCTAATCTTAAAATATAAGTCTTTCCAAGAGCACCACCCATAGCAATTGTAATAAGATCATTATCAAATTGAGTATATGATGCTGAGACGCAAGTGTACCATTTATCAACAAATTGACTTTCGCCAGGTTTTCTAAGAGAATTAAACATTTGTCCCAATTTTTTTAACTCTTGTTCAGCATTTCCTTCGATACCCCATCCACCTTCTATAGTTCTTCTTACAAAGTTTCTCATTTCATTTCCATCTTCAATATTATGCCCGCAAGTATCTACCACGAGAATACCTTGTTTAGTATCATCTACAAAATCAACAACATCAGCATTAGAACATAACGCACCAGCGATTGAATATTGTCCAAGAATTTTCTCAAAAGTAATTAGGTTTCTATTCTCAGATTCCATCTTCAGATATCCATGCTAACAGTAACTTTATACCTTTTAGCAACTTTTTCAAATTTATATTTGTAATAAGTTAAACTTTTCACAACAGTTTCACCCTTTGCAGGAGAAATAGGTTCACCATAAACTTTAGCTTTCAGTTTAGTTTCAGAAATTTCAAGAATTTCAAACTTACAAAAAAACATTTCTTCAACATCTACTAAAGCGATCAATTCTTGCAACCAACTAAACATAAGATCTTCAAGATTATCAGCGTTTACATCAACTTCAACAAAATCTTTAGGTTCAATCTTATCTTTTTGGCAAATAACTTCAAACATACCTTCGGCTGCGTTAACAAAAATTTCCTTAAGAGTTTTACCATAAGCTTCGTACACAACGTCTGAGGTCATATCTTCTAAAAACTTGTATTTCATAAAAAAAAGAAAAAGAGTTTTAATTTAAATAACTATTGATAGAACCACATACGTACAATTCTAATTTGTTGCGTACCATCCATGTCGGAGCTAATCAAAACATCATTCATGTAAACTGAAGATTCAGAAGCTTCAATATAACAGTTCACATCTTTACAAATTGAAAATTGGTATTCATAGTTAGGCGGGCTATACAGTTCCATTATATTTCCAATTTCAGTGTAAGCATCTTGGTATGCTTGCGATTGAGGAGAATCAGGGTCAGCGTTTACAATCAAAGTACGAACATTACCGTCGTTAATCAGATGATGGTTAATCAAAGTTTCTGCAGCTGAAATTATTTCAGGTGTTTCACTTTCATCACCAATATGCGTAGGCATTAACCAAAATACAAAGGTTAATAATAAAATTATAGCTATGACCGCTTCCAATGTCCGGATAAAACCTTTCTTATTCATTTTTACCATACCTTAATGTTTACCAAGATGGAGTCAGTAGTTCCATCTTCGTTTAATATCCAGTAAAGATATTCTTTTACAAAAATGTTTGCTTGTTCATACGGTGTAATTTCTGTATGAGGTCGGTTAGGGTTAGCGTTATAGTCCCAGTTACACAACCCAATAGTTTCCGTAAAATCATAAACAGCATCGTCAGTGTAAACATAATAAATTGAAAATTCTTTATTCTCAGGATAATTAAAATTTGTTTTAATAATTTCATAATCAGTATTGCATAAAGTTTGAAGATCGTCTAAAGCTTTAAAGTTAAAGCCTTCAAGAGTTTCAGTCGCCCCTAACACATACTTATCTTCGCAAACACCTAAAGTATCATCAACATCATAACAAAAAACATCTCCAGCAGGAGGTAAACCATCATGATCAAAATCTGCGTCAGCACTGTACAACAACCAATAATAATTTCCAGGTGTGCCTATGAACTGTATATTATCTTTGCTTCCAATATTTGAATTAATATTAATTATTGAATCGACTTCATTATTTATTTCGTCAACGATAGCATATTTATTTTGTGAAGTAGGATCTTTCTCAAAAGGAAAAAAGTCTGTAATGGACACAATACCATTTACCATTTGGGTACCGCCTTCAAGGAAGATGGCAGTTTTTTCTATTTCCCACTTTGTATTTTTATCTAAACGTGCATCAACAATTTCTGAAAGAGAACTTAAATCATAAACAGGGGTCATGCTCGGTTGAATTAAAATTATTAAAAGTAAAACAAAAACAATAAAGATTGAAATGCTAATAATCCAATCAACGTGTACTGCACCTTTTTTCTTCATATCATATGCCTCCTTTTACAGTTGTAACGATTAGCGCTGCTGTCACTACTAATATTAAAGAATGTATGACTCCATCTTTTATAGAACCTTCGGAAAATTTTCCGATCATTAAACCTGCAAAAAATCCTTGAATTAATATTAAAATAAAAAAAGTAAAGTCTAAATTCACAGTTTCTGCACCTGTTTGAATAGCTGAGCCTAATAACCCTCCACTCGTTCCTAACGATGAACCGACTTCTGTCAGTTTAGGGAAAAGTTTCAATTGTAACAGTAACATGATACCTATGAAAACAAAATAGATTATGTATCCTTGTACCATTTGCGAATAGATGCTAGACTTACGTTCTTCTTTTATTTTTTTAATTGAAACTACGGATGCTGTAACTGAAGTTAAAACATTTTCAATATCGCCTCCGCTTGCTTCAGCTTCGTTAACAATACTTACTGCACGTTTTATCATAGGGTTATGTGTATCGTTAGCAAATGTTTGCAAAGCTTTATGCACAGAGATTCCTGTTTGAATTTGGTTAGACAATTTTTTAATGTAAGGGTTAAGTTCCGAATAATCTTTGCTAGCAGCTTGTACAATTGAAGCAGGTATAGAAATTCCAGACTTGACAGTGCTTGACAAGTTACGTACAAAATCTAAAAATTTAACTTCAATTCGTTTTTGCCGTTCACGTTCTTTTATAAAATCAATCCAGAATTGTCCGGATGCAACTAACAGTCCGATAATGAAAAGGGGGAAGAACCATCTAGTGTTAGAACCAAAATCTGCACCAAAGTTAAAGAACAAATAAAAGTTTGTGGTTAAGATAATGAAAGCTACAAAGAACCATGCAAAGTATATGTTTCTGAATTGAATCCTCATTTTGGACTTACCACCTCTAAAAAGACCATGAACCCTATGTTAAGTAACGGTATTGCAATATAAGTCCCCATGCTTGCAATTGACGTAATGCTTAAACCTCCAATTGATCCGCCAAGCATTTGGATTATAGTTAAAGTTACAAAAAACAGTAACGGTGCAGCAATCAACAATCCTGTATAGATGTCTGAATAAGTCGAAATAACTTCGCTATATTTTTGACGTTCAAGCTTGTAAGTGTTCATAGCTTCGTCAGCAAGAGCTTCAAGATACTCTTTCAAATCACCTCCACTTTCAAGAGTGCTAACCATTCCGTCTAACATATCTTTAAACCTTTGGGATGGAGTGGTTTTTGCAGTTATGCGTAAAGCGGTAGTTAAATCATAACCAAACAAGTTAACATAATTTACAACTTTTTTAATTTCAGGTTGTAAGGTAGGATATTCTTTTGACGCTAAAACTGTTTGAAACATAGAAATTGGTTTAGCACCGCTGCCTGCAACAGCAGACATGTGTACAATTACAAACGGCAACTCATTTTTAATTTTAGTTTCACGGGAGTTAGCTGAGCTTACTGGTGCATAATAAAACAATGCAGCAGTTACAATACCGCCAATGAAAAACATTGCAACAGCTCCAACAATTTTTGTAATTAAAAGAGGAGTTTGCCAAAATAATAATGTGCCTAAGAAAGTGCTTATCGCACCTAAAATACTCCCTAGAATCATCATGCTAAAATATGTTCTAGAAAAAATTTTGGTGTCAGCTTTCTGCAACGCAATTTCAAAATCTTTAAAAAACTTGGGATATTTAGGAATACTATTAAAAACTAAATTTTTAAAATATTTGTTAGATATCTTACCAAATTCATTCGTCTTATATAAGGTATAAGGCTTATCAACAACCATACCCTTTTTTTCTTTAACCTTTTTTGAAAATTGTTTAAGATACTCGCTTTCAATGTTAACATCTTTCATGTACTGTTTTTTAATTTTAGGTGCAAGTAAAACTTTTTTCTTTTTCAAAATGGAAAAATGTGTAGAAGTTAATTCACTTTCAATCTTTTCAGCGTTAGTTTCAATGTGGATAAGATAATTAAAAATCTTTTTTTTTGTTTCTTTATCTTGTTCTTGAGATTGTTCTAGCTGTTTAATTTGTTTAATATTTTCATACATTTCGTTTGCAAGTCTTTTAATCTCAGTTTTCATTTTTGAATCTTTGCGTCCTCAACCTCGGCTTTAATCTTTTCAAGAATTTGAAGAATATATTCTTTAGCTTTCGCTTCTTGCTTTGTATTTTTTTTAACGCTGTCGTACTGGTAAATCGCTTCTATTAACGTTTTCGTATCCTGTTCGATTGTGTCAAGGCTCATCGTATAATTTGAAACCGTCTAAGAACTGTTAAGGGATCTTTATAATATTCGTTGATTATGTCTTGCACTTCTTTGAACCCAACAATGTTTTGTCGTGTCATTGCTAAAAGTAAATACGTTCGCAACCTAAACTCTCGTAAAAGTTCAGCCTCGTTCATTCCTGTTCGTTTCATAATTTTATGGAAAACTTTGCTAGCGGTTTTGAAAAGAAAACGGTCAGCTGCAGGGTCCCATTGGAAAGGTTGGTTAAACGTGTTACCTGATTCAGTTATTGAAACAACTTCAGTAATTTCACGCAATCGTCGAACTTGTTTTCCTTTAACTTTGGCAGGAATCATTACAGCAATTATGTCAAGGGATTCAACTAACGAAGCTGATAAATTGATAGGGGCAGTTTCAAGACGCTTAATCATAGTTTCAGCAGAATCGGCGTGCATCGTACCAAAGCTAGAATGTCCTGAGGCCATCCCTTGGAATAATACGAAAGCTTCCTTACCACGAACTTCACCTACAATAATATAATCGGGCCGTTGTCGAAAACTTTCTTTCAGTAAGGCAAACAAACTAACTTCGCCATGTTTTTCTCCGGTAATAGTTGTAGATCCTAAGCCTGCACGTGCAACTGAGGGTAACCAGTTTTCATGTTTAAGGTTTAATTCTCGAGTATCTTCGATAGAAACAACACGCGCTGCTGGCGGTATAAAAAATGCTATAGCATTCAGGAACGAAGTTTTTCCTGATCCTGTAGGACCAATAATCATTATGTTAGCTGAATGTTCGATGGCCATCCAAAGGTACGCAAAGATTTCTGGAGATACAGATCTGAACTGTATGATTTTGATTGGCGTCCAAGGTTCTTTTGTAAACTTACGTATTGTAAACGTTGGTCCTTTTGACGAAACATCTTCAGTATAAGTTGCATTAACCCTTTCACCTGAAGGAAGCACTCCGTCTAAGAGAGGATTAGCATAAGAAACATACTTGGAACATTTCTGTGCAAGCTTTTCAACAAAATGTATAAGATGTGTAATATCTTCGTAAATAAGAGTAGTTTTAATGTTTTGATATTTTCTATGTACAATATAGATAGGACTGTTAGCACCGTTACATTCTATATCTTCAATATAATAATCTCGTAAGAGAGGTTCAATTTCGTTCATCCCGATAAAATCTCTCCAAATGTAATACATAAACTTCTTGAATGTTTCAATTGAAGTTTTGATTGAAAGTTCGTCTAAAAGAATTTTAAGATTTTTCTCTAAATATTCAATAACAGTTTTTTCGTCGCTAATATTAATGAAACTGATATTAATTAATTCGATTAAACCTTCTTCAATAATATTCAACTGTTTCTTTTCAAGTTCGTTAAGCTCCGGCTCTTCAACTTTATAGATAATTTCTTTATTTTCTTGGTCCCAATAAATATGTATTGAAACGTACGGGTCAATAACTTTATATTTTACATCAATTTGTGTCAGGTCTTTAGTATCAGGCAGTTTAGGAATATCTAGAATAGGTTTAATTTCAAAAACAGTTTTGTATTCGGCTTTTTCTTGCGCTTTAAATTTTTCCAGCACTTGTTCAATCAAACTGGCTTTTTTAGGCTTAACGTTTTTATCGGTTTTAACAGGTTCAGTTTGTGGAATTTCAACTTCTTTCAAAGGTTTAGGTACTTCTTGTTTTAACGGTTTAGGAACTATTTCAGAATTCTGTTTAACTTGTTCTTCCATATATATAAGCACCTCTTTAATTAACTAAAGAATCCTGGACATATAAAAGTTTCGAATTATCCAGTCAGTTTAATCTCAATACTAGGCAATTCTAAATTAGTGTCCCAACCGGTTCTGGTCACTGTAAGAGTATATCGACCACTATAAGGTCCAAGAATATCTGAAGTATCAGACAAAACTGTAGTATCTTCGTAAGACATGGCTAGTTGCAGTTCATATTCGTCTACAATGTTAGTTTCTGACAATAACATTTTGAACGGTCCTTCGGTAATTTCTATGCCTGGTTCGAGAAGTTCGTTCGTTGTAGTCATTTGCCAAATTATTTTACTATTAATACTATCAATGTTAAACTCGCCTGCTTTAATTTCAAACGGTGAAAGAACACGTTTTGACCCTGGTCCTTCGCTTACAACTTCAAGAATGTTTTCGTTAAGAGTGTAAAATATTTCTTTTGTTTGTGCAACAGTGTTTTTATCTTTCATTTTAGATATCATAGGCATACCTGCTGTCAGGACCAAGGTTAAAACTACTAAGCCTAAGGCTAGGTAAAGAACTGCTGATACCCAAAGTGACCCTTTTTTTTTCATTGTATTAAAAAAAAATAAAAATTGTTTTAACAAACGTCGAATACTGTTCCTAAGATTCCAAAATCATCTATTGTTGCTGAACAAGTAATAATTTCGTCACCGACAATGATTTGTGGAATAATTTCTACAACGGTTGCTGATAGTGCTGTTACAGTTGGCGGTAAAGCTCCAGTAAGATCAACCATATAAGTTTTAATACCAAAAGCTTCTAAAACCGGTGCTGTTAATGATGTTATTTCGGTTATTGTTGTTGTAAAAACAGTACTTTCATCTTTATAAATTCTAAGACTAAAATCTTCGATATCTATTGCACCATTGTTAGCTATTGTAATTAATAAATTAGGTGTACTAGAACAAACATTTTGCAAATCAAAAACCACGTCAGTTGCACATGTTAGCTGTTGTTCTCCAGATTCAGAAGTACTTTCTTGTATGTCTTGTGTAAACGTCTGGCCCCAGTTCAAGATCAATGCTGCTAGAGCAACGGTAAAACCGATAATTAGAACGGTAGCGATTAGCGGGGAAATTCCCTTTTTCTTCATATAAAATCAACCTCCTTTTTTTCTAAGATAAATATAAAGATTATATCCTGTTTTTTAATATTTAAACCTTTCGTGTAGAAATATATAGAGAACAAACCTTTTAAAGCCATAGAATTTCGTTTTTCATTATGGTTAAGAAAATTTTAATGCGTACTAACCCTATGTTTAACAAATACAAATTTTACTGGGACGAAGGTGATTTGCATACTAACTTTGGTACAATTAAAGAGAGTGAGTTAGAGTCTGGTCAAGGTGTAGTTAAATCTGGGTCTGGTAAAGAGTTTTTTTGTTTTAGCCCTTCCTTCGTCGACCAGATAGATAAAATTAAGCGTGGTCCTCAAACTTTACTTTTAAAAGATATAGGTTTAATTTTAATGTACTCAGGTGTTAACCAAGATTCATTCGTTGTTGACGCAGGTGCGGGTTGCGGTTTGTTAGCTGCTTGTTTAGGCAGAGTGTCTAAGAAAGTTATTAGTTATGAAATGAATTCTTCTCATGCTAAAATAGCTAAAAAAAATTTAGAGTTTCTTAATGTTGACAATGTTATGGTTAAAGAAAAAGATATTTATGATGGTCTTGATGAGATAGATGTTGACGTTTTAACCTTAGACTTGCCGGAACCGTGGCGAGTTTTGCCTGTGGCTTCTAATGCATTGAAAAATGGTGCAATGGTTGTTACATACTTACCGTCGATTACTCAGGTGCAAGAGTTTGTTAACTCGTTACCAGAAAATTTTTTACATTTGCGTACAGTAGAGTTGCTCGAGAGAGAATGGTACATTTCTGGTAGGAAAGTTCGTCCTAAATCTCAAATGCAAGGCCATACTGCATTCTTAACCTTTGTTAGAAAGGTTTAGTTTAAATATAGAGTTGTTATAATTCCATAAAGAATATATAACTAAAGATAATAATTAATTGCGATGGTTTATATTATAGATACTTCGGTTGTTATAGAAAAAGCTGTTTCTAAGATGATTAATGGTGAAAAAATTAAAGGAGATATTCTTTTACCTCGTGCAGTAGTTGCTAGGCTGGAATATGAAGCTAATTTAGGACGTGAAATAGGTTTATTAGGATTGGAAGAGTTGGAAGAACTACAAAACCTGGCAACTCAAGGTTATATCACAATAAAACTTGTCGGCGTAAAACCTACAGTTTTCCAGTTAAAGAACGATGATAGTGGATTATATGTTGATTCTTTGGTTAAAGATATTGCTTATGATGAAAGTGCGAGCTTAATCACAGCTAATGTTATCCAGGCACAAACAGCTAAGGCTATAGGAGTTAATGTTATTTTCATACGATTAAAATCTGATTTAATGAAATTAGAATTTGAACAATTCTTTGACGAGAACACTATGAGTTTACATTTGAAAGAAGATTGTGTTCCTCTAGCTAAACGTGGAGCTCCCGGTAACTGGAACTTAGAGATAGTTGATACTGAAAAATTAGGCTTGGTAGATGTTCAACGTATTGCTAAGGAGATTGTTGAGAAAGCAAGGATAGATTCGAAAGCAGTTGTAGAAATTTCGCGTAAAAGTTCAACAATTATTCAGTACCAACATTATAGGATAGTTATTGTAAAACCTCCTGTATCTGACGGATGGGAAATAACTATAGTGCGGCCTATTAGGGTTTTACACCTTGAAGATTATGATCTTCCAAAAGAAATTGTTAACAGGATGGTTGAAAAAGCTGCAGGGTTGGTTATTGCAGGTGAAACTGGAAGTGGTAAATCTACTTTGGTTCAGGCAGTGGCAAAGCTTTATCTTAAAGAAGGAAGAATAACAAAAACTATTGAAAGTCCCCGTGACTTAATTCTTCCTAATGAAGTTACGCAGTATTCAAAAAACTTTGCTGACAGTGAAGAGATTCATGATTTATTATTTTTGTCTAGGCCAGACAATTTAGTGTTTGACGAAATTCGTGATACTCCTGATTTTAAACTTTTCATTGATTTAAGGTTAGGTGGTTCAGCAGTGATAGGTGTTGTACACAGTGCATCTGCAATTGATGCTGTGCAAAGATTTTTAGGCAGACTAGATGTTGGAATGATACCTTCAATTGTTGACACAGTAATTTTTGTTGAGAATGGTAAAGTTAAAGATGTTCTTACATTAAAAATGAAAATAAAAGTTCCTTCTGGAATGGTTGAAGCTGATCTTGCAAGACCTGTTGTAGAAATTCGAGATTTGTTAACGAACAATCCTGTTTATGAAATTTATACTTTCGGTGAAGAAACTGTTATTCTACCTATTGAAAAAGAAACTAAGGATAATCCTGTAAGAAACCTTGCAGCGAAAATGATTGAAAAAGAAATTTTAAATTATGCATCAAGTGTAGAAGTTACAATGAAAAGTGATTTTAAAGCATACGTTTATATTCCAAAAAAAGATATGACTAACACTATTGGTGAAGGTGGAAAAACAATTGTTCATTTACAAAGAAAATTGGGAATCTCTATTGAACTTTATCCGCAAGAGTCTGCAAGGAAAGAGGGTATTACATTAGAATATACAGCGTCTGAACGTGCAAACAGTTTAGTGTTTGAAGTAGGTGGTTCAGGCTACATTGTAGATATGTTTCTCGACGACGAATATCTTTTTACATCAATGTCAGGAAAAAATAATGAGATTAAGGTTAACAAACATTCTGATTTTGGTAAAAAAATAATCTGTGCGTTAGAATTAAATAAAAAAATAGAATTAAAAAAAATAAGTGAATAAAGTTTACCTTTTCTTTTTAGCAACTTTTTTCTTAACTGGTTTTTTCTTAGCTACTTTCTTTTTGGTAACTTTTTTCTTAACCGGTTTTTTCTTAGCTACTTTCTTTTTGGTAACTTTTTTCTTAACTGGTTTTTTCTTAGTTACTTTCTTTTTAACAACTTTTTTCTTAGTAACTTTCTTTTTAGATTTCTTTCGTCCTACAGCCATTTGTGCCATAGCAACATTACCTTGCTTATCAATGAAGTAAAGATATCCTTTTTTACGTTTAATACCAGCTTTGTAAACAACAATTTGTTTTCGTTTACCTTTTTTGTCTCCGGCACGTGCCATTTTTGTTTTAGCTACGTCACCATTTTTGTCTAGAAAATATAAAAATCCAGACTCTCTTTTAATTCCGCATTTGCATACAACGGTTCCCATTTTTTTCCATTTCACCTCTAGAGTTTTTGGAAGAATGTAATTCCCCCATACATTTCTAATTGCTTTAAGGGTATTTAAACTTTATGATTTTACCGACGGAGATTATTCTTGGCTTTGGACTTTGAACTCAATCCAAAAATCTTAAAAACTTAAGCATTTACTCTTTTGTTATGCTGGACTCGTAGCTCAGTTTGGATAGAGCGACAGCCTCCTAAGCTGTAGGTCGAGGGTTCAAATCCCTTCGGGTCCGCTTATTTTAAAATGAAAATTGGCGACATCACCCTCAAAGGAAAACTTATTCTGGCACCAATGGCTGGTGTAACAGATGTAGCATTTAGATTACTTTGCAAACAGTATGGTGCTGCTTTAGTTTATACTCAGTTTGTTAATATTAATGCATTGGCTAATAATAATCAAGCTACGTTGAACTTAGCTAAGACTGTTGAGGAAGAACGTCCCGTCGCTATTCAGTTGTTTGGTTCTAGGTTAGATAACTTGTCTAAAGCTGTTAAAGTGATTAAAGATCAGGCGGATATTATTGATTTCAACTTTGGCTGTCCATCTCCAGTTGTGGTTAACCAAGGTGCTGGCGCTGCATTACTTAGAAGACCTCAAAGGATGAAAGAAATTATTCAAATCATTATTAAAGAATCAGGCAAACCGGTCACAGCCAAAATTAGGTCTGGCTTTTCGAAAAGAGAAATCAATGCTATCCAAATTGCAAAACAGTTGGAGGAAGCAGGCGTGTCAGCAATAACTTTACATGCAAGAACATTGGACCAAGGTTATTCAGGGAAAGCTGATTGGGATTTAATCTCTCAAGTTAAAGAATCTGTTTCTATACCAGTAATAGGTAATGGTGATGTTAAAACTGGGCCTGATGCTAAAAAAATGTTAGACATTACAGGATGTGATGGAGTAATGATTGGCAGGGCAGCAATGAGTAATCCTCACCTTTTCAAAGAAGTCAATCATTATTTACGAACAAAAAAACAAATGGACTCCCCTTCGGCTAAAGATAAAATAAAACTTTACAAAGAATATATTGTTTTAGCAAAAAAATATAAAGTTGACAGTATAGTTAAATTAAGACAGTTTGCACAAGAATTTACAAAAGGTTTGAATGGTGGAGCCAAAACTCGTGCACAGTTAAATAATGTTAATTCATCGGAAGAAATCATTGAACTGTTGGAGAAGTTAACATGAAAATAATACCTTACGAAAAAAAATATCGGAAACAGTTAAGAAAATTATGTAACGATACAGCATTTAATGGGTTGGGTGTAAACGTTTTATTCACAGATAAAGAATTGTTTGCTGACCTTATAACAAAATATTATACAGATGTTGAACCTGAAAGCACTTTCATAGCAGTTGATAAAGGAAAATTAGTTGGTTATATTACAGGTTGTATTAAACCTAAAGAACACAACCGTTATTGGATTAAAGTTTTGTTAACTAATGTACCTAAAGTAATTTACCGTTACATTTTCAAGTACGGAAAGAAAAATAGAAAGTTCATTAACCTATTTTTTCAACAATTCTCAAACGGTTATCCAAAAGAAGTTAAAAATGTTTCACATTTCCACAGGAATGTTAAGGAAGGTTATCGTGGTAAAGGAGTTGGTACTAAATTAGTTAAAGTATTTTATAAATATGTTAAGAAAAATACTAAGAATAGAAGATTAGTACGCGAGTTTATTGCCTTCGGCCGATGGAAATTTAAATATTATCAAGAAAAAGGATACAAGATTTTCGATTATAAACAAATTAAATTATTTCCTGGAAAAGATACATACTTTGCTACAGCATTCATTAAAGATTTTACAAAGGAGAAATTTCATAAAAAAAGATGTTCTCAATTTCGTGCGAACTTCCGAACCAAGTAGACTGGTTAAAACTAGTTAGGTTGTTAAAAAAGTTAGACATGTCTTTAACAGTTAGCTTAGCATGTTCATCTAAAAAAGATTTTTTACAATGGAAAAAGAAAATTAATTCTAAAAAAATAAAACTTATTGCATGGCCGCTATTAAAAGACGAAGAAGGTTACTGGTTCTCTGGACAAATAAAAAAAGAATATATTGATCGGTTGAAAGAGTTTAAAGGAATAGAAATGCATATAGACCTTGAACCTCCTTACAGAAAAAATAAATGGGAATGGTTAAAAATGTTTTTCAAGAAAGGTAAAAACACTGAATATTTTCAAGAAGTTTTAACAGAATTAAAAGACGATTTAACAATCTCAACGTTTGCGTTTCCAGATTTTATGTTAAACTGGTTAGGAGCTATAAATGTACCTAAGAATTATTTGATTTTTCCATCGATAGTTCCTTGGTACATACAACCATTATACTATTCTTACTTGTCGTTGTTTTTAAGAACACATAAAGACGGTGATTATATTATTGGATACATAGGGCAAGGTAAATTTTACTTTCCTAAAGAATACAAAACTCCTAAAGATTTGGAAGACGATATTAAATGGTTGAAACATCATCAGGTTAGAGGTATTACTATATTTTGTTTAGAAGGTTTAATGAAAAAGAAAAATCCTGAAAACTGGTTAAGACTTCTTAGCTAAAGTTTCAATAACTTTAACAATTTGTTTAGCACCGTTAGTTTCAATTTTTAATTTCTTAAGCTTATGTTCTAAAGCAGGCTGAACTTTCAAAAACTCTTTAATTTCTTTAGCAATTTCTTTAGCTGAATAACTTTTTGCTAAATATGAATATTCTCGAGCTTCGTATGCATTCATTACTTGTTCAACGTGTCCTCGAATAGGAAATAACATTAAAGGTTTTTTGAACAGAAGACTTTCGCTAATCGTTTTCTGTCCGCCCAAAGTTATAACTCCTTTAGAGATTTTCAGATATTCAAGAAATTCAAAAGAAAACGGAATATAAGTTATGTTATTGTTTAGTTTAAAGTTACATTCGCCACCGAAAATAATAAAATGTTCGTTAAATTTGTCAGCAACATTGTTAATATTTTTAGCTAACTGTATACCTAACTTTGAACCGCCCATCATTACAATTATTGGCCGTTTCTCAAACTTATATTTTTTCATAAGAATTTTATTATCGGGAAGCTCTTCGGGTCGTTGCCTTACCACTGAATCAACGTAAATATAAGGGAAACTCACATCGCGAGAATTTTTACCAAAAATTTTAGGAATAATAACTAAATTAGCACGATTATACACTTTTTCAAAGTATAAAGCTTCGGTACGCAATTTCAAACTAACTTTATTCTCTTTCTTAAATTCTTTATATGTTAAAGGATCATAACCGAAAACAACGATACATTTTTTAAAAACTAATCTGGCAAATGCAATGCCACTCGGTTCAAAGTCGCTTATAATAATATCTGGTTTAAAATTTTTAATCTTAGATTTAATTTTAACCATACTAAATAACCAATGGACAGGTAACAAAATATTTTGGAATAGGAAAGGTAGAATAGAAAGTTTCATTCGTTTCCCTGGTAGCTTATAACCTTTAATTTTGATAGTGTCAAACATATTTTTGAAAAACTCGTAAGAATTATCATAACCGGCAACCATGATTTTTGTTTGAGGATGTTTATCTAATAGTTTACGTATTACTGAAAGCTCACGCGTAGCGTCACCGTACCCTATTCCTGAAACAACAAACAATACTTTCATCTTATTTTGTAAAACCTCTCTGCATATTTACAATTGTGTGCCCATCCATACGTCCGTGATCGAATATAAACAGGTATCATAAGGGAATACATGTAAACCCATTGGCTTGCAAAAGTTTTAATATATTTAATTTTTTTCTTATAATACTTAGTAATGTCAATGTAAACTAAAGGATGACCTTCTTGTACAAGGTTCCAAACTTCAAACGCGTAAATAGGATAATTTTTCCGTAACACGTCAACAGCTTCCAAGACAACTTTGTTAACAGCTTTATGGTCAGGGTGAGGGTCAGAATCAGTCGGTACATAAATCTGTAGAGGTTTATACTTTTCAATAATCTTTTTAATGATTTCTTTCCCGTTTTTTTCTTTCAACTCTTGCTTAACATTGAAATCTTTTAAACCTAAAAACATTGTTTTCTTAATACCGATAAACTTGCTGGCTTCTTCAGTTTCTTGAACACGTTTTTTGATAACAACATCTTCCTGAAAATGCGGATGGCTAGACTCACCAAAAGATAAAACTACTTTGATAACTTGATACTTCTCATCAACGAACTTGGCAATGGTGCCGGCCATCCCAACAGCCTCGTCATCACTATGAGCACAAAATATTAGTATTGTTCTCACCAGATCACCCCCTTCACTACCCGCTGCATAATGTTGGTTTTCAAGGAATATTTCATATATAAAACTAAATGACTTTATTCTTTATAAATTTAAGGGGTTGGATTGGTTTTTGCCTTTGGCTTAAATGATTGTGTCTATTGATTATTATATAAAATATTAAGAAAAATCTTTAATAAATTGATTGTTTTTAAGGACAATTACTATTATTTAAATAGGTTTACTCCTTTTAATTTATTATGAAACGTTACCAAATTGAAAATATTATTCCTTTTTTATTTACTATACTTATAGTGTATTTTATTACAAGTAAATTCACACTAAATACTTTTTTTATTTTAGGTTTTTTGTTATCAATTATTGGAATAATCATTTGGTGGTTAGGGAAACTTACTTTACATAACGCTTTTACCGCAATGCCCAAAGCAAAAAAATTAATGAAGAAAGGGATATATTCAAAAATTCGCCACCCAATATATTTTGGTTTAAGTCTAATACTTATAGGATGGATGATATTATTTCAAAATTGGATTATAATGATTATTTTTAGTAGTTTAATTATGATTCTTATTATTCGGGCTTATTTTGAAGAAAAAATTTTGGATAAGAGATTTGGAAAAGAATATAGGACATACAAAAAAGAAACTTGGTTTTAAATATATTTCAATAAATTGTCAACCAGCCAATTAACTAAGAAACAAACCTTTAACCCGAAGGGAAAAATCAAAAAAATCCTAACAATTTCAACAAGATAGCATTTTGCATATGTAACCTGTTCTCAGCCTGGTCAAACACAACGCTTTGAGGACCGTCAATAACTTCAGCTGTTTGTTCATAACCGCGCATTGCAGGCAAACAATTCATAAAGATTGCATTAGATTTAGCATGAGACATTAAATATGCATTCACTTGGAAAGGTTGAAATATTCTTAACCGTTCTTCTTTCTGATTTTCAGGAATATGGTACGACATCCAAGAATCAGTATAAATCACGTCAGCATCGCGAACAGCTTCCATTGCATTGTGTGTAATAGTTAAAGTAGAACCAGACTCCAAACAAATACGTTTACATTCTTCAACAACTGAAGGCAAAGGTTCGTACTCAGTTCCAGAAGGACAACCAATTGAAACATTCATACCAACTTTCAAACAACCGTACATGATAGAATGTGTTACATTATTGTTAGAATTTCCTAAATAAGCAATTTTCAAACCTACTAACTTACCTTTCTTCTCTAAGATAGTTTGTAAGTCAGAAAGAATCTGGCAAGGGTGTGAAAAGTCAGTTAAACCGTTTATCACAGGAACATCTGAATGTTGAGCCATCTCTTCCATGCTACGATGCGAAAACAATCTAGCCATAATAATATCGACGTAACGTGAAGCAGCTTTCACTGTATCTGCTATAGACTCTTTCTTCCCCATTGGTGAGGTAGAAGTATTATAATAGATAGCATGTCCTCCCATCCGTGTCATACCTGTTTCGAAACTTACTCTTGTTCTCAAAGAAGGTTTTTCAAATATCATTAACAAAGTTTTATCTTTTAAGATGGTAGAATAATCGCTAGGGTTACGTTTAATGTTTACGGCTTTGTTTACAAGTTGTAAGATTTCTTCTTTTGAAATATCTTTGAGACAGATTAAATGTTTCATGCTAATTGTTTTTAGGTAAAGTGTTTTTAAAATTTGTGAAGAACGGGTTTTGCTTTTGGTTTAATAAGGCAATGCTAACATTTCATTTACTAAATTAGGCAATTCCTCTAACAACTTTTCACCGAACATATTTGATAGCATTGGTGGCAAATTTTCTTCAGTATAAATTATGTTGAGTTGTAAATAGTTTAACCTTACCCACGGACTTAACCCTTCAACAGCTGCATTGTTCATTATAATTGTATGTTCATAATCTGGTTGGGCATGGTCTCTTATTTTTTGTAAACGTTGATAAGGTACATGGATTTGTGAAATAAAAGTTTCAGCTTCATGCTCTGCCCAAAACATTTCATCATCGCAAGTTACTAAATCTTGTAAATGTCCAGTTCCTGCTTCATCACAACCACCAGTGTCATCTCTATTAGCTGGTCCTTCATAATCAATCAAGAAAGATAATGGTAATTGCGGATATCTTGCTAAGACGCCTGAAGCTAAAGTTACACCATATGATTGTGAAAATATTCCCATTTGATTAGGATCGACTTCTGGCAAAGTTGCAACAAATTCAATTATTGCAGCTAATCCGTCTTGATGAGTGAAACCATTTTGATCATCAAATCCTCCACTTTTCCCTCGACCGTCCGGGTCAAATGTTATTATTGTAAATCCTTCTTCAGATAATGTTTGTGCTCTATCGAATTCTTCATAATATGAACTATAACTTGAACCACCAGGGATAAGAATTATTGTAGGTAGAGCTTCACCATTCCAATCGGAAGGTTTGTATATGTTAACAAATAATTCTGCGCCGCTTGTAGGATTAGTGATAAAAGTATGTTCTTCCGGTCGATATTCAGTTATACATGAAGTTAACAGGATTAAAATTGTTAACAATAACATAAATCTTTTCATTGTTTAATATAAGTGTAGAAATATTTTATAAAATTTTGGTTTTTGCCTTGGATTAATTAGGTATCTTATAACCACAATCTTTAAAAACAAATATTTTATTTCTTCGTTTACAATGACAGACTTATGGGTACCAAAACATCTAAAATATTTTGAAGAAACAACAAATGAAGTAGCAAGAGACTGGTTAAGGAAAGCTTACAATTATGCTTGGATAAATTCTGACGATCCAGATACAAAAACTGGTGCAGCAATTGTTAAAAGTGATTTTTGTACATTAGGAACTAACCGTTTACCTTTTGGTTTGGAAAAAACTCCTGAACGTTTACAGTGTCCAGGAAAATATAATTCCCTAGAACACGCTGAACGTGACGCAATTTATTCTGCAACAAGGCTAGGAGATAGCCATAAATATTTAGCTGACGGTATTATGTACATGCCATGGTTACCTTGTATCCCTTGCGTTCATGCAATGATGGGTGTAAACCTAAAACAACTAGTTAGCCATGAAGCTATGGTGACTCGTTACATAGAAAAAGTTAACTCCTCTGGTAATGATAAGTGGAAAGATGAAATTGATGAAGCTTTAGGACAATTGCTGGAGGTTGGCATACAGTTGGTTATGTACAAAGGAGATATTGGTGGTGTAAAAGCTTTGTATGATGGCGAAGAGTGGGAACCATGAGGATAGAAAAGAAAATTTGGCCAAAATATTTTCAAAATATTCTTGGTGGTGAAAAAACTTTTGAGTTAAGGTTAGCTGACTTTGAATGTAACTCAGGTGATATTTTAGTTCTAAGAGAATGGGACCCTGAAACAAAAGAATATACTGGCAGAGTTATAGAAAAAGAAATAACTTCTGTTTTCAAAACAAAAGACCAAACTTTTTTTCTAAAAGAAGAAGTTGAAAAATATGGTTACCAAATTATTTCGTTTAAATGAGAAATGCGCCGGCCGGGATTCGAACCCGAATCTTCGGCTTGGAAGGCCGAAATTCTAGCCGTTGAACTACCAGCGCTTAAGACAAAAACAGAAACAAGAACCTTATAAACTTTTCTAAAATAAAATTATTTCTTGCCAAACAATCCAAACGTCCATTTTTTAACAGACAACTTTTTCTTCATGCTGCCTTCAATATTAGAATAAGCTTGTTCAACTTGATCCTTGTTCCAACCTGCTTTAATTAAATTAAATCGAATTTTTTCTTTGGTCAAACCTTTTTGCATTGCAGCAGTAATATAAGTTTTCAGAGCAACAGTGTTAGCAGCTTTCTTAGGAATTTTTTTAACTTTTTTCTCAAGTTCAGCTTCTTCAAACGCATAAGTAATTTGTTTATCTGTCCAACCTGTTTTTTTAAGATTATCAATAATTGTTTGATTAGGTGTACCACGTGCTGACATTGTTTGAATATAATTTACAATGGCCTTAAGGTCAGCTTCAGACTTGAAAGGATTTTTACCACGTGTTAAATCTTTAAAGTTCCACTTGCCTCTATACCAGTTAATGTAAAACAATAAGGCAACAAAAAGAATTAACACTATAACAATTAGTAACCAATTAATTCCACCACAATCGTCAGGGCAAGTTTGTTTTGTTTCTAAGGGCACAGTACATATACCATCGCCACAAGTAGTAGTTCCAACATAATCAACAGGCACAGATCCTGAAGGTATAATTACAGTGTCAAGACCAGAAGTGTCTATTATAGATGAAGTATCAATGATATAACTATAAGTTTTAGATTCACCTGGTCCTAAACTTCCAATATACCATTTTAGGATAGGATCATTTTCAACAACAGTAGGCGTTTCTTCAAAGAACAGATAACTTGTATCATATGCAATATTTTTATCAATTATTTCATAAACATAAATCTGGCTAGCATCGTCAAGAGCTTTAACAGTTTTCTGGACAAAAACAGCATTTTCATACGTTCCGTCGAAAAATAGAATGCTAAACTTTTGAATTTGTGATGTAATTTTAAAATCATTTTGGTAAAAATATACGTCCTGATAATCTGTACCTATAACTGCTTCTATATCTGAAGGCGAAGCTAAAGGGCTTCCTTGAAAATCACTTAATATGGTAATACTTTTAGGTATAGATTCAAGGTACGTGTCAACTTCAGTTTGCAAAGATTCAATTTCAGAATCTTCTTCTAAAGTTTCTAAAGTGGTTTTATAATTTTGCAAAACAGTAACAGCACCGCTTAAATCATAACTTAAAATGCTAAGGATAGTATCAATGTCTGAACTTGTAGCATCCAAACTTTGCAAGGCAGTTATAGCAGAATCAATCTTGTTTTGCACTTCTTCTGCAAGAGTTTGTTCAACTTCTATTTCGTACTCAGCTGAAACATTTATTGTTATAATAATTGAAGCAGAATTATAATCAATTTGTAAATCGTAAAGACCATTTTCTAAATCTGCAGGTGTTACAACATTAAAAAAATCTAACGGGAAAGAGAATTCCCATAAATATTCGGTAGTGATTTCTTCAAGACCGTAGCCAGCATCAATTTCAGAAATGTACGCTTCTTGGTCAACAAACTCGTAAAATTTGTTAGTTGTTTGTGTTACTGAAGCTGATTCATATGTGATTGAAGGATTGCTTAAAGTAATTGAACCTGAATCTTCAGAATTATAAACAATAGGTACGCCACAAATTTCAGTTTTGCAAACACCTAGGTAAGGGTCAGCACCGACATAAAAATCAAGACCGTCTACAGGCGAATCATAAAACGTGAACCAATCTTCAAATGTTGTTGAATCAGATAAAACACCTTCATAATCCCCTATTTTAACTTTGATAAAAAAATCAGTAGGGGAAGTAGACGTACAATATCCTCCTCCAATAGGACATGTGAAAGCAGTTGAAGTACTAGCTTCATTTTCAATTGCTAAGTTAATAACATTTGAGCTAACATTATTGGCAACATAAACACATACTAAGTGATGACCTTCGGCAGCATAACCAAGTTCAATATCACAACTGCCCCAGTTCGTCCCGGAATTTTCAGGCAAGTCACAAGTATCACTACCTCCTTCAAAACCGCTATTGACAGGATCGCCGCCCGGCATAGATAATATGACAGCTTTAAGTTTAGTACCAGTAATTAAAGTTTTGTACTTTGCAGAAACTTCAAAATTTTTGCTGTAAGGAAAATCAATAACTTCACAATAATAATTTTTGTTAGTGTTAATTACGCTAGTACCAGAATCAGTTTCGCCTAAATTAGTTGGTGTAACATAAGAATCAATATAACCTAAAAAAGTTCCAAGATAAAACCAGTGCACATAACCTTCGCCACCAAAATCTAAATATGGAAACGTTGCATCACCTTCAACATCCATTGTAACAGATTGGATGTCTGAATACCTTGGCAATTGTACAACTGTCATTTCACCAGGTGATAAAGTAACGGAATTTTCAGCATTTCCTATGCCTGACTCAGCACTAACTTCAGTATAAGTTATATTTTCTAAATTTAAAATTTCAGTAAAAGTAATTTCATATGTTTCGTTAAAAGCAGATAAGATGAAAGTATCGCTGATTGGTGGTCCTGTAAAAGATAATATTAATTCACCATCTAACATATCATTCAACCCATAATAAGTACGTTCCAAATCAAAACTTAATGTAGGCACGACAACATCAGAATATTCGACAGCAATTACAAAACTAGATAATAAAATAATGAATATGATAGGTATAAGTTTTTTGTTCATTAATCCACCGTTTTTATACTAACCATAATGCAGTTTCATATATAAAAGGTTTTTTATTAAATAATTATTGTCTTTGGTTGAAAATCTTTATCCGTCAGGGAAAAAACAAAGTATTTTTCTTAATCACTAAAGATTTATATACTACTAGTTCTTCAAAAAGTTTTATGCGAGAAAAGTTTAGAAAGTTATATAACCAGCATTATAAGAAGCTTTTTATTATACCTTTACTGTTAGTTTTGGTAGCTTTAATTTTCTTAGGAATAACTTACCAACAGACAGGAGAAATTGTACCTAAAGACGTTTCTTTAAGTGGGGGTATAACTGCAACTATTTATACTCAAGCTGACATAGATGCTTTAGAAACTTTTCTTAACACAGAATTCGCAGGCAAAGATACGAATTTACGACAATTGAAAGAGTTTGGTGCTAACGAACAGATAGGTTTAATTATAGAGATTGGCGACGTTGAACCTGATATATTGAAAACAGCTTTAGAATCTTATTTAGGAATCGAACTAAATTCAGAAAACTATTCAATGGAACTTGTGGGTTCTTCTTTAGGCAAATCCTTTTACAGACAAATGGTTACAGCGATGATCTTAGCTTTCATTTTCATGGGTATTGTAGTTTTAATCACATTTAGAACAATTATACCTTCGATAGCGGTAGTATTTGCAGCTTTCGCAGATATTACAATGACTTTAATGGTGTTAAACATTTTTGATATTAGATTATCAACTGCAGGTGTTGCAGCTTTATTATTATTGATAGGTTATTCAATTGACACTGACATTCTTATGACTACTAGAGTTTTAAGACGTAAAGAATTGGGCGCAGCTTACGACCGTATTATTGATTCAATGAAAACTGGTTTGACAATGACAGGCACAACTTTCGTTGCATTATTTATAGGTTATTTTCTGGCAACTTCTTTAGTTTTGAAACAAATGTTTTTGATTATTTGTATAGGTTTAACATTTGACGTCATTTTCACTTATTTAATGAATGCTGGTATTTTAATGTGGTACGTTAAACGGGGGCAGAGATGAAAAAATTTTTGTCGTTTAGGGTTTGGCTTTTGATTATCGCGTTAGCAATAGCAATTTTTGCAATCAACCCTTCACCTTATGCTGATGGTTTTGAGATACGTACTGTTGGCGGTTTAGCATCTGAGTATGGTATAAGCACAGGTCAAGAAATATTTGCAATCAACGGTGAAAACATTGAAAGTCTTGAACAGTTTAACATAATTTTGTCTGACTTAGATGCAGACCCTGTAGAAATTGTTATTGTGACTGATCTTGAAGAAGTCACGTACGAAGTTGTTGAAGAAATAGGGTTTGTCACTGACGAAAATTTAACAATAGTTTCATCTGACTTGAACACCGGTTTAAACTATGGTGAAACAATTATTTCTATTAACGGTATTGTTGTTTCGGACTATGAAGGATTGCGTGAAGTTGTAAACGAATTGTTACCTAAGGAAAAAATTGAAATTACGACTGATTCTGGTACTGTTGCTTACTTGGGTCGTGGCGCTCCACAAATAACAATTGGCGAGATTGGTACTAGTAATATTAAACTAGGTTTAGATTTGAAAGGTGGTACACGTGTAATGTTACAACCGATTTCTGAAACTGAAATTACTGACGATGATATTAACACTTTGATTCAAGTTATGACTAACAGGTTAAATGTTTACGGTTTATCTGACTTAACTATACGTAGCGCTGAAGATTGGGAAAATAATAAGTTTATCCTGATAGAAATGGCAGGCGTTTCTAATGAAGAAATAATCAATTTGATTGGCGAACAAGGTGTGTTTGAAGCTAAGATTGGTGAAGATGTAGTTTTTGTTGGCGGTAAAGATGATATACCATTCGTTTGCCAGAACGACGGTAGTTGTTCAGGCGTAAGACAATGTAACCAGATTGACGCTAATGCTTGGTCATGTTCATTTGAATTTGTTATTCATTTAAGTTCAGAAGCTGCTGCACGGCATGCTGAAGTTACTGATAAATTAGATGTTATTATGTCAGCTGACGGTAGAGAGATTTTGAGTGAAAAGATTGACTTTTACCTTGACGGACAGTTGGTTGACAGTTTACAGATTGGCGCTGATTTGAAAGGCAGCGAAACAACTCAGGTTGCGATTTCCGGTCCAGGTGCAGGTTCAACCAAACAGATTGCAGTTGAAGATGCTGTATCTAACATGAACAAGTTACAAACAATTCTTATTACAGGTTCGTTACCGTTTGACATTGAGATAGTTAAACTTGATACGATTTCTCCTCGGTTAAGCAAAAGTTTCATTAACAACGCTTTATTGGTTGGCTTGGTAGCTTTGCTAGCAGTTGCAGGTTTTGTTTTCTTACGGTATAGAAAAATAAAAATAATTTTACCTATGTTGTTGACAAGTTTTTCTGAACTCGTTTTGATTTTAGGTTTTGCAGCTTTCATCCAATGGAACTTAGACATGGCAGCTATTGCAGGTATAATTGCAGCTATTGGTACAGGTGTTGACCATCAGATTGTTATCATTGACGAAGTTCTACACAAACAGGGTGAGTATAGTAACTGGAATAAAAAAATTAAGCAAGCGTTCTTTATTATATTTGTAGCATACGCAACAACTATTGCAGCTATGATTCCGTTATGGAACGCAGGTGCAGGTTTGATTAGAGGTTTCGCAGTTACAACTATTATCGGTGTAACGATTGGTGTATTCTTGACAAGGCCAGCATTCGCAGCCATTATTGAAAAATTGTATAAATAAGAGTTTTGCCTTCGGCTTAGAAAATTTTATCTATAAATTATTTTGTAAAATCTTAAGTAGTTTTATCATGAATCTTTTTCTTTCTTATAAAAACCATAGTTAAAATTAGGCACCACAGATATTTAAACGTTTGTATTATGTGGAGCCTAAGGATTTATTTCAAATAACTTTGTATTCAGCCAAAGGCAAAAACCAAAATTATATAAATCTAAAACACCTTTTATAAAATAGAGGTGATTATATGGTAGTAGAAGCCCTTCAAGCAAACTATATTTTAATGTATTTAATCTTAGCTTTTCTGATTGCTATTGTTTACAGCTTAAGAAGATTATTCGTTATGGAAGCTGCAATTTTAAGGATAGAAAAAGCAATTTTAAGAAAAAAAAGAAAATAAAATCATAAGTTGTCCAAGTAAGAAATATGTTCAACTATTTCTTTTAATTCTTCTATTTCTGTATCGACGTTAAAGTTAACTTTCAACTCATCTTTAATTTGTTCTAAATTCTTTTCTTCAACAGTTGTTATTTTCTTGATAATGTTAACCATATCTTCTCGAAAGTTCCACGGGAAAATTATCCACGCCCATTCACGTTCAGTACCGAAGAAATCAGGTGTATACTTGGCACCTGTTAAATGGAATAAAGTAGCAGTTTTCATTTCTTTAGGATTTAATTCTTCTAAATGTTTTTTAGCAATTTCCATGCTTTGCCCAGTATCAGTAATATCATCTACAACTAAAACTTTTTTATCAGACAAATCAGTTGTAAGGCCCTGAGTAAGTTTAGCATGACCATCTTTAGTAGCAGTTAAGCCCCAATGATCTACTTTAATACTCAAACAGTTTTTAATATGCAGAAAATCGCAACATAATCTTGCAGGTACTAAACCGCCTCGTGATAAAGCTATGATTACGTCAGGATGAAAATTGCTGTCTTTGATTGTGTCACAAGTTTTTTTGGCAATAGAAACCATCTCTGTCCAGTCAGGGATTACACAATTAAACTTTTCCATGATTTGTTAGAGTAAGAAAATAATAATATATAAAATTTAGTATTCTATAGGGTGAAGGTTACGTATAATTGGCTCAATTTCTTTCATTTGCTCTTCACTTTTGGTATGGATGGTAAATAAGACATCATCTCTTTTGATTTTGTTACCAATTTTTACTCTGATATATATGCCGGCAACTTTATCTTGCGGTGCGCCGGCTATTCGAGCAATTTTTGAAAGCATTTTATTATTGATAGTTTTCACTTTGCCAGACTTTGTAGCTGTGATAGATTTATAATATCGAGCAGTCGGTACCCGTATAATTTTTTTACCGCCTTGGGCTTGTATAATTTCTTTAAATTTTTCATACGCAGCGCCTGAGTCTAAAGCATCAATTGCTAACTCATCACCATTAACAATATCAATCATTTCTAAAATTTCTTTTACTAGATCGATAGACTTTTCTCTTAAATCATTAGGGCCGTTCCCATGTAAAACACCTAAGACGTCTTGTGCTTCTAACGCAGGTCCGATACCGTTGCCAATAGGCTGTTTGCCATCAGTAAATATAATTTTTATTTTCAAACCAATCTTTTCCCCGACAAAAATGAATTGTTTTTTCAGTTCTTCAGCTTTTGTTTTGTTAGATATTTTGGCAGTAGGCCCGATAGGAATATCAATCAAGACATGCGTAGCGCCCGCAGCTTTTTTCTTTGCTAAAATACTAGCTATCAATAATCCTTTAGGGTCAATACTTAATGGGTGCCGAATTTTAATCATTTTATCGTCAGCACCTGCCATGTTAAATGCACCGCCCCAGGCCATACAGGCTCCAGTTTTTTTAATGACTTGTTTAAATTTTTCTTTAGATAAAGCAACTGGTGCTAAAACTTCAACAGTGTCAGCTGTACCTGAAGGTGAAGTGATAGCACGCGAACTTGTTTTAGGAACAGTATAACCTAACGCAGCTAAGATGGGAATGATAACCATGGTAGTTCTGTTACCCGGAACACCGCCAATACAATGTTTGTCTAAAATTATTTTTTTGTTAAACTTGAAAGTCCAGCCGTTATTAACAATAGCATTAGTAAGATGTACAACTTCTTGCAAAGTCAAACCTTTCGTGTAAGTTCCAGCAACAAAGTAAGTTAATTCAGTTTCGTTCAATTCATTATTAACAATCTCTTTGACAAGTTCGTTAAACTCTTCTTTAGTCATGATATGTCCGTCTAACTTACGTTTGATAGCTTCGATAGATTTAGGTTTGGGTGCAGGAAAAACTTTTACAGTAACGCCAGGTTCTAATTTTAGTTTAGCCAAAACTTCTTCAAATAATCCAATCCTTCCATGACCAATACCTTTGGTAGAAATATCAACAATAGCAGTTGCAGAATGTTTTTTCCTAAGAGTTGTAATTTTAATACGGTCTGAAGGTTTAAGGTCTAACGCTGCTGCATCGTCCTCGTTAAGTATGGCAACGAACGGTCCTCCCGCTGATAAATTTACATCCTTTACTTTAAGCTTCATTTCCTATGTATACATCTAAAAAGAACAAAAATACTGTTAGTATTAACGGTCCTAAAATCAAACCTACAATCCCGAACAAGCTTAAACCACCGATAACTCCAAGCAACACAACAACAGGATGGATTTTCCCTCTCCAACCAATAATTTTCGGTTTAAGTATAATATCAGTTAAGATTGTCATAACGATTAAACCATAAAGTCCTAAACCTAACGCAATCCAAGGTTCACCAACAACATATTTGTAAATTGCAAGAGGCAACCATACTAAAGTTGGTCCTACTGCAGGTAATACTGCTAAGATACCTACCAGAGCACCCCAGAAAAAAGGCGCACTAACACCAAAGATTGTAAAACCTATTGTAGCAATAGTAGCTTGGACAAAAGCATTAATGATGACACCGAACATTACACCATCGATGGTTGTCCTAAATTTTTTAAGTAAGGTGTCACGTTTTTTAGATTCTAAAGGTATAAGCTGTTTTACTAAATGCACTAACTTATGTCCACTTTTAAAACTGTAATACAAAACAATTAACGATATGAAAAAATTAACTATTTTTTGCGGGATTGTAAGTACGAAAGCTGAAGTTGCAGAAATGAAAAAAGGTAAACCATTTTCAATAACTGATTGTAAATATGATAACAAAATAGGTGAAGGTATTATATTATTAATTATTGTTAAGATGGCTGCAACATCAACCATATAATATAAAGTGTAAGCTTCGTTAACAACCAAATTTATCAAAATCCCTAGTGGTATAACAATAACTAACAAAATACTTATTGTTAGAATCAGTGAAGCAGCAATTTCATTTTTAATCTTTTTCTTAATAATTTTGTAAACAGGGTATAAGAAGTAAGCCAGCAATAAAGTTGTTAATAATGAAATAAAGAAAGGTTCAATTAATAAAAAACTTAAATAGAATAGTAAAATAAATATTGCGATAAAAAAATATCTGCTATAACTTTTAAGATAGTCTGTCAACGAATCACCTTTTGATACTAGGCAATATGGTTAAGAATGTATATAAATCTTATCTTTTTTATTTGGGATTAAAATGTTTAGTAACAGCACTAAGAATGTCAAACGTTATACGTTTTTGTAATTTGTCATATTCATTTCCTTCTTCAGCAAAATGCTGTGTACCTTCTTCTCGTGCTTTTTGTTTTTTATAACCCCACCTTAAACCCATCCCAATTAAACTTAGGTTTGTCCACATGAACAAAGCATGTTGTATTTGTAAAGTTTTTAATTCATCATCACAAAATAATGGAATACCTTTTACAAATGCTAAAGTTTCTATGCCTCCAACTATTGCTGCTGCAACGAAACCAGAATATCTTTGCCCTTTTCTCGCATAATGTTCAACAACTTTCCAAGGAATTGCTGTAGGTAAAGTTGCAGTAAAGAACGGTGTTGAATCAAAAAACTGGTCCCATTTATCTTCTTTTTCTTCTTGAGCTAATTGTTCAAGTCTTTGATAAGCACCAGGCCATGTTTCTGAAGCTTTTTCCATAAAACTAGAAAAATCTTTTTCTTCTAAAGGTTTTTCTTCAGTATAACCAAAATGATCTAAAAACGAATTTAATCTTGAATAGTATGTGTTGATTCTTTCTTCCATTTTTCTTACACCCTAACTCTCCACAATCTTTCTAATCCTTCTTTTTTCCAATTACCTAAATTATTTTCATAAGCAAAATCTCTTCCTTTTTGTGGTTTAAATATTGAAGTTGCATAAACTTCGCTATCAGATTCAGAATTTTTTTTAACATCTGTTGCTACTATTGCTAAACTTTCTCCACTCCAACAAAAATCATCAATTACAAGGACACGCTTACCAAAATTTTTAGGTTCAATTATTTTTGGTGTACTATCAAATTTTTTTAATTGCGAATATCTTAGATGCTGCAAATTATCCACTTCTAACATTTCTGCTAATAAGCAAGCTGGTTCAAATGCACCAGTTGCAATGTTAACAACAGTATCAATATTTTTTGTTTGAGCCCAATCAAATAGATTTAATGCCCAATTTTGAGTAGAGACATAATTTCCACTAATATGACGATCAATAATAATCCGCTGACCAATATTTCTTCTAAGTTGATTTTCATATGGCGCCAAAATTTGTCTAATCTCTTCTACATTTGGTTTATTAGAATAAAAACTATGACTATATTTTCTTCCTGTTTCTTCCAAAGCACTAAAAGTTTCATCTCTAGTTTGGGAATGATCTACAAGATGATTATAATATTCAGCTATAACTGTGAAAAGTTTTTCCAAATAATTATAAGGTTCAGTTTCAAGTCTAAGAATATCTTCAACAATACTAGATGTTTTCCTTCCTATACACAAAGGTTCATAAACTATTTTTTTACTTGAAATAGGTTTCATTTTATATTAAAAATCCAGAAGAAATACTATATAAAACTTTCTATTTGTAACTACTCCAAAATAGTAGCATAACCTATCAATCTAAATCTATGTGTAACTAACCTTGACATAGTGATTTTATCTGTTTTTTCGGCACAAATAGGTTTTTTTAGAGTAACTTTAAACCCTTTTTTGCTTAATTCAGTGACTATACCGACTGTAGCAGTAGAATTTACATTTAGCATTAGGGTTTCGCCTTTCTTAATTGGGTCGACTTTCATATCTTTATCGGCCCCGATAATACGTTCAAGTAAATGGCCTTCAAGCATTAATTCTGTCCAGACAGGAGGCAATTTGCCTGGATGGCCTAAAAGATTACCTGTTAAAGAGTCAGATTTAACCAAATAAGGATCTAATTCAGTTAAAACAGCGATAGAACCGCCAGGGATAGCTTCATCTAAATCTTCATTACCTGTTTTCAAACCTAAAATCTTGGTCCGGATAGGTTCCCAAAAAACTTTACCTTCTTTCTCAACCTTTTCTCCAGGACAAATTTCAACTTCTTCACCTATTTTCAACTGGCCTTGAACCAAAGCTCCGCCAATTATTCCGCCCATGATATTCAGAGCAGGAGACGATGGTTTATTGATGTCAAAACTTCTAGCTATGAATAGGATAGGACTTTTTTTTAAATCTCTTTTAGGAGTTTTAAAATTATTTTCAATAACTTCAATCAAAGCATCCACATTAATGCCTAACTGTGCAGATAATGGGATTATTGGTGCTTTTTCGGCAAAAGTTCCTTTAACGAATTTCTTAATTTGCTCATAGTTTTTCTTAGCTTGTTCACTGGAAACAAGGTCAATTTTGTTTTGAATGATAATAATATTTTTAATACCGCATATGTCCAATGCCATAAGATGTTCTTTAGTTTGTGGTTGTGGACATTCTTCATTAGCTGCTACCATTAAGATTGCGCAGTCCATGATAGCAGAACCAGACAACATGGTTGCCATAAGAGTTTCATGCCCTGGGGCGTCGACAAATGATACTTTTCTGATTGGGTCGCACTTGCCTTTACAGTTAGGACATTTTTCAGTTGCACAATAAGCTTCAGCACCTTTACATTTCTTACATTTGTAAAACATTGCGTTAGCATAACCTAACCTGATAGTAATCCCTCTTTTAATTTCTTCAGAATGTGTATCTGTCCATTTGCCAGATAATTTAGAAACTAGAGTGGTTTTACCGTGGTCAACGTGTCCAACAAGACCAATGTTAATCTCAGGTTGTAATACTTTCTTCTTAGCCATTTAAGTTAATTTAGAAAAGTCTAAGGTTTATAAAACTTGGGGTTTTCCCTTCGGGTAAATAAAAGAAAAAAA